>JAJEBS010000302.1 GCA_022822425.1 Gemmatimonadota bacterium | reverse complement strand
GCAGCGTGTTGGCCGTCGCGGTCGATACCTCCCCGCTCTCGGCGACCTCGGTACAGGCTTGCGCCCAGGCCAGCGCCATCGCGCTCGCGCCGGCGACTGCGGTGAACTTTCTGCGATCCATGGTCATGATCGGACAATCCGCTGAGGGGCAATTGGCTGCACCGCCACATCTTGCCATTACCTGACCGCGCAAGACAAGGAGCGAGGATGTCCGTCGGCATCGACGCGCGTCCAGCACCAGCCGGCATCATCGACTACCCGTACATCGCCCCCGGCAGGAAGGTGGCGATCCGGGGCAGCAACGCGATCAGCACGAGCAGCGCCAGCATCGCGAGCCAGAACGGGACGATTCCGCGATAGATGTCACTCATGGAAACGTCCGGGGCCACGCTCTTCACCACGAAGGTGTTCAGGCCGACGGGCGGCGAGATCAGGCCCATCTCCAGGGTGACGACGATCATGACGCCGAACCAGATCATGTCGACGCCGAGTGAGGCGAGAATCGGTTGAACGAGCGGGATCGTCAGGACGAGCATTGCGAACCCGTCCAGGAAGGTGCCCAGCACGATGAACATCGCCAGCAGCAGGGCGACCACCTGGCCCCCCGACCATCCCTGGTCACCCACCCAGCGGGCCGCGGCGAACGGGAGTTCCGTGAAGCCGAGGAACACCTTGAAGACGTAGGCCCCGATCAGGATCAGGAACACGGTGCCGCACGCCCTCAGCGTGGAGAGGACGGCCTCGCCGAAGGCATCGCGGGTGAGAGAGCGACGCGCCAGCGCCACCAGCAGGATCAGGAACGCGCCGACGCCGGCCGCCTCCATTGCCGAGAAGATGCCGGCGTAGATGCCGCCGAGCGTGACCGCCACCAGCCCCAGGATCCACCAGGCGCCCGCGGGCACCCGCCCTCCCGCCGTGAGCGGGTTCTCCGGCCTGTCTCGCGGCACCTTGTGGGGTTGCAGCTTCACCACCACGAAAACGGTCAGGACGAAGAAGAGCGTGAGCAGGATCCCGGGGATCAGTCCTGCCATGAAGAGGCGGCTGATGCTCTGCTCCGTGAGGATGCCGTAGAGTACCAGCCCCGCCGATGGGGGGATCAGGATGCCGAGGGTTCCACCGGCGGCGACGGCTCCAGTCGCGAGCGAGCTGTCATAGTTGAACCGCCGCATTTCCGGCACGGCGACCCGTCCCATGGTCAGCGCGGCGGCCAGCGACGATCCGGAGAGTGCCGAGAACCCGGCGCTCGCGACGATGGATGCCGCGGCCAGGCCACCCCTGAAGCGGTGCAGCCAGAGGTTGGCCGCGAGGTACAGTTCCCGGCTCATTCCCGAGACCACGGCCAGGTTTCCCATCAGCATGAAGAGCGGGATGATGATGAGCGCGTGCCGCGAGGACACCGCGAACGTTTCTCCCGCGATGACGGGCAGCACGGCCTGGGGGCGAATGAGGGCGATGCCGGCCGAGCCCGCGATCAGCATGGACAGCCCGACCGGCACCCGGATCAGGAGAAGGACGAAGAGGATGGCGAGCCCGATGAGGGCGGCGGTGGGTCCGTCCATCAGGTGCCTTCGCCCCGCTGGTCAGCCTCGCCCCGGGGGCCGCCCTCGCCGCGTGCCGCGGGCGCCCGGATGATCCGGGACGCCAGCAGCAGCGACAGGGTCGCCATCGACAGCGCCAGCGCGTAGTAGAACGGGGTATGCACGATGGCCAGGCTTCCCGTGACCTCGCCGCACTCGACACCGCACCCGCCCTTGGCGAACAGCGCCACCGCCGCGGCCGCCGCGGCCCCGGTTCCCAGGAGCCCCGAGAGCACGTCGGTTGCGCGCGTGAGGCGGCGGCCGCCGAAGCGCCCGATGAGGTCGACGGACACGTGTCCGCCCTCCCGTGCCGCGCAAACCACCGCGCCCGCCACGAATACCGTGAGGCACATCGTGGCCAGATCCTCGGCGCCCAGCAGGGAAAACCCCATCAGGTGGCGCGCGACGACCTCGGCCACGGTGACCCCCAGAAGCAGGAGCAGCGCCGCTCCTCCGACGATCGCGAAGGCGGCGGTCAGCGCGCGCCGGGCCGCGGCACGGACTCCGGAGCGATCCCGGTCCGCGTCGCGGACGCCCGTGCGATCCCGGTCGGGGTTGTGGCCGTTTTCCGTCACGGCCTGCGAAACAGTTCGATGACCTCAGCCACGGTCAGGTCGCCCAGCTTCCGGGAGAGTTGCGCCCGGTACGCGCCGGCGACCGCGTCCTCGAATCGCGCCTTCTCGCGGTCCGAAAGATCGATGAGCTCGACTCCCGCCTCGCGGGCCAATCGGAGTCCCCGGGCGCTGGTGGCCTCGTAGCCCCGCGCCCCCGCCAGCGACAGCGAGGCGTCCGCGGCCCGGTCCACCCAATCCCGCTCCTGCGCGGGAAGGGCCTCGTAGGTGTCGCGATTCATCAGCAGGACGAATGGAGTGGCGGACAGCGGCAGCCATGTCGTGAGGTAGGCGGCCGCCTCCTGCAACTGATACGCGGGAATGCCGCCCGCGGTGATCACCACACCGTCGATCACCCCTGTGTGCAGGTTCTGCTGGACCTCAGAGACGGGCTGCATGACGGGGCTCGCCCCCAGCGCTTCGATGAAGGGCATCTCCAGCCGCGACGACACCCGCAGCTTGAGCCCCCGCATGTCCTCCAGCCTGCGCACGGGCCTGTCGCGGGTGATGAGCACGGGTGGTGTGGCGGACCAGATCGCGAGGACCCTGGCCCGGTATTCGCCCTCCAGCGCCGTGCGGGCGCGCTGCAGGGCGGCGGTGCAGTCGACCGCGCTGTCGCAGACGCCGGGATAGATGCTGAGCGTCGTCATGGGGAATACCGAGGAGGTATATCCGGGGAGGGTGGCGACGATGTCCGCCACACCGTCGAGCAGCAGGGAATAGTAGCCACGAGGCGCGGAGCCGAGAGCTCCCCCCATGTACTCGGTCACCGTCAGCCTGCCTCCGGACACCTCCGCGAGCCGCTCCGCAAACGGCACCACGACATCGGTGCGCACGCTGCTCAGGGGCGACATGAAGTGCGCCAGGACGAGCGACCTGCCCTCCTGCCCTCGATCCGCGGGAGGTGAACAGGCTGAGACCGCGAGGATCAGGAGCGGTGTCAGCCCGGGACCGCGAACGAGCCTCGAGGTCAACACGTCAGCGCCTCCCGCCGGACCGCCGCTCGGCCGCAACCTTCAGGGTGACGATATCCGCCTTGCGAAACTGCTGGTGCCGAACGGACGAGGCCAGATGCCGGAGCAGCCGCAGCGATATCTCCTGCGCCTCGGGCCCGGTTTGAGGCTCGTCCCCCAGCAACGCGAGCCGATCCTGCAGGTTCAGGTCCTCCTGCCCCGGGGTGGCCGCCTTGAACTGCAGCACGGCGTACTCGGCTTCCCTCGACGCAGTGACCAGCAGGGCGCGCCTGCCATCCTCGTGGTCGTCCCCTTCCGGCGTTCCGCCGCGTGCTTCGAGCAGCATCAGCAAGGTCTCTTCGCAGGCCGCCTCCATGCGTTCCACCGATGACTCCAGTCCGTGGCGGTGTGCGAACCTGCGAATGAATTCGCCGATCGCGGGTAGTTCGGCCACGTCCAGCCGCCCGCTGAACCGTGCCATGCGCGGCATCGTCAGGGCTGTCAGCACGATGACGACCAGGCCGCCCGCGGTCATGCCGTTGTTCAGGAGGCCGCCGGCGAACTCCGCGAAGAAGTCCGGAAAGACCAGGTCGAACTCGACGGCGATGCCCGTCCAGACCGAGAGGCCCGCGATGAGACCGTTTCGCGGATTGGCTCCGGTTCCGGAAACCACCTCGCGCATGCCCACCACGAAGAAGATGGACATGACTACGGCGATCGAGGCGGCGACCACCGCGTCCGGCACGGCGAGAATCACGGCGACCAGCTTGGGCACGCAGGCCAGCAGGATCAGCGCGAGCCCGGCGGCGATGCCAACGCTGCGGCTGGCCACTCCAGTCGTCTCGATCGTGGCTACCGGCGTGGGATGCAGGGTGTTCGGAATCGCGCCCGCCAGGCCGGCCAGGACGTTTCCGACCCCCTCGGCCGCCACCGCGCCCTGCACGGAGCGGAAGTCCACGGCGCGCGGGCGGCGCCACGACACGCGCTGGGTGGCCACGGCCACGCCGACCGACTTGGTGGCTCCCACGAGCGCGATGAACAGGAAGGCCGGTAGAAGCGCCCAGAACGCGGGGCCGAAACCCGACGCCAGCCCCGGGGGGCGACCCGTGGGCAACCCGAGCCAGGCGGCGTCGGCCACGAGCGCCATTTCGTAGATCCCGAAGAACCCGCCCACGAGCGCTCCGGCCGCGACCCCGGCCAGCGGTGCCCAGAGCCGAAGTCTGCCCGTTCCCTTCAGGTGGAGCCCCACGGTCGTTGTCAGTGTCGCCAGCGCGGACAGGGGAGCAGCCCCCGCCGGCGCCCCGGCCGGCAACTCGTTCAGCATGCGGAGGAGAATGGGCATCACGGTGACCGGCAGGAGCATGATCACCGTGCCCGTGACCACGGGGGTGAGGATGCGGTGCAGCAGGGCGAGACGCTCGGAAAACGCCGCCTGCGCCAGCCCCGACACCAGGATCAGCGCCGCGAGCATCGGCGGTCCTCCCTGAACGAGCGCCGCGACACAGACCGCGATGAAGGGCGACGAGACTCCGTGGAGGCTCTGATATCCGGCGCCGAACCGCCCCACCCTGACCGCCTGCATGGCCGTGATGATGCCGCAGGCCAGCATGCCGGCGAAGACCGCCCAAAGCAGGAATGCCTCCGCGCCCGCAGCCCGGAAGACGATGGTGGGAAACAGTACCGCCGAGTTGAGGCTCAGAACGGCGAGTTGCAGGCCGAGACCGACGGCGAGAGGCCGCTCCACCGGGTCGGTGGCTTCGCAGCGGAGGCCTTGGTCTCGTCTCATTCAGGCGTCGTCCGCTTGCTGGAGGAGGGGTGGTTCGAGCCCACGAGCCCGAACTTCGGCCGGTGGACCCCGCCCGACATGAGCCCGTAGGAAGCTTACGGAGCCCCGCGCGACCTTGCCAGCACCAGGGGTGGCGAATCCGCCCGCCATCCCGTTGTCTCGCGCCGGCTCAGCCCGGAACCAGTCGGGATGACAACTGGATCCGCGGCTTGAACCTCGCTCATGATAAGTATATCATACCCATGACATGAGTAAGCGACTTCAGGTAGTGCTGTCCGAAGCGGAACTCGAGGAGATCCGGGACGCCGCGAGGCGCAATCGCGTCACGGTGTCCGCGTGGGTCCGAAGGACGCTGCGCGAGGCGCGTGAGCGCGAGCTGCGCGGAGGAGCCGCCGCTGTGCGCGGGGCCAGGCCGGAGTACCGGATCCCCGAATCCGCCCACTACCCCTTGGTCACCCTCGAAGTCACGCTTCCGGAAGCCGACCTGGAAGCCATTCGAGAGCGCTACGGGCTCCGCGACTGGCCGAGGGCCGTCAAGGAAGCGGTCTGGCGCCAGGCGACCGTGCCCATGACGAAGGAGGAGGCGCTCGCCATGCGAGGAGTCGGTTGGGATGGGGATCTGGACGAGATGCGGGACGGGAGTCCCGGTGACGTCAAGTGATCGTCGATACCTCGGCCTGGGTCGAATACCTGCGCAGAACGGAGAGCCCATTCGACCTGTTCCTGGATGACGCGGTCAGGTCGGGCAGACCCATCGCCACACCGGCCCCCGTGGTGATGGAGTTGCTGGCGGGCTCACGCACGGAATCCGAGGCCGGAAGACTGCACCGGTTGCTCTCGCGTTTCGAGATTCTCGTCCCCGACTCGCTGGGAGAGTTCCAGCATGCGGCGCTCATCCAGCGTACCTGTCGCCGTGCCGGCTGCACGATCCGTTCGATCGTGGACTGCATGATTGCCGCAACAGCCATCGACGAGGGCCGCCCCCTTCTCGCCCGAAAACGCGACTTCGAGATGATCGCCCGCCACACCGGACTGGAACTCGTCGCCCCGGAGGCCGGCTGCCCCTGATTCTCCGGCGACGCGGAAGGGCGCCCGCGATACTCGCGTGTAGTGCCCCCGCTCTCTATGTTGCTCGCGCTCCGGCCGCGGCACCTCCGGCGGGCCTCCGATCCGTATTCTCGACACAAACCTCAACCGGGATTCCCACACCGTGCGAGCGCTCCACATCGAACCCCTCCCTGACTGGATCCAGGGCCTCTTCCAGCAGACTGCGGATGCAGCCGGAGTCGAGATGGTCTGGGGCGGCGGGATGAATGGACGGGAACTCAAGGCGTCCGCCGCCACCGCGGACGCGCTCGTGACCGCGAAGCGACCCATCGGCGCAGATCTGATGGGCGCTGCCTCGGGCCTTCGCCTCGTCCAGGTGCAGGGGCGGGCGCCGTGGGCAGTGGATCGGGACGCCGCGGCTGCTGCGGGTGTGCCGGTGTCGGTGCTTCCGCACCGGGGTGCGATCGCCGTCGCAGAGCAGACCGTCGCGCTGATGCTGGGCCTGTACCGCAAACTGGTGCCGGGACATGTGGGCACCCGGGACGCGGAGTACCGGGATCTCGGCGTCGAGCCCGTGCGCACCACGGAGCGCAGGATCGCCTTCAACTGGCTGCGCTACCCCGATGTCTGGCAGCTCCACGGCAGGACGCTGGGCCTGGTCGGGCTGGGCGACATCGCGCTCGAGGTCGCGCGCCGCGCGCGCGCATTCGATATGGAAATCGTCTACCACAAGCGCACACCCCTGCCGCGCGAGCACGAAGCGATGGTCGGGGCGCGCTCCCTGCCGCTCCCGGAACTCCTCGCCGCGAGCGACGTGGTCAGCCTGCACGCGCCCCACACCGACCGGACCGAGCACATGATCGACGCCGAGGCTCTCGCGCTCATGAAGTCCACGGCCATCCTGGTGAACACCGCGCGCGGCGGGCTGGTCGATGAAGATGCGCTCGTCGACGCCCTCCGGGACGGCCGCATCGCCGGGGCGGGGCTGGACGCCTTCCTCCACGAACCGCTGCCCGAAGGCAGCCCGCTGGCCGATGCGCCCAACGTCCTCCTGTCCCCCCATGTGGGCGGCGGGACCGGGGGCGGGCAGCGCGGCATGATCGACGACGTGGTCGGGAATCTGGTCGCGGTGGCCGAAGGCGGGGAGGTGCGGGGGCTGGTGAACCACACAACCCTGAACCACTGAGCGCCATGCTACGAGACCCGCTTCTGGTTGTCGCCTTCATGCTGGCCGTGGTGGCCTTCGCACGCTGGCTGGAAGAGCGCTACGACATCATCAAGAAGATCAGCTCCGCCGTCGTGTGCACCCTGCTCGGCATCACGCTGGCCAACGTCGGCGTGATCGAGCACACCGGCCCGGCGCACGAGGGCGTGTTCACCTTCGCCATCCCCTACGCGATCGTGCTCGTCATCATGGGCACGCAGATGAAGGAACTGGCCAACGCGGGGCGGCCGCTCCTGATCGCGTACCTTGCCGCGTGCGGGGGCAGCTTCGTCGGCGGGGCGGTTGCGGGCGCCACCATGGCCGGATGGGTCGGGCCGGAGACGTGGAAGCTCTCGGGAGCGTTCTCGGCCGCCTTCGCGGGCGGTGGGATGAACTTCGCCGCCGTCGGGCAGGGGCTCGAGGTCGAACCGAGCACCTTCGCCGCCGCGGCTCTGGCCGACAACATGTCGACCGTCCCCTACCTGCTGTTTCAGGTGTGGTTTGCGGGGATTCTGGCCGCCATCTTCCTGCGCCGAAGCGGGCCAGGGCTGGCAGAGTCACCCGCCTCGGACCCCGCGGAGAAGGAGGAACAGGAGGCGCAGGAAGAGGCGATGCGCCGTCGCTGGACCGACACCGACATCAGCATAACGGACTTTGCTATTCTGGGAGCCCTTCCCCTGGCCGCGCTCTGGCTGGCGCGGCTCATCAGCGAAGCCTTCGCCGAGCAACTTGCCTCCATGTCGGTTGGTTCATCGGGGTATGGACTCGTGGAGTTCTTCAGCGATGTGCCTGACGTCCTCTGGCTCACGACCATCGCCCTCATCGTGGCGCAGCTCCCCTGGGTGAGAAAACTGCGCGGGGCAGAGGTCCTTTCCTACTTCGCGCTCCACATCTTCTTCATCGCGCTGGGCGCGGCTTCCGATCTGGCGACCATCGTCGATGCCGGCGTGCCCATCTTCAGCTTCATGATCGCGATCATCGGCATCCACGTCATCGTCGCGTACGGGATCGGGTGGCTCTTCCGCATCGATCTGGCCACCGTTTCGATCGCCAGCCAGGCCGCGATCGGCGGGCCCGGATCGGCGCTGGCCATCGGCATGGCGATGAAATGGCACAAACTGGTGGCTCCCGCGGTCATCGTGGGCATCTTCGGATATGCGCTCGGGAACTACCTTGGCTTCGCGTGTGCGCAGTTGGTGGACGCCCTCCTAGGCTGAGGCTGGAACCGCGTGCGAGTGCTGTCGATTGCCGAAAGCACTGAGGAGGATTCCAATGCCCGTTCCTGATTATCAGTCGCTCATGCTCCCAGCCCTCAAGGCACTCGCTGATGGTGCACCGGCGAAGATATCCGATGTGCGAGCACGTGTTTCCACCGCCGAACAGCTCAAGGCGGACGACTTGAAAGAGACGCTTCCCAGTGGCAAGCAGACCGTGTTTGCTAACCGTGTGGGGTGGGCGGTGACCTATATGAAGGGTGCCGGCTTGGTGGAGAACGTACGTCGTGGAGTCTATCAGCTAACGGAGGAAGGTAAGAAGCTTCTTGCGGAGGAGCCTGAGCGCATCGACCTCGATGTTCTTCGCAGGTACGCGGCCTTCGTAAGTTGGTCAAAGAAGACAAGTGAACCCGTCTCGGACAAGAAAAACCTAGGGATTCAACCGACCGCGCCCGAGACGCCACAAGAAACACTAGAGGGGGCTGCGCGACAGCTACGCAAGACCTTGGAAGCGGACGTGCTTGACCGGCTACGGAATGCCGCGCCTGGCTTCTTCGAACAGGTTGTTGTCGATCTCCTCATCGCGATGGGTTACGGCGGAGGCGATCCTGGCAGCGGTGTTGTAGTAGGCAAATCGGGCGATCACGGAATCGACGGGACGATCCGAGAGGACGCTCTCGGACTGGACGAAGTGTACGTGCAGGCGAAGCGGTACGGACACGGAAACACCGTTGGCGAGAGCGCACTCCGGAACTTTGCCGGCGCAATCGACATGGCAGGGACGAACAAAGGAGTGTTCGTCACGACCTCCCATTTCACGACAGCAGCCCAGGAGTATGTCAAGCTGAGCCCCAAGCGCATCGTGCTGATCGATGGAGACGAACTCGCTCGTCGAATGGTCGATTGCAAGGTCGGTGTCCGAGTGAAAGACCAATACCAGATAAAGCGCATCGACGAGGACTACTTCGAGGATGCGAGCGCCTAGCTTCGTTCATGCCTGCAACCCATCAACCTCTCCCGCAGAGCGTCAAAGGGGTCGACGTTCTCGTGACCGGATCCGGGCGGGGTTTGGGCAGGGGAATCGCCCGGGCGATGGCCGCTGCTGGCGCGCGCGTCTGGCTGGCCGCCGAGGTGAGCGAAGAGCTGGAGTGGACCGCATCGGATATCCGGACTGCCGGAGGCGATGTGAGGGTCTGCCATGTCGATCTGAGCCGCGAGGACGAACGAAGGCGGCTGGCGCGCACCCTCCGCGAGCAGGCCGAGAAACTGCGCGCCATCGTCAACAACGCGGGCGTGCTCGAGCGGCAGCCGGTTGCCGCGCTCGACGCCGAACACTGGCGCCGCATCATGAGCGTCAACCTGGAAGCGCCGGTGTTCCTGACACGGGATCTTCTACAGCTCCTGCAGCAGGAAGGCGGGTCTGTGATCAACGTTTCCTCCCGGGCCGGGACGGGGGCCTTCGCAGGGCAGGCCGCATACTGCGCGTCCAAGTTCGGCATCGAGGCGTTCACGCGATGTCTGGCCCTGGAATTGGCTGGCTCGTCCGTCAGCGCCAACACGGTGACGCCTGGGCTTTCCATCAAGCCCACCTCCCTGACGCAGCGCGATGCGGAAAGTGCGGATGAAGCGGCGCGCGCCCGTTGGAACGATCCCATTAGGTTGGGTCCCGCGTTCCTCTTTCTCGCCGGACTGCGCGGCCAGATCAACGGCTGCCGCTTCGACGCCTGGAGCCTGACCCGGCGACTGGAGCAGTGGGGTGCGCGGGAAGTGATGAACCGCATTGACGAAATCGCCGAATACACGCCGGAGGCTGTCGGATGACCGAATCCAGCAACGGAAACGTGCCTGGGGGAACCCACGGAAGCGCCGTGGAGGTGGCTGTCTCGCAACGGGCCAGAGCAGCCGTGAAGTCCTTTGCGAGCGCAGAGTGGGCCCCATTGTCCACACCCGCGCGATCAGATCCGAGCGAGGGCTTGATGGCCGGTTTGCGCCATCACCTGCTCGCCGGGGAGACCCACTACCCGGATCGCCCGGGCATGGGGGAACTGCGCCGTCGGGTAGGCGAGGCCCTTCCCGCCGTGGGCTTCCCCGCGCGCGAGCCCGATGGCGTGCTCATTACCCAGGGAGAAGGAGAATCGCTCTTCGCGACCCTTCTGGGCCTTGGCGGTGGAGAGGGAGCGGTCATCGTCGCCCGGGTCGGGGGCCGTCATCAGCGACTGTTCGACTGGATGCGGGTGCGCGTGATCGAGCCGGGCACCGATGCTGCGTCCGAAGCCGAGCCGGCGTTTCACCTGATCGAATACGGAGCCGGGGCGGAGGTCCCGCGAAATGGGAACCTGGCCAGCACGCCAGGCCTCACTCAGGTACACGCCATCGGCAACCGGCTGTTTGCCGCCGACGGCCCAGGGGCTTCGTCAGCATCCCGCCACGTGGGCGACGTCCCGTCTTCGTCCAGCAGCCCCGGAGCCGGGTCGCCGGTCCCGAGCGCGCTCGCCGGCGCCCTCGCTGACGCCATCGTGATCGGTTCGCTGGACGGCCTTGAGGGAATGCACCCGTTCTCCCTCGGCTTCGTCGCGGCTCCGGTGGCCGTGCGACCGCGCATCGCCAAGTGGAAGCAGGCATCGTCGATCTGCTCGCCGGCCCCCTCGCAGCGCGCCGCGCTGTGGGCGCTGGGGGTACGGCCATGAGCGCCCCGATGAAGTCCCGGGAACGCGCGGGCTCCGCCTCCCTGCGCAAGGGCGAGGCCGCCACCTCGCTACGCTACAAGATGATGGCGCTCGCGCGCGAAAGAGAGAACGTCATCTCGCTGGGGCGCGGCGATCCCGACCTGCACACCCGACCGGACATCGTCGAAGGCGGCCTGGCCCGTTTCGCCGACGCGATGGGCGCGGGGCTGGCCGAATCGGACGGAGGACCGGTACGTGGCCTGCTCCCGCTGCGCGAGGGCATCGCCCGACGGTATGCCCGCGAGAAGGGCGTGGAAGTCGATCCCGCCACCGAGATCGCCATCACCAACGGCGCCCAGGAGGGGCTGTTCCTCGCCATGCTGGCGCTCGTCGATCCGGGCGACCGGGTCGCCTGCCAGGACCCGCGCTACAGCTCCTACGACCAGGCGGTCGGGACCGCGGGCGGCGACATCGTTCCGGTTCCCACCGGAGGCGACCGGCCCTTCGAACTCGGCGGCCGAGAACTCAGACGGCACGCGCAGGGATGCAAGCTGCTGGTGTTCGTGAATCCGTCGAACCCGACGGGCGCCTGTGTGGGCCCGCGGGGTGTCCAGGATCTTGCTCGGGCCGCCGCCGACCTCGGCATGGTGGTGGTGTCCGACGAGATCTACGAGGACGTGGTCTTCCGCGACGAGCCCTTCATGTCGCTGCTTTCCGCGGATGGCGCGCGCGGGCGCTCGGTCGTCCTTTCCGGATTCTCCAAGGCCTATGCCATGACGGGCTTCAGGGTCGGCTACCTGATCGGTCCGCCGGCCTTCATCGACGCGGTGGAGGCCATCAAGAGCACGACTTCCGGCCCCTGTCCGGCGTTCTCGCAGTTCACCGCCCTCGCCGCCCTCGAGGCCGAGCCGGATCCGCGTCCGGGCTATCTGGCGCGATATGGCCGCCGCAGACAGGCGCTGATCGACGGCTTCGCCGACCTGGGCGTCCCGCACGGTCCGCACGGGGGAGGCCTGTTCATGTGGGCCGACGTCTCGCGCTTCGGGATGGACGCGGAGAACTTCTGCTACCGCCTGCTCGACGAGGCTGGCGTGCTCATGTTCCCCGGGGCCTCCTTCGGGGAGCGATGGCGCAACTGGGTGCGGGTGTCGCTCCTGTGTCCCGAAGCCCGCATCCTCGAGTCGATGGACCGCGTTCGGAAGTTCGCCCGGGACCTGTAGGCAGATCGGACAGGAAGCCGGGCGAGGAGCACAGCGCGGCTGATCTGGCCGCTGGCAGCGGGTCGCTCGCATGCGAAAACGGGCAGGTCTGCGCGGGCTCAAGCCGTCGCGCGCGTTGCGGGCGCCGGCGTCGGGAACCGGAAACCGCGTGTGGCGTAGTCCCGGTTCGGCGGCTACGCTTTGCGAGCCTCCCGACACCCGCACCGGACCCTGAACCTGGAGGGGAACATGACTTTGCGAATCAACGACGAAGCACCCGATTTCACCGCCGAGACCACCGAAGGAACCATCCGATTCCACGACTGGATCGGGGACGGATGGGCGATCCTGTTTTCCCATCCCAAGGACTTCACGCCCGTCTGCACCACCGAACTGGGCACCGTGGCCGCGCTCAAGGACGAGTTCGCGCGCCGCAACTGCAAGATCATGGGCATCAGCGTCGACGGGGTCGGCGATCATCATGCCTGGTCGGAGGACATCGCGTCGTACGGCGGGCACGCCATCAACTACCCGCTGGTGGGCGACCCGGAGCTGAATGTCGTCAAGCTCTACGACATGCTCCCGGCCGACGCCGGCGACACCTGCAAGGGCCGGACTCCGGCCGACAACGCCACGGCACGCTCGGTCTTCATCATCGGACCCGACAGGAAGATCAAGGCCACGCTGACCTATCCCATGAGCACGGGCCGGAACTTCGCGGAGATCCTGAGGCTCCTGGATTCCTGCCAGCTCACGGCGACGAAGCAGGTGGCCACGCCCGCCAACTGGGAGGAGGGCGAGGACGTGATCATTCTGCCCACCGTGTCCAACGAGGACGCGGAGGCAAGGTATCCGGACGGCTGGGAGCAGCCGCTACCGTACATTCGCATCGTGCCGCAGCCGGAGTAACGATACCCGGAACACCGGACGGAGCACTCACCGGCCCCCGGGCTCGCGCGGACCAGGCACCGCGCGGGTCCGGGGGTCGCCAGCAAAGAGGAGCAAGCGTTGAGCGAACTGCTGATCGCCGGGGGCACGGTGGTAACCGCGGACCGGATGGAGCCGGCCGACGTCCTGATCCGCGACGGGCGGATTGCCGAAGTCGGGCGGGAGCTGACCACCGACGCCGAGGTCCTGGATGCGACCGGCCACTGGGTCATGCCCGGGGGCATCGACACCCACACACACCTGGCCCACCCCATCGACCGCCTGGGGATCAGGACCGCCGACGACTTCTTTACGGGCACGGTCGCGGGCGCGTGCGGGGGCGTCACCTCCATCATCGACTTCTCGCTGCAGCGCCGGGGCGAGACGCTGGCGCTGGCACGTGACCGGCGCCTCGGCGAAATTGCGCCCGACGCCGTCATCGACTATGGCTTCCACACCATAGTCACGGATGTCCGCGACGATGTCATCGGGGAAGTGCCGGAGTTGATCGACGGGGGATTCCCGTCCTTCAAGGTCTACATGACGTACGGCGACAAGATCGTCAACGACGACGGGCTGTTGCGCCTGCTGGAGGCGACCGGCGCCAACGGCGGAATCGTCCTGGTTCACTGCGAGAACGACTGCGCGGTCACATATCTGATCAACCAGCACCTGGACGCCGGAAAGACCGGTCCCGCATTCCACGCTCCCAGCCGCCCGCCGGTGGTGGAGGCGGAGGCGACCCATCGCGCCATCATGCTGGCCGGGGTTGTCGACGCGCCGCTGTGCATCGCGCACGTCACCTCGGTGGGCGCGGCGGGTCACGTGGCTGCCGCCCGCGAGCGCGGCGAGCCGGTCGTGGCCGAGACCTGCCCGCAGTACCTGGTGCTCGACGACACCGTCTACGACCCCTGCGGCGGATTCGAGGTCGCCAAGTTCGTGTGCAGCCCCCCCATGCGGGCCGCCGAGCACCGCGACGCCCTCTGGAACGCGCTGGCGGCCGGGTCGATCCAGCAGGTGTCCTCCGACCACGCCCCCTTCCGCTATCACGACCAGAAGACCACCGGGCGCGACAACTTCACCCGCATCCCCAACGGCCTGCCCGGAATCGAGACCCGCCTGCCCCTGGTGTTTGCCGGCGGGGTGTCGACCGGCCTGCTCTCGCCCCAGCGGTTCGTGGAGCTCGCCTCCACCAACCCGGCGCGCATCT
>JAJEBS010000099.1 GCA_022822425.1 Gemmatimonadota bacterium | reverse complement strand
CGGCCCACATAGATGGTGACTTGGCATTCAAGTTCGTACCAATAGAGAATCTTCCGTCGTATCAACACGAGCCGGACGTTTACCTTGAGGAAGCCAGGAATGCGAATGTTCTGGAGAATCCATGCGTCGTCCCGTATCTGGATGTGCGATCCTGGGAAGATCCCGTGTTGGGACGCGAGTTCGTGGTGTTTATCCGCCAGTATGTATGGGGCACGTCGCTGGAGCGGTTCATCCGGGCCAATCGGGGGAATGTGGAGCTGCGGTTTATCGAGCGATTCCTGAGCGCCATGTTCGGTTTGCTCTTTGAGCTCGAACAGCGCGGAATGATTCACGGGGACATTCACGCGGACAATGTGCTGGTAACACGCGCGCGGTACAATCTCAGAGGAGATGTGCAGTTTAGAGTTATGGATTTCAAGCCAACAGGACACGGGGAACCCAGTGACTACCTGGGCATTGCGCTTTCGCTGAGGAGACTGTTGGAATGCGTCAGTTACGAGGAACAGCAACTTCGGGACCGTTACGTCTTTGAGGTTCTGCGAAACGACTTCCTGGGCCGATATCTGGTCGAGTCGGACCCGGCAGCGGATGCCCGTGCCTTCAGTCCGCGCCAATTGCAGACCAAACTGGACAGTGTTGACGAGATGTTCGCCGCTGCGAGCGCGTCCCGAGGACCGGAAGCAGCTGTTCGATCTGTTCGTCGCTGAGACCTCGCGACCAGCTTCGCGCAACGGAGCGAGCGGCGAATGGACCTGGTGCTATCGACCACTCGGCGGCCGGCAAGTGCGTCGACGCTCCTGAGAGCCACGTCGCGTGCGCGCTTCAACCGGTTGTCGGGGTCCATGGCCTCGTCACCTCGGGTTCTTGTCACGGCGTGAAGCGCCGGGACTTGCTGCGGCACTTGGCGCAGCACGGGTTTCGGACCATCCACCCGGCGCGCGCCTCTCATCGTGCACCCACCAGCGCCTCCACGGCGCTCGCTTCCGTGGGCAGCTCCGCGGTGAGGTTTTCCACTCCCGAGGCGGTCACCAGCACATCGTCCTCGATGCGGACGCCGATTCCGGCGAAGCGGGCCGCGGAGCCGTCGGCGTCCTCGGAGAAGTAGAGGCCCGGCTCGACCGTGAACACCATCCCCTCCTCGAGTGGCCGGGATGCGCCGCCGATGCTGTAGTCGCCGACGTCGTGGGTCTCAAGCCCGAGCCAGTGGGAGGTCTGGTGCGGGAAGAACCGGCGGAGGGCTGTGCTCTCCTCCGGCTTTCCACCGTTCGTGGCCGGGACGCCGAGCGACGCCAGGCCGTCTGCCAGCACGTCGCACGCGGCACCGTGCACCGAGCTCACCGGGACGCCCGGCGCGGCGGCGGCAATCGCGGCTGCCCGCGCTTCGTCCACGATTTCGTAGACGGCCCGCTGGTCCGGGGTGAAGCGCCCGTCCACCGGGTAGGTTCGGGTCACGTCGGCGCAGTAGTGGCCGAGTTCCGCGGCTGCGTCCACGAGAACCAGTTCGCCGGCCCACGCCCGGCTCCGGTTCTCCGAGTAGTGGAGCACGCAGGCGTTGGCGCCCGACGCGACGATGGACGGATACGCGGGGGTCGATCCCCGCCGGCGGCGGAACACCGCCTCGAGGGCCGCCTGCAGTTCCCACTCCCCCACCCCGGACCGAAGCTCCGCGGCGAGCGCGCGGTGCCCGGCGATCGTCAGCGCAGCCGCGTTCCGCAGCGATTCGACTTCCCCCGCGTCCTTGCGCAGCCGCATCTCGTCCAGAGTCTCGCCCGGGTCGATGACGCCACGCGGCCCCAACCCCTTGCGCGCGCCGCGGGCGCGGGCATGCGCCAATGCGCCTCGCACCAGCCGGTCCACCCACGGATCAGACCCCAGCCTGAAGAAGAGGCGGCTCGCCCCCTTGAGCAGTATACCGAGCTCCTGCCCGAACTCATCCAGGGGATGGCAGGCGTCCACGCCCAATCGCTCGCGGGCAGCTTCGGGGCCGAGCCGCTTCCCGCCCCAGAGTTCCGCGGTCTTGTCGCGCGGCCGAACGAAGAGCACCGAGCGCCTCAATTCGCCGAATCCGCGCAGGACCAGGACGCTTCCGGGCTCGGTGAAGCCGGTCAGATAGAAGAACTCGGAGTCCGGACGGTAGGGGGACGGGTCGGCACCTCTCCGGCACGCGTCCGCCGCCGCCGGAAGCACCATGGCGGCGTCTCCCAATGCGTCGAGCACCAGCGCGCGGCGCTCGCGGAAGATGTCGGCCGCGGGTTCGAAGCCGTGGGTGGACATCACGTGTCCGCCCGGGCGGCGACTGCCTCCAGCCCCGCCTCCACGAGCGTCCACTGCAGCTTCATCTGGTCTGCCACGGGCATGGGCCGGATGCCGAGCCGGGCACCCTCGCGGGTGACCTCCGCCGGTGAGGTCCGCCCGGCAGCCAGTTCCGCCCTCCAGCCGTCGATGCGGGCCTTCCACTGCACTGCCACCGGATCCGGAGGACCGAGCGTCTCCCCAACCCCCGGGGTGATGAACAGCGGCATCTCCGTTACCAGCGTGAGTGTGTCGCCCCCCAGCGAGCGCACCGCCTCCATCGAACTGGGGCGGAAGCGTCCCGCCGTGGCCTCATCCCCGAGCCCCAGGAAGTGCTCACGCATGGCGTTGTGGTTCGGGCGCGTGCAGAAGCCGGGAGCGATGCGCACGAAACCCTTCTCCCCTTCCCGCTCCACGTCGTGCAGCCGGTAGCCCAGGTCGCGCACGACCTCCGCGCAGCGGCTTCGCAGTGGCCCGGTTCGGTCGATCCAGTGGGGATCGATGAGAAACCAGGGTCCCGACGAGAAGCCCATCCCGTGGAGCGAGAGGTGCAGGTCAAAGGCGCCGCCGGCACTGGCCCACCACGCGCTGGCCGCCCGGTTCTCGGGCCTGGCGTCCGCGTCATCCGCGTCCGCGGGAAACCCGAACTCGATGTCGTCCCCGGGGAGTTCGCGCACGACGTGCGCCAGGTACTCGCCCAGTTCGAAGTCGAGCCCCCGGGCCTGCCACGCGCGATTGCGTGCGGTCCCGTCGGGATTCACGTGCGGCACGATCCACCATTCGAAGCGTTCGAGCATCGGATGATCGGGGACCAACCCGCCCAGCCATCCGCACAGCCTGGCGAGGAGCGCCGGCCCCACGGGCTCGTCGGCATGGCATCCTCCCAACAGACTCACGCGCAGGGGTCCGGAGCCGAAACGGAAGGCATGGATGGGGCGTCCATCTCTCGAAGTGCCGATGCGCAGGCCGTCCTCGGGACTCGCGGGCCGTGCCCCGAGGATCAGGGCCGGATCCGCGCGCTCGCCGCCGGACTCGCGCATGGCTCCGGGTTCGGGCATTCCGCTACCGGGCTCGCGCAGGTGCCTCGGGGATTTACGCATTCCCTCCGCGACTACCGGGGCTGGCTCGTAACGGTCTCTTCCTCGTCAATCAGCCAGTGCACCATCCAGCTGCGGATGCGCTCCAGCCGGTCCACCAGCAGCCAGGGCTCGCCCGTGCGCGAGAGACCGTGGCTGGACCGTGGATAGCGCACCAGCTCGACGGGAACGCGCAGCTTCTTGAGCGACATGAACCACTGCTCGGCGTCGGGCATCGGAGTACGCCAGTCCTGCTCGGAATGGATGAGGAGAGTCGGTGCGGTCACGTTCTCCACATAGGAGATGGGCGACAGGCGCCGGTAGAGGTCCCGCTCCTCCCACGGGGTGCCGCCGAACTCGTACTCCGTGAGCCCCTGGGCGTCCGAGGTGCCCCACCAGCTCTCCCAGTTGGTGATCGAGCGGCTCGAGGCGGAGGCGGCGAAGCGGTCGGTGGTCGCGGTCAGCCAGTTGGACATGAAGCCGCCGTAGCTGCCGCCCGAGACGCCGAGGCGCTCCGGATCGATGGCGGGATAGGCCGCCAGGGTGGCGTCCACGCCGGCGAGGTAGTCCTCGCGGTCGACGATGCCCCACTGCTCGCGGGTGGCGTACTGGAACGCGTGCCCGTAGCCCGAGGAGCCGCGCGGGTTGGTGTAGAGGACGTAGAAGCCCGCTGCCGAGAGCACGTGGAAGGTCGGGAAGAAGGTGTTGCCGTAGGCGCTGTGCGGTCCGCCGTGGATCTTGAGCACCATCGGGTAGCTGCCGCCTGGGACCTCGTCCACCGGCCGCACCACCCAGCCCTCGACCTCGATGCTGTCGTCCATCATCCAGGCGATGCGCTCGGAGGGCATGAGCGTGATGTCGGAGAGCCAGGCGTCGTTGAAGCCGGTCGCCTTCTGCTCGGTGGAGCCGTCGCCGGCCGCGACGTAGAGCTCGGCCGGGGTTACCGGATCGGTGGCGGTGAACGCCATCGCGCGGTCGTCGGCCGTGAAGGAGAAGTCCGACAGTCTGCGGTCGCCCGCCGTGACCTGCGCGAGCTCGCCTCCGGCGGCCGGGACGGCGAACAGGTGGGAATTGCCCCCGATACCGGCGGAGAAGCGGATCTCGCCGCCACCCTCCGACCACGAGGGCGCGCCCGGCTGCAGGTCCCAGGCCGCGGTGAGGTTGACGGGCACGCCGCGCAGGCTGCCGTCCGGCCCAACCTCCTGCACCATGATGTCGGACTGCTCGCCGCGCGCGGGGCTGGACAGGTAGGCGATGGAGCCGCCGTCGGGCGAAAGGGCAGGCGCCGACTCGCTGCCGGGGTTGGTGGTGAGGCGGCGAACCGACCCTCCCGTCACCGCCACCGACCAGATATCGCCCGTGTTCTCGGAGTTGTATTCGTCATCCTGCCGTTCGTTGCCGGTGAAGTAGATGCGCCGGCCGTCCGACGACCAGGCTACCCCGCCCACGTCGAACGGGAGGTCGGTGAGCTGCCGCGCCGTGCCGCCCTCGGCGGACACCACGAACAGCTGCGTCTTGTCGCGCAGCGAGTAGTGCGGCAGCAGGGGATGCACGCCGTCGCGCTTGTAGCGCATGGCGGTGATCACATGGCCGTCGAAGCGCTCCGCATCCAGCGTGCTGGTGACCGCGTCGGGCGCGATCTGGCGGTTGCCGTCGTCGTCATCCACGTCGTCCGCATCCGGGGCACGGGTGAAGGCGATGCTGCGCCCGTCCGGCGACCACACGGGCGCGCCGTCCACGCCCTCGATGTGAAACGCCTCTCCGCCCGGCCCGTCCACCCGCAGGAACCAGATGGGGTTCGGGTCGTCGCCCCGGCTGGACCGGAACGAGAGCAGGCGCCCGTCCGGCGACCACCGGGGCCCACCGGCCTCGGAGGTGGGATCGGAGAAGCGGATCGCTTCGCCGTCGGGCCGGCCGCCCGAGAGGGGCTGCAGCCACACCTCGCGGTGGCGCCGGTTCTCCTCCTCGATCACGCGCGTGACCGTGAAGGCGACGTACGCCCCCGTCGGCGACATCGCCGGCTCCGACACGCCCACGATGCGGTAGTAGTCGGTGGGCTGGAAGCCGCGCTCCTGCGCCATCAGCGGCGAGGTGACCGCGGCAATCAGGGCCAGGCTCGCCGCCACGACTTTCGCGGAATGGACAGGTGGGGCGCTATCGTATAGCGATGCATGGGGCAGGCCGAACATCCCGGACCTCCTGCGCTCAACGAAACAACCGGCGATCTCACTCAATATAGGAAGAGGGCCGGGGTCGCGGTAACGCGAGGCCGGGTGCCTCACGGGCCGAGGGCGGCAGGGGACCGGAAATGCCGCCCCGGCCACAAGTTCGCCTGAAGGGAAACGGATACGGCTTGTTTGACGGACAAGTTCGCCAAAGGGGGCAGGTGATGGCTGGAAGCAGAACGCGTCCCGGGATCGTGCGAGCTCCGCAACAGGCAACCCGGCACCGGACACCCGGAACGGTGCTCGCACTGGCTGGCTGGCTGGCCCTGGCCTGTGCCGCCACCGCCTCCCCGGCCGCCGCGCAGATCGTGCGCGGCCGGGTGCTCGAGGAGGGCGTCGGCACCCCCCTGCCCGGCGCGATGATCGTGCTCATCGACAGCGAAGGCACCCAGGTGGGACGCATCCTCACCGACGACCTGGGCAGGTTCACGCTGCGCGCGCCGCAGGCCGGAGCCTACACCCTGCGCGCCGACCGCATCGGCTACGCGAGCATCACCTCCCCGCCGCTCGAGCTGGCGCCCGGGGCCGCGGCCTTCCACGACATGGTGGTCCCGGTGCAGGCGATTGCGCTCGACAACATCACCGTGGAAGGCGAGCGCCGGTGCGTGCTGCGCCCGGAAGGCGGGCTCGACGTGGCGCGGGTATGGGAGGAGGCGCGCAAGGCGCTCGCGGCGGCGGCCTTCACCGACGAGACCTCCGTCTATCGCTACGTCACCATGAAGTACGAGCGGGACCTCGACGCCGACGCCCGCACCGTGACCAACGAGCAGCGCAACTTCAGCGACCTCATGCAGCGTCAGACCTTCGTGTCGCGGCCCGTCGAGGAGCTCATGGCGGACGGCTTCGTACAGGAGGAAGAAGACGGCACCTACTACTACGCCCCCGACGCCACCGTGATGCTCTCCGACGCCTTCCTCGACACCCACTGCCTGCGCGTGCGTGAAGGGGAGGACGAGGCCGCAGGCCTCATCGGGCTCGCCTTCGAACCCGTGGAGGGGCGCCGCGGGCACATCGACATCCGGGGCGTCATGTGGCTGGAGCCGGAGTCCTCGGAGCTCCAGTGGCTGGAGTACAACTACGCGGATCTGGACGCCGACCTCCGTTCGCGGCATGTGGGGGGCAAGGTGATGTTCGCGGGACTCCCCAACGGGACCTGGGTGGTGCGTGAGTGGTACATCCGCATGCCCCGCCCCGGGATGAGGCCCAATCCATTCACCAACATCCCGGAGCGCTTCCTGGCGGGGATCCGCGAGACCGGTGCCGTGGTCATGCGCATCCTGACCCCGCTGGGAGAGACCCTGGTCGAGGCCGAGACCGGGACCATCGAGGGGACGGTGCTGGATTCGCTGCACACACGCCCGCTGGAGGGTGCGCGAGTTTTCGCCGACGGCACGGATCACGCCGCCGTCACCGGGTCCGAGGGCAACTACCGGCTGACGGGCCTGACCGAAGGGGTGTACCGCATCGCCTACCATCACCCGGTGCTCGAGGAGGTGGGCTTTGCGCCCGAGCCCGTCGAGGTGGAGGTGCGCCGAGGCGAGGTCTCCGCGCTCCGGCTGCTCACCCCGTCCCGCCGGGAGGTACTGCGCGACGCCTGCGCCGAGGCGGAGCCGGCGGAGCGCACCGCCGTGCTCGCCGGCCGGGTGGTGGACGGCGTCTCGGGAGTCCCCGTGGAGGGGGCGCTGGTCACCGCCACCTGGACCGGCTGGGACATCGGCACCATTGCGCGGGGCAGCAACCCGCGCGGCGGAGGCGACCCCGCTGCCGGCCTTGTGCGGCTCGAGCAGAGGGACGGCCAGTACGAGGAAATCACCGGCACGGACGGACGATTCCTCTTCTGCCGCGTGCCTGCGGGACCCAGCGTGGTCGTGGAAGCCGCGACGGCAAACGGTGCGGCGGAACCCGAGACCCTCGTCCTGGAGGAGGCGGGCCAGGCCGAGTTCATGACCGTGTACATCAGGAACCAGTAGTCCGTGGATGAACCCGCGCACCCACCCGAGAGCGGTGAGGCGCCGGACCGGCAAGGCGTTTCGGATGCCGGAGTGGTATCATTACCGGCGACCTGCAGGCCGCGCATCGACCGCAGGATTGCGCGCACGTCGACTCCCCCAACCGACCGCCCGACGATGACCTCTTCTCTGCATCCCCTCCCTGCGCGGACCGGCCCCCGGAGCGCGCGCGGCTCGGCCCCCCGACGGATCCCCGGGCATCGAATCGTGCTGGCAGGCTTCGCCCTCACGTTCGCCCTGACCAGCGTCCCCGCGCGGCTCGCGGCCCAGGACCCCGATTCTTCCGCGGTGATTCCGCTCGACGAGATCGAGGTGACGGTGCTGCGCACGCCCATCCTGCTCGGTGAGGTTCCCTTCGCCGTGTCGGTACTCGGCGAGTCGGCGCTCACGCGGGGCAAGGCCGGGCTCTCCATCGAGGAGGCGCTCCAGGGTCTTCCCGGCGTGCAGGTGCAGAACCGCTACAACTCGGCGGTCGGCGAGCGCATCTCCATCCGCGGTTTCGGCGCCCGCGCCCAGTTCGGCGTACGCGGGGTGACCGTGCTGGTGGACGGTATTCCCGCGACCCTGCCCGACGGTCAGTCGACCCTCGATCATCTGGACCTGGGCACCCTGGGACGGGTGGAGGCGTTGCGCGGTCCGGGTTCATCCGCCTACGGAAACGGCGCGGGCGGGGTGCTGCGGTTCGAGACCCGGCGGGCCGCCGACCAGCCCTTCCGCCCGGAGCTCTCGTATGTTGACGGCAGCAACGGCATGAGCCGGCTGCAAGCCACCGCCAGCGGCGTCTCCGGCGAGCAGGAGTACCTTCTCAGCGCTTCACGCTTCAGGTACGAGGGCTTCCGCCGGAACCCGGTTGCGGACGACGGTTCCGTTTTCGGAGAGGCGCGCAAGCTGCACCTGAACGGGCAGCTGCGCTCGCCGCTGGCGGATGGCGAGCTCGTGGTGACCGCGAACCTGGCCAACTTGGACGGCGACAATCCCGGCTCCATCAACGATTCGCTGCTGGCCGTGGGCGACCGCCGGGCACACCGGGGCAACATCTTCCAGGGGACCAACAAGCAGGTCACCCAGGGGCAGCTCGGCGTGCGCTGGACCGGCGCCGCCGCCGCCGGGGAGGCGGACCTCTCGGCGTGGGGGCTTTTCCGCAACCTGGACAATCCCATTCCCCCAGCCGTCATCGACCTCAAACGCAATGCGGCCGGCGTGCGCGGCGCGTTGCGGGGACAGGCGGGGGAGTCGGAGCAGTTCTCCTGGAACTTCGGCGGCGAGTACGCCCTCCAGCGCGACGATCGCCAGAACCACGGCAATGACGGCGGCGAGCGCGCGGACCTCAGGCTCGACCAGCTTGAGAACGTCCGCACCCTGGCGTTCTTCGGCCAGGGCGACCTGCGGGTGGGTGAGCGCGCCCGGCTGGTGGGCGGGGTGCGCTACGACCGGCTGGACTTCTCCGTGGAGGACGCGTTCCTCTCCAACGGCGACGACTCGGGAGACCGTCTCATGGACGCGATCAGCCCCTCGCTCGGGCTGCACGTCGCGGCAGGCCGATCCGTGGGCCTCTTCGTCAACGTCGGCACCTCCTTCGAGAGCCCCACCACCACCGAGCTGGCCAACGACCCCAGCGGACGAGGCGGATTCAACCCGGAACTGGACCCGCAACGCAGCCTGAGCCTGGAAGTCGGCATGCGCGGCGTCTCGGACAACACCTTCGCCTACGAGCTCAGCGTCTTCCGCACCAGCATCACCGACGCGCTGGTGCCCATCGAAGTGCCCGACATCGACCGCACCTTCTACGCGAACGCCGGCTCTGCCAGCCACCAGGGCTTCGAGGCCGCATTCACGCTGGCCCCGGGAGGGAGAGCTTCCCTGCGCGCCACCTACAGCTACACCGACGCGGTCTTCGACGACTACGTCGTGGACGGAAACGACTACGGCGGCAACCAGATCCCCGGCCTTGCCCCCCACCGAGCCGAGGCCATCGCCTCGCTGCGGGTCCCCGGGGGATTCTGGGCCGGAAGCTGGGAGCTGCGCGCAACCCACGTGTCGGCTCTTCCGGTCAACGACCGCAACAGCGCCGAGACCGACGCCTACCAGCTTCTGGATGCACGCTACGAGTCCGATCCCCAGTCGGCGTTCGGGGCGCTGGACGTGGCCCTGGTCATGGGCGTAACCAACATCTTCGACACGCTCTACACCGCGTCCGTCGTGGTGAACGCGTTCGGAGGCCGCTTTCATGAACCCGGGCCCGGCCGGAGCTTCTACTTCGGCACGCGCTGGGGCGTGCCTTGAACCGACTCCTGGCCGGGTTGGGGCTGCTCACCGGCCTCTGCCTCAGTTCAGATGACTCGCTGCACGCCCTGTCCCCGGCGCCCGTGGTCGACGCGGCGGCCACGCCCTCGGCCCGCGGGACCCGGACAGCACCCGTCCCCACCGGCGATCCGCCGGTCTACCGCTACGGGCTCACCCTTGGAGGCACCGGCTTCATCTCCCTGGTCTTCGAGTACGAATCCGACAACCGGGCGATCGAACTCGCGCTCGGGACCTTCTCGGGACGAGATCTGTCGCTGGCCGTCACCGGGAAGCAATACCTCGGCGGCGACCTGCGCGCCTTCGCCGGCGCAGGGTTCTGGGGCGTCGCGGCCTTTCCCGCCGATCAGCGCGCCGGGTTCGCCCTGATCGCGCGGGCGCCGATCGGGGTGGACTGGCACGCGCTCGAACGACACGCCGCCGGATTCGAGCTCAACCTCAACCGGGCCCTTGCCATGCGCCGTCCCGACCCGCTGGACGAACGCCCGCCGCGCACCCGCATCGTCCCCCTGCCGGCCTTCTACTACCGCTTCGCGGATCCCCGCTGAGGGCGGCCACGCTTCCCCGCAGTTTCCGCCGCCGAAGCTCATACCCGGTCCGCGCCAACCGCCATCCCGCGGACCAGGGGCACCCTTCACTGAATCAGGCCCTCACTCCACCGGCGTCATCCCCACGTACTTCAGCCCGCTTCCGGTGTTGAAGAGCACCGTCTCGTCATCCTCGGAGAGCAGTCCCATGCCGAGCAACTCCGTCACCGACGCCAGCACCGCGCCTCCCTCCGGGCACGCGAAGATGCCGGTGCACTCCCCCATCGCATGCACCGCCTCGGCCATCGCCGCATCCCCGATCGCGACCGCGCCTCCCTCCGATTCCCGGATCGCGCGCAGCATCAGGAAGTCGCCGACCGCCGCCGGGACCCGCAGCCCCGCCGCGTAGGTCTCGGCATCGTCCCAGAACCGGGCGGCCTCCGTACCTTCCTGCCACGCCCGCACCACCGGCGCGCACCCGGTAGGCTGAACCGAGAACATCTTCGGCCGCTCGTCCCCGATCCAGCCCATCTGCTCCATCTCGTCGAACGCCTTCCACATTCCGATGAGACCGGTGCCGCCGCCGGTCGGATAGATCACGGCGTCCGGGAGCCGGAACCCGAGCTGCTCGAAGAGCTCGTACCCCATGGTCTTCTTGCCTTCCACGCGGTAGGGCTCCTTGAGGGTCGAGAGATCCCACCAGCCCATGTAGTCCGCCCCCTCACGCACCACCCGGCCGCAGTCGGTGATGAGGCCGTCCATCAGCACCAGATCGGCGCCGAGTCCCCGGATCTCCTCAACGATCGGCGCCGGCGTATCGTGCGGAGCGACGACGTGCACGGGAAGCCCTCCCGCGGCCCCGTACGCGGCGGCGGCGCTGCCCGCGTTGCCCGCGGACGGAATCGCCAGCTCCTTCGCCCCCAGCTCCTTGGCGCGCGACACCGCCAGCGAGAGCCCGCGGTCCTTGAAGCTGCCGGTGGGGTTCATGCCCTCGTTCTTCACCCAGAGGCGCCGCATGCCGTACCGCTTCGCGAGCCGCGGCGCGTCGGTGAGCGGCGTCCAGCCTTCTCCAAGAGACAGTTGGCATTCCGGTACGCGAACCGGCAGCACCTCCTCGTAACGCCAAAGGTCCGGCCGTCGTCCCGCCAGGTCACCCGGACGGAAGTGGCGCCGGATGGTGTCCAGGTCATAGCGGGCGAAGAGGGGCCTTCCCGCAGGCGAGAGCCCCATGAGCTGTTCGCTGTCGAAGGTCTCGCCGGTCCAGGTACACTCCAGATGGCTGGCGCCGCGTGCTTTCCACGGAATCGCGTTCATTCAGTCGCCTTCCAGGGCTTCAGGTGATTGCTCCGCCCTCGGTCTGCCGGGACGCGGGCGGGACCGAGCGGGTCCGCGAGCACGCGCCCCGCCTCCCGGATGTTCCGAAAAATCGGCGGGTGCTGTAGGCTTGGTGTGAGATGCGGCGCAAGGTTACAGGCAACCACCTGCTGCCGCAATACATCCAATAGACGTAGTTCGGGACGCCGGAAACAGGTCTGGATACAACCCGAATGAGTCGAGCACAGAGGATATTCGCGCCTCGCAGCGAGCGGGTACCGACGGATGAAGGGATGACCGAATCCCAGATGATCCGCAGGGCGAGCGAAGGTGACGCTCGGGCGGTGCGGTCGCTGTACGACCGCTACAGCCCCCGCGTGTACGCCGTGGTGCGCAGAATCGCCGGGGACGACCACACTGCCCAGGACTATGCCCAGGAGACCTGGGTGCGCGTCATCCGGGCGCTTCCGACGTTCCGCGGCGACTCGAAGTTCTCGACCTGGCTGCATCGCATCGCGGTCAACGCGGCGCTGCAGGCGAGGCGCAGGGAGAGCACCCGGCAGGACCGGGAGGTTCCGATCCCCGATACCGTCCCGGTCAGATTCTCGCCAGGGGATCCTCTGCTGGCGCGGCGGCTGGAGACGGCGCTGGACCGCCTGCCGGAAGGCATGCGGCGCGTGCTGATCCTTCACGACGTGGAGGGCTACACGCATCAGGACATCGGTGAGATGATGGGCGTGACCGCGGGCACATCCAAGTCACAGCTCTTCAAGGCGCGGGCAAAAATGAGACAATGGCTGGGGTCGGTTCACGAACCCCGGCACGAACAGGAGCGGGAAGCATGGAGCATCTGAGTCTGGAAGCTCTGGCTCGCCTGGTTGACGAGACACCCTTCAGGAGCGAGCGACAGCACCTGGCCCACTGCCCGGATTGCTCCCGGGAGCTCGAGCTGCTGCGTGAGCAGACGGAGGCGCTGGGGTCGCTGCCGGATCTGCGTCCGGCGCCCGGAGACTGGTCGGCGCTGGAGGAGCGGCTGGAACGCGAGGGCCTCCTGCGCACCAGCACTCCGGCGGATACGGTAATCCGGCTGATCGACCGCCGGCGCGGCTGGATGCAGGCGGCGGCCGCCCTCGTGCTCTTCCTCGCGGGGGGTCTCTCGGGAGCGGTGCTGGCGCCGATCGATCCGGGGACACCCGGCGAAGGACAAGTTGCGGCGGGAGAGACGGCGGCTGGGGAGGCGTCCCCGGCCGGCCTCCCGGTCGCGGAATCCGCAACCGCCGAGGAGGCGGCAGAGGTCCTGCGCCTCGCGGAGCAGCAACACCGGGACGCCGTGCTGCGTTACCGGGCGCTGCTCAGTCCGCAAGCCGAGCCGCCGATGGATCCACGGCTGTTCGCCGCCTATGACATGCTGGTGGCCGCGAGCCAGGCGGCGGTCCAGGAGGCGCCCTACGATCCCTACCTGAACGGGTTCCTGGTCAGCGCGGTCGCGGAGCGGGAGGCAGCCCTGAACGCGCTCTTCGCCTCGGCGGATCGGTACTAGCCATGCTGCGTGCCGGCGGTTCCGGAGCCGCGCTCCTGATGCTCTCGCTTCTGCCCGCCGCGGGGTTGGGGGCGCAGACCGACGCCGTGCCGGAAGAGCGCGGCTGGATCGGCATTCAGGTGGAGGGGCGCGCGCTGCCCGACGGCTCCGCCCGCGTCATGATCGTGCGGGTCGAGAGCGGCAGTCCCGCCGAAGGGGCGGGAGTGCGTCCGTTCGATGTCCTGCTGCGCCTGGACGGGACGGATATCTCGCCGGAAGCCCTGCTCGAGCTGGGGGAGCGCCTCAGCCCCGGACTGCCCGTCGAGCTCACGGTGCTGCGCGGCAGCCGTGAACGGACCCTGCGCCTGATCGCCGGCACCCGGCCCGCTCCCATGGATCCGGCCTCGATGGAGGAGTTCACCGCCCGGGTCGACTCGGCGCGCCTGCAGATCCTGCGCATGGTGGACTCGCTCATGGCCGATACGACCTGGGCGAGGTTCCGGACCGACATGGAAGCCGCCCGGAGGGCCATGGTCGAGCAGGCCGAGGCTGCGGGCCAACTGGAAGCGACTGCGGAGGTGATGGAGCGGATGCGTGAAATGATGGCGCGCGCCCGTGACGGAATGCGCTCCCGGCGTTTCGGCCGCCCCGGGCCACCGGCCGGTCCTCCTCCGGCACGTGTGCGGATCACCGTCGACGAAACCGTCGCGGGCGAGCGCAGGGACCGTGGCGGACCGCCCGACCGCGGGCGCATCGTGGTCGGCAGGAGGGGATCCGGGGAGTACAGAGGCCCTGGTGGAGGTCCGCCCCCCGGCGTTCGCTTCCGGTCTCCCTACCTCCTGGGCGACCGTTTCGTGGCGGGAGCCGAACTCGAGGTGGTGGAGCCGGACGCCCCGGCCGGCACGGGGGGAAGAAGGCTTCAGGTCGTGCAGGTTCTGGAGGGCAGCCCCGCCGACCGCGCCGGCCTGGCTCCCGCGGACGTGATCGTGACCATCGGCGGAGAGCCGGTGGGCAACCTGAGGGAGTTCCGCGTCCGCCTCGGCCGGCTGATCCTCCAGGGTCGCCCCGCCATGCAGATCGTGCGCGGCGACACGACGCTGGTGATCACCCTGCCCCGACCGTAGGGCGCGACTCCGATCAGAGTCCCGACGGAAAACGAAGCCGAGGGCGGAGCGGCCAGGCCGCTCCGCCCTCGATACCATCGGCTTCGTACTCTCCGAGGATTGTGCGTCCGTTTGGTTTTTCCCCCGCCCTACTCGTACCTGAGCGAGTCGATCGGATCGAGGAGCGCCGCCCGGCGCGCGGGCCAGATCCCGAAGAAGAGCCCGATCCCGGCGGAGAAGAGCAGCGCGACGGCCACGGCCGCCGGCGCGACCGCCGTTTCCCAGCCCGCCGTGCTCGAGAGCAGCTCCGCTGTGCCGACGCCCGCCGCCACGCCCAGGACCCCGCCCATCGTGCACAGCACGAGCGACTCGATGATGAACTGAAGCAGGATGTTCAGCCGAGTGGCCCCCATGGCCTTGCGGATGCCGATCTCGCGGGTGCGCTCGGTGACGCTCACCAGCATGATGTTCATGATGCCGATGCCGCCCACCAGCAGGCTGATCGCCGCGATGCCGCCGAGCAGATAGGTGAAGGTCTGCTGGGTCTCGTTGAACGACTCCAGCAACTGCGCCGAATTGCGGATGGAGAAATCGGCTTCCTCACCGGGCGGAATCCTGTGCTCGCGCCGCAGGATGCGGTCGATGTCGGCGTACGCGGCGTCCATGTAACCTTCGTCCAGCACCTTCACGCTGATGGAATTGAGCCGGTCGCGGCCACCGAAGACCCGGTACTGCGCCGTGCTCAGCGGGATGTAGACGCGTTCGTCCGGCTGCGACCAGGGGCTGGACTCGCCCTGCTCTTCCAGGACGCCGATGACCTCGAAGGGAATCCCGCGGATCTGCACCGTGCGCCCCACCAGGAGGGCGGCCGGCGTCTCCAGCTGGTTGGGGATCTCCGACCCCACGACGGCTACGCGGCGGCGGCCCTGCACTTCGCCTTCGTCGAAGATCCTTCCGAGCGCCAGATCGATGTTCTGGACGTCGAAATACTCGGGCCACGTGCCCAGCACCTCGTTGCTCGAGTTCCAGCGCAGATAGGAGAGCTGCTGGCGCTGCTCGATCTCGGGAGCGATCAGGAGCGAACCCCCGGTCTGCACGCGCAGCGCCTCCGCATCCTCGTCGTAGAGGCGGGCACGCGCGCCGCCGTCGCGGATGCCCCGGAACATGCTCTGACCGGGCCGGATGGTGAGCACGTTGGTGCCCATGTTCTGGATCTGCTCTTCCACCTGCTGCTGCGCGCCCTCCCCTAGGGACACCATGGCGATCACCGCAGCCACACCGATGATGATGCCCAGCGTGGTCAGGAATGAACGCAGCGCGTTCACCCGGATGGCCTGCAGGGCGACGACGACGATTTCCTTGATCAGCATCTCGGCTCTCCCAGGCTACGTTAGCGCCGTCCGCCGCGCGGGGTACCGCCCCCGAACGGACTTCCGCCCATCCGCTCGCGCATCCGGTCGATGAACTCCTGCTGCTGGGCCTGCAGCTGCGCGGCACCGATCAGCGCCACCTCCTCCCCCTCCTGGAGCCCGGCCAGCACCTCGGTGTTGTCCCAGTCGTTCACGCCGATCAGGATGGGGCGCGGCTCGATGCTCCCGTCCGCCGAGATCACGAACGTGATCGCCGGACGGGGCGCACCTTCCTGCTCGCGAGCACCGGCACCACCCCCGAAGCCGGCGCCCACGCCAGCCATCATTCCCTGGCCCGCGGGGCCCATCCCCAGCATACCGGCACCACCGCCAGCTCTCATGCCCATGCGCCCGCCGGCGTCCGTTCCGGCACCCGCGTCAGCGCCCGCGCCAGGACGGCCGGCGTCCGCTCCGGGTGCTCCGTTCATGCCCGCATCAGGATTTGCGCCGTTCTCCGCCCGGGCCTGCATCATCTGCTCGCGCATCTCCTCGCGCGAAATCGCCCCGCTCGCCAACTGCTCGCGAAGTTCCTGCAGGCGCGCGTTTCCGTCCATCCCGCCCATCGCCCCCCGAGCCGCTGTCATTCCTCCGGGAGCTCCACCCAGGGCCGCCATGAACCCGCCCGGCGGCCCGGAACCGCCCGGCAATGAGGCGCGAAGGTCCGCAAACACGGACCGGTCCATCTCGATCGCGTCCGGATCCATACCCAGCACCATCGCCGCGGGCGCCATCTCCTGGAACTGCACGAGCGCATTGTTGGGGATGAGCAGCGCGTCGGGCCGCTCGGCGACCAGAATCTCAACCTCCGCGTTCATTCCGGGCTTGAGCAGGCCGCCCCGGTTATCGATCATCACGATCACGGCGAACATGGTCACGTTCTGCTGGACTTCGGCCTGCGGTTCGATCTTGTCGACGATGCCCGCGAAGGTGCGCCCCGGGAACGCCTCGACGGTCACCGTGGCGGTCAGGTCGGCCGAGATCTGCCCGACATCGGTTTCGTCCACCAGCGTGCGCACCTGCATTTCGGCCAGGTTGGCCATCATGAAGAGGGTGGTGCCGCCGGACACGTTCTGCGACGCCGACTGGATGACCTGTCCCTCCTCGACGTTCTTCTGGATGATGGTGCCGGCCATGGGCGCGCGAATGGTCACGTCGCTCAGGCGAAGCTCGGCCAGTTCCATGCTCGTGGTGGCCTTGACCAGGTTTGCCTGCGCGTTCGCGAAGTCCAGGTTGGCCGACTCGTGCTCCTGCTCGGTGATCACTCCGGATTCGAGGAGCAGGCGGGAGCGCTCCAGCTGGGCGGTCGAGATCTCCACGCGGGCCTGCGCCACGTTCAGGTCGGCCTCGGTCTGGTTGAAGTCGTTGCGCACGTCGCGCGGATCGATCTCGGCGAGCAGCGCGCCCGGGGCGAGCTCGTCCCCGGTGTCCACGTGCAGGCGCAGAATCTCACCCGAGGCCTTGGACTTGACCTCCACGGTGCGCACGGGCTCCATCAGGCCGGTTGCTTCGGCCACCAGGCGCAGGTCGTCGCGCAGGGCCGGCATCGTCGTGAGGCCGGGCGCCTCTTCCACCGCTTCGGCGCCGTTGCAGGCCGCCACTGCCAGGAGTGCAAGAAGCTTCAAGCCTCCGTTCCTCAGTGCCTTCGTGCTCACGTTCATTTTCTCTCCAGAGAATCCTGCGTCGCAGGCTGAGGTGTTGTCGCTCAAACAGTCGCCGCCACCATCGGCTCGTTCAGGAAGTCGCGCGCGACCAGACCGTCGTGCAGATGAATCTGGCGCTGCGCGTATTGGGCGATGTCGTGCTCGTGCGTGACGATGAGGATGGTCTGCCCCTGCCGGTGGAGCTCCACGAAGACCGACATGATCTCCTCGCTGGTGGTGGAGTCCAGGTTCCCCGTGGGCTCGTCGGCCAGCAGGATGGCGGGCCCGTTGACGAGCGCGCGCGCGACCGCCACGCGCTGCCGCTGGCCGCCGGACAGCTCCGGCGGGCGGTGGTCCATGCGCAACCCCAGGCCCACCGTTTCCAGCGCCTCGCGGGCCCGCTGGCGCCGCTCACGGGCGGACACGCCGGCGTAGATGAGCGGGAGTTCCACATTGTGCAGCGCCGTAGCGCGCGGCAGCAGGTTGAAGGTCTGGAACACGAACCCGATCTCTCGGTTGCGGACGTGGGCGAGCTGATCGTCGCTCAGGTCGCTCACCAACTGCTCGTTCAGCCAGTACTGCCCCCGGGTGGGCGTGTCCAGGCAACCGATCAGGTTCATGAAGGTGGATTTGCCGCTGCCCGATGGTCCCATGATGGCAACGAACTCGCCCCGGCCGATCTCGAGGTCGACGCGGCGAAGGGCGCGGATGGTTTCCGCTCCCAGGACATAGTGCTTGGTCAGTTCTGACGTTCGGATAACAGGTCGGCTCACAGTTCGCTCCCCAGAATCGCCTCCAGTTGCGCACGCGCGACCGCGTAGTCGTATCGCGCCGTAACCAGACCGGACTCCGCCTGCACGAGGGCGATCTGACTCGTGATCAGGTCGAGGATCGTCGCAACCGAGAGATCGAAGCGTTGCTGAACGACACGGAGGTCCTCCGCGGCCACCTCTCTCGCTTCGACAGCGAGGGCGATGGCCTGCTCGGAGGTCCTCAGTGCGAACAGCGCTCCGTCCAGCTGGGCACGCACGCCGCGTCTGGCATCCTCCTCCTGTACGAAGGCGACGCGCTCCTGATTCTCGGCGCGCGCGATGCTCTGGTCACGGTTGAAGCCGTCGAACACGTTGTAGCTGCCGGAGAGCCGAATATTCCACGAGGTCGTCCCGCCGTTGAACGCGGCTTCCCGGTTCGCCCAGCTGTAGCCGGACGAGACGCGGAGCGACGGAAATCGGGAGGCCCGGGAGGAACCGGCGGCTGCGGAGGCGGCCCGGGCGGCCGCCCGGGCGCTGCGGACGGCCGGCGAGCGGTCTTCGGCCAGGACGAACATCTCCTCGTCGCTGAGGGCAAGCGGGCTCGGGTCCAGGTCATCGGGACGCTCGGGCATCACCGGCTCGGCCAGCCCTACCTGCCGCCCGAGCGCGAAACGCGCCGCACGGGTGGCGGTTTCAGCCTGAAGCACCGACTGCATCGCGTTCGCCACCTCCAGCCGGGCCCGCAAGGTGTCGGAGCGCGTTCCCGAGCCCAGTTCGGCGCGGCGGCGGGTGTTGGCCAGGCTCTCTTCGGCTCGTTCCACGCTCGCCTGCGCCACTTCGAGGAGATCGGCCTGGCGCAGGGCGGCGAAGTACAGATCCTTGGTCTGCAGCATCACGCCGAAGCGCTGGTTCTCCATGTCCGCCTCGGCTGAGGCGATATCCGCCCTCGCCCGATCCATGTCGGCAAAGCGCTGCCCTCCGTTGAAGACGCTGTAGGAGAGCGAAAGCCCGGCGTTGTAGCTCTGGCTCGCGCCCACCACCGTGCGCTGGGTGGCCTGGTCAAACCGCTGGCTGCTGTTGGTCGACGCCCCCGAGCTGACGCTCAGGGTTGGAAGGAAGCCCCCCCAGGCGGCCCGGTGCGAGACGCCGGCGTTGTCCAGGCCGGCGCGCGCCTGCGCCATGGACGGGTGTACCTGCAGCGATCTCGCGATTGCCTCGTCCAGCGTGAGCGGCTGCTGCGCCGCGAGCGTGCCCGTCAGCGCGAGCAGGATGATGGAAAGTCCGGCGATGTGCCGGGCCAGTCTCATACGTGCTGTGACCATTGTCCCCTGTCCCGTTCTCTCCCGTCCCCGTCCCCGTCGTCCTGCTGAGGGCGCTCACGGCCGCCCTGCCCGCCGTCTCGCTCGCCATCGCGAGCCTCGGACCGTGATCTCTGCCTTTCCCGTTCGTCGTCCATCTCGCGGCGGCGGTCGAAATCGGTCAGAAGCGCATCGTATTCCGCAGCCTGCTCGGGGGTGAGCACGGCCTTGATGGAAGAGCGCGTGGACTCGATCAACTCCCCGTACCCCGTCCGGTAGTCTGCACGCAACTGCCGCATCATCGTGCGCGACTGGCCGACGATCGAGTCGACCTGAACCTGCTGTTCCGCGCTCAGTCCCACGCGCTCCACGATCAGGCCGCGACGGCGGGTCTCCCCTCCACGGTCCTCATCCGCCTCCTCCGCCGCCACGGCCGTGGGTGCAGTGGGTTCAGCCTGAGCCGTCGATGTCCTCGACCACACCAGACCGAGAAGGAACCCCGCCACCAGCGTCACAAAGAGTACGCCGCCGGCTGCTGCGCGCGTATTGCGTGCGGTCATCATCCACCTCCCTCGATCGCCACCAGGAAGGCCACCTCGTCCACCTGATCGGCAACGAGCACCGCCGGCAGCGGCTCATCATCGACCCCGGACACCAGAGCCTCCTCGATGGCGATGCCGGCTCCGGACGTCGTCTCCGCCGGCATGAGCAGGGAGGCCATCGCCGCGGCCGCCACAACCGACGCCGGCACCAGCAGCCTCCACCACGACGCCAGGACGTCGCCTATGGTGAGCGGGCGCGCCGCGCGCCGCCTGGCCAGTTCCGGACCCGCAAGGGCCATCACACGGGCCTGGAAACGGGCCCAGTGGCCGGGGTCCGAGTTCCCGGGATCCAGTAGTTCGAGGGGGATCCTGCCGTTGTCGACCATGTCTCGGCCCCCGCCTGATGCTGCGTGGTTGCTCATTTGACTGCTTCTTCCGTCTTGTTCTGCCGTGATGTTGTTCGCGTCTTGCGCCCGGCCTGCTCGGGCGTCCCTTCAGCTATTCGCCCGGCTTCAGGAGTTTGCGCAGCGACTTGCGCGCGTAATGCAGGTTCGAGCGTACCGTCCCCGCGGGGAGTCCGAGGCGCTGTGCGATCTCTCTGTGTTTCCATCCCTCCAGGTCGTGCAGCAGCACGATCTTCCTTTGTATTTCCGGCAACTCTCCGAGTGCGCGGGCGAGTTCCTCGCGCAACTCCGACAACTGCGCCTCCTTCTCCGGCGTCGGGGTGCTGGAACGGGCGCTGAACGGAATCGGGTCCGTCGCCCGCAACGCCTCCCGGCGCACGAGGTTGTTCGACCGGTTTCTCACGATCGTCATCAACCAGCCCCCGAACTTGCCCGGGCTGCGACAATCGTCGAGACGTTCGAGGGCGACCAGGAAAGCCTCCTGGGCCGCGTCCTCCGCGTCCTCCGGCCGGCCAATCACGGAGAGAGCCACCAGATATGCCGCCCTGCGATAGCGGGTTACGAGTTGCCCGAAGGCATCCCCGTCCCCCGACCGGGCCAGTGCAACCAGCGTGGCATCATCCAAGTGATCGTTGCCTCACCGAGAATGACACGTGGCCATCGAACGTTGTTGAATGGCTGGCAGCCCGGGGACTGCTAGCGCCGACGTCGGCGGCGGCTTCGGCGTCTCCGTCTGCCCTTGACGGACCCGGGCTGCCAGCGGATGGCCTCCGCCAGCAGCGCCTGCCATTCGTCCGGGAAGAGCTCCGCAAGATCCCGGGCGACCGTCAGAAGCTCGCCGCGCGGCTTCTCCGAATCGTCTCCGACACGAAAGAACCGCACCGCCATGAGCGCGACGCCGGAGTCGACGATGACGCCGCTTCGCGCGGTGCCCGCCACCCGCGCGGTCCAGGCCGTGCCCTCGGCGTCGGAGAACTCCCACTCGGTGGACGCCGGCGGCGACCGAAGGGTTGCCTCTTCAGGAGACTCGCTACGACCGGCGGGGCGCCCGCCTGCCGGCGCGGGCGGCGCGGGCGTGCGCCGTGCGGGCTTCAGGCGTGCCGGGGGAGGTGGAGACCCTGACGCAGGTGGCCCGGGGGCTCCGGAGCGCTCGTGCGGCCGCGCCGGCGGTCGTGCGGACGGCGGCGCGGAAGGGCGGGCCGGTCGAGGCGGGTCCGGCCGCCCCACGGGTGGATGGGCGGGACGGGCGGGGAGCGGAGTCCCGGGTCGCGCCGGCGAGAGTGCGGGCGGTTCCGCAGGCGGACGGCGATCCGGTCCGGTGCCACCGGGCCCGACCGGTGGCGACGCCGGCTTCACGCGCTGCCGGTCGACGGCACGCTCGACAGGGAGAGCGCCTTGAGGACTTCCTCTCCGTAGAACATGCGCACGTACTTGGCCTGGACCGGAGTGACGCTGCGCACCGCCCACACCAGATGGACGTGGTTGGGCTCGGCGGGGATGGAGAGCAGACGCATGCCCGCTTCCGAGGGCGTGTTGTTGCCTTTGCGGTTGTTACAGGGCGAGCACGCCGAAACGACATTGGGCCACTGGTTGCTCCCGCCACGGGAGATCGGCAGGACATGGTCGCGGGTCAGGAACTCGCGTGTCCGCAGCTGATCGCGGTGGCGGCCGCAGTACTGGCAGCAGTAGTCGTCGCGCGCGAACAGAAAGGTGTTGGTGACCTGCCGGCGAAAG
>JAJEBS010000171.1 GCA_022822425.1 Gemmatimonadota bacterium | reverse complement strand
CAGCGCCTCTTCCACCCCGGGATCCGACAGATTGAACCAATGCTGCACGAAATGTATCCGTAGCATCCGCTCCAGACCGATCGGTCGCCGCCCAGCTCCCTCTGGCTTCGGATAGTACGGTTCGATCACCTCCACCAGCTTCCCCCACGGTACGATACGTTCCATCTCTTCCAGGAACTTCTCCTTCCGCGTCCGCTTCCGGTACTTCTCGAATCCCGCATCCGATAACGTTCCTTGCCGCATTCGTACCCCCTTCTCGTCTCCTTACTCGTCCCATTCTATCATACTTCCCTCGGGGTCGATCTGAGGCAATTGATCAGAGGTTCCTTAGGAACGCCAGGCGGTGTTCGGCCACGGGGATCTCCTGGCTGCCGCACTGTCCCGGGAGCCGGGCGCGGTCACGGTGGAGGCGGCCGAGCGGGCCGTCTCGGACCTCGAACGCGAGGGCGGCTTGCACGCGGCCAGGGGTCTCGACCACGGCAGGCACTGGACCACGGACGCGGCAATGGGACGGGAGTCCGAGGCCATCGCGCTGATGCATGCGGGTCAAGGCTCGGAAAAGGCGATCATGCGGGGCTGGATCGCCGAGACGAAGCTCCACGGAGGACGTCTGAACGAGGGCCAGAAGGAAGCGGTCAAGATGGTTCTGGCGTCGAAGGACCGTGTAATCGGAGTGCAGGGCTATGCGGGGACGGGCAAGACGACCATGCTGAAGCGCCTGCGGACGCTGGCGGAGAGCCGGGACTACCGGGCGGTGGGCCTTGCGCCTTCGGCCTCTGCGGCGCGCACGCTCTCCCAAGAGTCCGGGATCGAGTCGGAGACGCTGCAACGGTTCCTCTCCCGGCATGCGGGAGTCATCGAGGGCCGGGGCAGGGTGAAGGGTCTCGCCGGTTGCGCGGCTCTTTCTCGAAGACGGTCCTGATAGTGGATGAATCCTCGCTTGCATCGAGCGAGCAGATGAGGGGTCTCCTCAAGGCCGCGACCACGCTCAGGGTCCCGCGGGTGGTGCTGGTCGGGGACGAAAAACAGCTCGGGGCGGTGGAAGCGGGCAAGCCTTTCGAGCAACTTCGGCGCGCGGGGATGCAGACCGCAGTGATGGACGAGATCCTCCGCCAGCGGGACATGGAGATCAAAGAAGCGGTGCGGGCAGGCCTGGCGGGCGAGGTGAAGACCGCGTTCGACAAGCTCGGCGACCGGATCGCGCAGGTGGAGCGGGAGGATGTCGGCGCCGAGGCGGCGGCCCGGTGGCTGAAACTGTCTCCCGAACAACGCGCGGAAACCGGAGTGATCGCCCCTACGCGGGCGCTGCGGGACGAGATCAATGAGAGGATCCGCGAGAATCTGATCGCGGAAGGCGCGGTCTCGGGACCCGCCCGCCGGGGCGAGAAGCTCGTGTCGAGGGGCCTGACCCGGGCGGAGATGGCCCGAGCCTCCAACTACTCGGCCGGCGATACGGTGATTTTCAACCGGCAGTACAAGACTCTGGGGGTGGAGAAGGGAGACGAACGCGAGGTCGCCCGGGTGGACTACGACCGCAACACGGTCTGGCTGGACGGCGGTGGTGGGGATCCTGTGGCTTGGCGGCCGTACCAGATCGCCGCTGCCAAGGGCGGACTGGAGGTCTACAGGAGCGAGGAGATGGAGCTTCGGGCGGGCGACCGAGTGCGGTGGACACGCAACGATCCGGGCTCGGAACTCGTGAACGGGGAGGCGGCGGAGGTGGAATCCATCGAGAAGGAAGGAGTCCGGTTCCGGCTGGAGAACGGAAAGGAAGCCGGACTGGACGAAGACGATCCGCAACTCCGCCACATGGACCGGGGCTGGGCGGCCACGGTTCACTCGTTTCAGGGTAGGACAGTGGACCATATTGTAGCCGCAATGCCCGCCGGCAATCCGAACCTGACGAACCAGAAGTCGTTCTACGTGGCCATCAGCCGGGCCCGGGACCATGCCGAACTGGTCACCGACGATGCCAGGAAGCTCTCCGAGCAACTGGAAAGGGCCACCGGAGAGCGGATCTCGGCGCTGGATGGAGTCGCCAAAGAGGCCGTGCACGAGGCGGAGATGGGCCTCGAACCGCCCGAGGAACGGGACGCCGGCCATGTGGAGCGCATCGATCGCGAGCATGAACCCGAGCTTGAGGCGGACACGCGGCACGGGGGCGCGCATCAGCCGTGGCATGACCTCGACTGGGATGACGATCTGAAATCGCCGGAACGGAGCGCCGGACGCGACGCGGACGGTCTCGAATCCTGGGCCACGGAACGGGAAACCGAACCCGAGGAGGACCGCTCACGCGGGCCGGAACGCGATCCCGTACAGGAAACGACGCTCGATCCGGAAGAAAAGTCGATTGACATGGACCTCGAACTGTAGACACCCTCCCTCCTTTCGGCCGACCCCGAGGCCACCGCCGGATCGATCCGGGACCCCGGCATCGCCGCTGGAACGGGCCGGGGCCCCCCCGGCTCCCGGGCCGAGCGGCCCGCCGCCGTTCATGCCCGTGCGCAGCCTGTCGTTCGTCTGCCCGGTTGGTTCCCCAGGGAACCGCGACCACCGGCTGCGTATTCTCCGCACTCCTGCGCACGAGGGCGCTGACGCGGGGGCGTTCAATGCCGGACGCAGGCATGACCGAAACGCTGCGTCGTCCGAGCATCCTCGTCACGCCCGGGCTGTCTTGGAAAAGCCGCTCTCGGTCGGTCAACGGGCGCGACCACCCGGACCGACCGTAGGCAATACGCCAGGAGGATGCCAGCCGGGGGATGGCCGTGCGTCGCACTCTGCGTCGCACTCTGGAGTCCGCCAAGTGCTTGAAATCGCTGGAGTGTGTTCGAATGTAACACGCCCGATCCAGTCCCGTGTTACGGAGAGAATACGCCTTTTCCATGGCATGAAGGGAGTCGAGGGGCTCGAATTGCGCACGTGGGCGCAGACAGGGCACGACAGGCACCACGGTGCGGCAGGTGTGAGAACCAGAGCCCGCGCAGGCGGTCAGGAACGAAGAAACCAGGGGCACAAGCGAAGGGGAACGGACGCCGGAGAACCCGGCGGCGGGGAGCCACCACGGCGAATGAGTGGCGGAGAGTGCGGGAGGAAGTGAAGGCGGTCATGTCGAGCACAGTGACGGAGGGGACGGCAGTAGCGCCAGCAGTAGCGCCCGCAGTAGTGCTGACACAAGTGCAAGGGGTAGTGCGGAAGCCGGTGACGGGCGAACCTGCACCGGGCGACGCGGAACGCGGAGCGGCGGTGCCGACGACGAGCGCAGCGAGTCGGACGGCACGAGCGGGGCGGTGTCGCCGAAGGCGACGAGCTGAGCCAGCACTTGGCTGGTACGCAGTGAATCGACGCAGTGATCAATCAGCTGCACGGTGCTGGACATCACCGAGGTGTTGACGAGCGCAGTGGTGATCGGCGTGGTGGGCAGCACGCGGCGGGGAACACTGAAGGCGGTGACGGCAGAGGTGCGGAGCACACTGTCGGCATCGCCTTCAGTGGCGCGGACACCGGAGGAGGAAGTAGTGCGGAAGCCGGTGACGGGCGAGCCTGCACCGGGCGACGCGGAACGCGGAGCGGCGGTGCCGACGACGAGCGCAGCGAGTCGGACGGCACGAGCGGGGCGGTGTCGCCGAAGGCGACGAGCCGAGCCAGCACTTGGCTGGTACGCAGTGAATCGACGCAGTGATCAACCAGTTGCACGGTGCTGGACATCACCGAGGTGTTGACGGGCACAGTGGTGATCGGCGTGGTCGGCAGCATGCGGCGGGGAACACTGAAGGCGGTGACGGCCGAGGTGCGGAGCACGCTGTCGGCATCGCCTGCAGAGACGAGGACACTGGAGGATGGCGTGATGCGGAAGCCGGTGACGCGGACGAGCGCAGCGAGGCCGACGGCAGCGAGAGGGGCGAAGTTGTGGGACGCGACGAGGGGAGCCGACATCTGGCGTGCTCGAAGTGAATCGGTGCGGAGGTCGATGTGCTGCACGGTCAATGTGCTGCACGGTCATCGTGGTCAGCGACAAGTTGAGGGGCGCGACGACGATGGGCGTGGAGACGGGCACGGGGCGGTCACAGCCGACACGGTGGGCGGCGGGGCGAACATGAACGAAGTCACCGGCGACGATGGTGATGCGGGAGCTGGTGTCGGGCGAAGCCCGCGCCAGCGACGCGGAGTGCGCGAGCGGGGCGAAGTCGCCGAAGGCGGCGAGCCGTGTCAGGGGTCCAGGGGTTGCGTCTTGGGGATGGTGGCGTCGGTCGAGCTGCGGCGGCGGTATCATGAACATGAAGGGGGTCACTGTCAGCGATGGTGATGTGAGGACCGGTGAGGGACAGAGCCGCGGCAGTGAGGGGCAGGGGGAAAGATGGACCGGGCCGAAGGGGTGGGGAGGCCCACGTCGCCGAGTGGCTAAGGGTAGGCGCGAAGCGGGTACTCGGCGACGTGGGCCGTGGGGAGGGGTCCCGCCGAACACACCGCGGGCATTGTCGTCATGGTTGTCGTCGTGGTGGAGAAGAAAGGCGTGAGGAAGGGTGGCGGAGCCGCAAAGGAGCGGAGCGACGCGCACGCGGAAGCGCGCTGGCGGGAAGGGGCCGCGCCAACGAGTGACGCGACCCCGTGGTGTGTGCGGCTCAGGCCGCGATCTTTTCGATCTTCTGTACCGGTATCCCCAGCTGGCGGGCTTTGTCGACGAGGTTGTCGGTGATGCCGCTGCCGGGAAACGCGATGACGCCCTTGGGCAGGAGGTTGAGGAGGTCGTCGTTGCGGCGGAACGGAGCAGCCCGTCCGTGGCGGTCCCAGTCGGGCTTGCACACGACCTGATGGACGCCGCGCTGTTCGGCCCAGCTTGCGGCGATGCGCTCGACGCCTGGGCCGCCGCCGTGAACGAGCACCATGTCGGTGTACTTGGCGCGGACCTTGTCGAGCCTGTTGAAGACCGCGGCGGGGTCAGTGACGTCCTTGCCGCCGGTGACCGCGACCAGGGTCCCTTCGGGCAGGTGCGCCTGGGTCTTGCGGTCCTTGCGGGCGCGCACGAAATCGCGGGCGTCGATGGCGGCGGAGGTGAGCTTGCCGGTCTGGCTGGTGTGAGAGCCTGTGCGGGGCCGCCAGGTCTGTCCGGTGGCGTTCAGGTAGTCCTCGGCAGCAGCGTCGCGCATGCGCTCGAAGGCGTCGCGGCGAGCTGAGAGGTTCTGCACCCGGTCGGTGATGAGCTCGAGCTCACGGGACTTGATCTCGGAGCCATCCTGCTCGTGCTGCAGGTCGCGGAGGTCCGGGATGAGGCGGTCGGCGGAGCGGTCGGATTCATAAGTAAGCCTTCGGTGGTACCGTGGAATGCCCTGCCAGCAGCTACCATGGGTGCGCTCAACGCACCATTTCTGCGCACAGCCACCGTTCTCCACCCGCCAGCCGTCCGGGTTATCACGCTACGGCCGAAGGCTTACATTCATAACTTTTTCATAACCCGGCGCAACCGTGTCGCTTCATGGCGCGGAATCGCGAACCTTGATGCCTTGCGTGTGGAAGACGGGCGGCGTTAGAGAAGTTTGACGAGGGCTACGATCAGGCCGCCTTGGGCGATCAGCGCGCCGAACAGCCATTTCACGAGGTCGGCCTTCACCGACTCGATGGCTGCGGTGGTTTCGTGCCGCACGGTTTCGATACCGGCCCTGGTTTCCTGTCGCAAGGCTTCGATCTCGGCCCTGGTTTCTTGTCGCAGGGCATCAATGCCTGCCTCGACCCTGGCGATGTCGGCTCTGGTCTCTTGTCGCAGGGCTTCGATGCCGGCTTCGACCCTGGCAATGTCGGCCCTGGTCTCCTGTCGCAGGGCTTCGATGCCGGCTACGGTTTCCTGCCGCAGAGCATCCATGCTAGCCTCGACCTTGGCAATGTCGGCCTTGACCGCGGCGATATCGGCCTTGGTGGCAAGGTTGGCGTTCAGGAGGGCGACATGCTCTTCGGCGAGGGTCTCGGCCTGCTTTTCGGTGAAGCCGCTCTCCGTCAGGCGTTTGACGAAGCGATGGGTGTCGAAGGCGATGGCCTCAGCCATGGTTCGATCATAGCAACCCCACCGATGCACGACAAGGATAACGTAAAGTCTATCGTCTCCGTCGGTGGCCCGAGCCAGCACCAAGTGTGGCTGCACGCTGAGCGGATCGAACGTCGCACAGGGTGAGGCGACAAGAGCCGTGTACAGTGCTTTCTACTATTGGTGGCGTCTGAAGCGGCGGATGTGGCGGATCGTGGTCCTCACGGTCCGTGCTGTGGTGGTCGTGTCGCTGCTGTTGGTTTCGGCATGGTGGTATTGGCCCGACGAAATGCGTCGGTTGGTTGTACGAATCGGGAACGCGGTTCTGCCGGTCACGGAGCGTACGGTACGTCGGCTCGGTGAAGCGCTCGAAGATGGTGGGCGTATACCGACCCGCCCGAATCGCCCGATACACGACCGGTCCGGTGAAACCGGAACCGGCGTCAAAGTAGCGACGGCGCCCAGGGTCGAGGGCAGAGTTCGAATTTCCACAGGCGACCGGGTCGAAGTACTCAACGGGCAGGCTGAAGTGCTCTCAGGGCGGGCCAGGGCGGTCGACGGAGACACCCTCGACATGAACGGGGTGCGTGTTCGCCTCCACGGCATCGATGCGCCGGAGAGTGCGCAGACGTGTATCGCCGATGGAAGGCGCTGGCGTTGCGGCCAGCGGTCGGCTTCGGCCCTCGCCGAACGGATCTCGGGTCGATCGGTCTCCTGCAAGGAGATCGACCGGGACCGCTACGGACGCATGGTGGCAAAGTGTTCGGTGGGCGGCAAGGACCTTAACGCCGAGCTGGTCTCGGAGGGATGGGCGCTTGCATACAGGTGGTATTCGACGGACTACGTGGACAAGCAGGCTACGGCAAGAACTGCGCAGCGGGGCGTTTGGCGCGGCAGGTTCGTGGAGCCCTGGAATTGGCGCGAGGGAGTCCGCCTGAACTCCCGCCGAGCACCCGTTCAGCAGAACAGGGATCGAACTGTCCGCCCGGGAGCCAGCCGATGCCGCATCAAGGGGAACATCAGCCGCAAGGGCGCTCGCATCTATCACGTGCCGGGCGGCCGGTACTACGAAGGTACGCGCATCAGTCCGTCCCGGGGAGAGCGCTGGTTCTGCACCGAGGCCGAAGCCCGGGCGGCGGGTTGGCGGCGGTCGCGGCGGTGACGCGGATCGAAATTCTCCAGCGGTGCAACCGGCCGAAAGGGTGACCAGAGGGTGACTTCCGGGGCGCTCGAACCAAGAACGAGCGAGGCGTGGGACGACGCCTGCCGCGCTTCCGGACCTTCATGCCGTATTGACCGGCGGTGCGGAGATTCGGCGGCCGCACTCCTTCGGCCCCGTGGGAGACGCAGGTTGTTGAGGCCCTCCGCGTTCTCTGCCGGCTCTCCGCACCCGTAGCTAGACCGTCATGACAACGCTCATCGTCGCTGGCACTCTCGCCATCCTGTTCGTCATCGTATGCGTCGCCATTGTGTTCCTCATGGGCTCACACCAATACAGCAAGACGCGGGATCTCGGCCGCAGCATTCGTCGGGAGGCCGAAGTGGACGGGCCCGAGCCGAACAAGGAAGACGGACGACAATGGACAGCTCTACCGGACCGCCACACCTTGTAGCCGCGTCATACGTACTTTGTTCCCATAGGCACCGTGTCCCGGCGGGCATGACGCCTATCGATGCGGCGCGTACCACCCCGCAAGCCCTTCCTGAAGCCGGACGCCGAGTTCCTCGGCGGTCGATGCGCCCGTAATCGCGGCGACCGAAGCATCCCAGTTCGCCTGTTCCAGATTCGGCGCGCCCCGTGACAGGAGATGGGAGGCGAAACGAATGGTCGAACGGCAGCGGCCGCGCCACGACAGGAACGCCCGGGCCAGAGGGTCGTCGATCTCCACCGGATGAGCGGAAAGCGGGAAGAAGCCGGGCAGCGCCATGGCATGGAGCCGGGCGAACCCGGCTGAAGCGACCCACTCCAGAAAGGCGCGGGCGGCCGCCTTGTTCCGGCTGCCGGCGTTCAGACCGATGCCCATGTCGGTGTGGTCCGAGATGTAGCACGGGTCGCCGGCCTTCCGCACGGGCGGAGGGAAGGCGCCCATCGCGAAACCGGCCCTCGCGCCGAGACCGGCGCTCTCCCAGCTCCCGGCGGGGTAGACGGCCGCGCGGCCACCCGCAAACAGCGCCTGGCTGTCCCGGTAGGACCGCATCCCGTATCCTTCTCCCAGATAACGGCGCCACCTGGCCAGCGTCCGGTAGGGCGCAATCCACGGCTCGTCGGTCAGCTTCTGCCGACCGGCAATCAGGGCCCGGCGGCCCTCCTCGCCCTTCCAGTAGGCCGGTCCGATGTTGTTGTAGCCCATGGTGGCGGCTTCCCACCGGTCACGGACCCCAAGGGCCAGCGGTATCCAGGCGCCGTGGTCCCGGACCGCTTCCAGGATTGCGAAGAACTCCGTTTCCGTTTCGGGCGGGTCGAGACCGAGAGCGCGGAACACCTCCCGGTTGTAGAGGAACCCGTGAATCACGGCCGCCACCGGCACACAGAAGGTCGCGGACCCGTCATCGGTCTGCCACGCCGATTTCGCGGCTCGCGGGAAATGGGCCATTCCCGCCAGTCCGTCGAGACCGTCGAGGTGTCCCACCTTGTAGAGCGCCAGGGAGGCGTCGAACGGGCGGCAGGCGATCAGGTCCCCGGCCGTGCCCGCCGCAAGCCGGGCGCTCAGGGCCGCATCGTAGTCCGCCGGTTCGGACGGCCGGAACCGTACACGGATGCCAGGATGGGCGGCCTCGAAGGCCGGAAGGATCCTTTCCCGCCAGACAGCCCGGTCGTCATACCGCCAGCTTTCGAGGACCAGCACCGTCTCGCCAAAGGCGTTGGCGGCGAGAATGGGGATTAGCAGCAGAAACTTGAGCCCGGACAGTTTCACGTCGATGCATCCTCCCAAGTGAGTCTCGCGCAACAACGAATCAGCCCGCCAGTCACCTATCAACCGGAAGAATCAAAAATGCAACATAAACCGTCGGAATGATCAGTCCCTGGAGAATGTTTCTCGCGTGTCGCCAATCGTTTGGCAAATCGGCAAATTTGCGGCGCTTGTCACCCGACTTCGAGATGCGTTACGGGTATCGTGCTTGGGTGTCGATGCGCTTCTTCTGTCATAGGTTGCCCGCGCTTCGACCGTGTCGTTGGGCTTGGGAAGACATCGAAGAGCGCCGCCGGACAGGCAGCGCGGCTTGGCGTTTGGTGCTCAATCCGGAAGACTACCGCATGATCGGAACAACAGGGGGTCGGGGAAGGATGGAGCCGGCGTCAGGAGGATGGTCCAGATGGCGACTATTCTAATGGCTCAACCGAAATATTCATGAGACTACAAGGCATGGATGACCGAGAGCTTAGGATTGAAGTGAAAAAACTCGCCGTCGAAAGACGGGGACAAAACCTATCTGCGGGCAAGTTTTTGGTTGGCCTGGTTCTGTTGGGTCTCTTGGGTTTTGGCCTAGACCTAAAGTCTTTCCTCTATACGCAAGATAAGGATGATCGAACTTTCCTAGCCGCCCATCGCATCCTCTTACAAGAAGAGAACTTGGGGAAACGACTAACTCACATAGCGTTTCTACACGAGATAAGTGGAGGAAGAATCGAGTTCCTGTCCCAACTCGAAAAGCAAACTGAATCGGCCCGGGTTTACCGGAGACGGAATAGTTTGAGTCAGGCCACCAGGGCTGACTCCCGGTACTGCTGATCATAGGCCTCTTCGAGTTCAGCCGGCGGCACATAGCCGATTCCTTCCAGGAGTCGGCGGTGGTTGAACCAGTCGACCCATTCGAGGGTGGCGAACTCGA
>JAJEBS010000086.1 GCA_022822425.1 Gemmatimonadota bacterium | reverse complement strand
ACGAGTTGCACGCTCTTCAGGGTGTAGCCCGCCGAACTGCTGCCCGTAGTGAAGGGCTGCGAAACTATGGCGTTAATTGTCGACCCAGCGGTTCGCCCTATGTTGCTCACGAGCACGCCCGTCCCGCCGGGGGGCCTGTCGGTCGCCGCGACCGTCCCCGACTCCGGGAACGCGTCGCTCACGCGCTCCTCCTCGTAGCCGTCGTCGTCGGTGAAGGTGACCTCCACCTTCACCTTCTTGCCGACGTCGGCGGCGGCCAGCCGGTAGGTGCTCGAGGTCGCGCCCGAGATGTCCGTCTCGGTCGACCCGTCCACCCGGATCCACTGGTACTCGAAGTCCACGTCGTCGAGCCCGTTCATGTCCATGATCGAACTCGTCGAGGCCGTGACAACCTGATCCTCGCGCGCCGTGCCCGAGATCGTCGGCTTGCCGGTCGCGTCGCTGTTGGTGACGCGGGCGTTGACGCGAATCTGGTAGGCGTTTGGGTTCGATAGATCCCACATGCCGGCGAACCCGCCACGCGAGACGTCGTCGATGGTCCATCCGGCGGCGCCGCCGCTGTCTTCACCTGTCGCTTCCGTGAATGACCATTCAAACCCGCCGGATGCACCCGAGGCGATGCGTACCACCACGAAATACCTGGTGCTCGCGCTCAGCGCATAGGAGCTGGTTCCGCTCGGCAGCGTCCACTTGAGCGTGGTGTCGCTCGCGAGCGTCGGATTGGTGAAGACCACCAGGTCGGTCAGGGTCGGAAGGTCGCTGTTCGGGTTCTTCGCCCGCAAGCTCACGGTCAGGTCGGACGACGAGACAGTGACGTCGCCCACCTTCAGCTCGATGCTGGTGAGGCTGTAGCCGAGCGTCTCCGTCCCGGTCCGGAATCCCTGGGCCTGAAGTTCTTGTTCTCCCAAATCGTGGACATCTTCGGTGGTTTTGCCGATGTTGCTCACGGCCACGGTTTCCTGCGCCGCGGCCGGCGGCGCCGCGGCGCAGGACAGGGCGAGAAGTGCGAGGAGTGCGAGGAATGCGAAGGCGCGGCGCAGGCGCGGCGTGCGCCGGTCAATCGTCGTACGGTTCATGGTAGCTCCCATCGTCAATCACTCGAAATTGACGGCCGACAACGATTGTTGTCGACCGTCGAATCGTTTAACCGGTCCGTTTCCCCGCAATCGCGGGGCGCTTTCCGCCGCGGCGGTATGCCGCCCGCCGACCAGCGAGCGTGGTCCGCGCCTGCAGGCGGGCCTGGCCCCGCACGAAGTGCCGCTCGAAGCCGAAATCGTGGTCGATGCGGTTGTAGATCCGCTCCAGGGCGGAGCGGCGCCGGTAGCCCCGGTGCCACGACGGGCTGCCGTACGGGGTCGGCGTGAAGATCCGCCGGTCGTGCGCCAGCGGGACGCGCACGATCCGCCCGTAGGCGCCGGGGCGGCACCCGGCGCGGCGGTGGCAGCGCTCGCGGCCCTCGCAGATGCTGCCCCGGGCCGCCGCTGGGCAGCGGTACTTGAGCGTCGCCCGGTCGGCCTCAAACCCCTGGAACGTCACCACCACCTTGACCTGTTTCCCTTCGTCGTCGTCCGTCAGCCGGTACCGCCGGAAGACCGCGCCCGAGATTTCCGTTTCGGTGCTCCCGTCGACGCGGACCCACTGGTAGTCGAAATCCACGTCGTCGAGCCCGTTCTCATCCTCGATGGCGTCCGTCTCGGCCGTCAGTCGCTGGCCGGTCAAAGCCTCTCCCGAGATGGTCGGCTTGCCCGTGGCGGCATGGTTTCTCTTGACCAGTCGCACGGTGAGCGTGTCTCCGTCGGACCACGACAGATTCGAGTTGCGCCATTCAAAGTAGTTGCTTGCGTTCACCGTCGCGTCGTCAAACGAGAATTCGTCGCCTCCGACCACCAGCGTGTAGTCGTCGCTGTTGAACACCGTGGTCCCGATGGGGTTCAACAAGAACAGCAAGGTCGGGTTTGTCGCGATATTGATGGCGAGTTCTTTGACCTCGTAGTCATCGTCGTCGTAGCTGAAGTCGTCGTCGCTCACGGACCCCGCGTCGAGGGAGCCCGCCGTGCTGTAGCCGTATCCGTAAGTAACAACGCCGAGGAGCGTAATCTCCTCGACCGTGAGGGTCGCGCACCAGATGTCGGTCGTCTCGCACCCCGTCTGGGCCTGCGCGGGCGCGAGCGACAGCCAGAACAGGGCGAGCAGGGCCGGCAAGAGCAGCGCCCACCGCCGGGACCGTCCGGCCGCCGCGATGCCCCGCGCACGCTTGGTGTGCTTCGCGTGGTGGGCGGAAGCGCCGGGAAGGCGCTCGCGGTCAGGCTGCGGCGTAGATATAAATCGCTTTTTCGTTTCGCGCACGGGTCGGGGCTCCACTCGTGTGTCTTACGGTCTTACAGCGTTCAATAGTCCATATGTTGCCCATATCGTCGAAACAGGCGCATAAAACCGCACCCTCGCTCCGGCGTGAAGGCGGGTTCGGAGCGAGCGAATGCCGGCCACCGCGTCCGTGAAGCGCCTGTCCGAGGGTAAACGGAACTTTCGAATGGAGGCGGTTTTTCGGGCCTTCCCCATGCGCAGCGAAGCATCGGGGGATAACGCTTTCTCGCAAACAACATTGCTTTCGTCCTGGTTCGTGATACGTCC
>JAJEBS010000018.1 GCA_022822425.1 Gemmatimonadota bacterium | reverse complement strand
ACGCACGCACGCGGGCAAACAACTCCGCTCCGCTGTCACAATCGATGATCGCATCGACGACCTCGTCGATCCGATCTGCATCGGCCATGTCTTCCAGGATCCCGGGAACGACATCATTCGCGCCAGGTCCGCTTCGGAAATCTGCCACGCCTCCGCAGCCCCCGCTACCCACGAACGAAGCGCCTGGTGCAACTCGGCGAACTCCGGCTCTCCAAAGCGACGGGTCAATCCCCGCATCACCCGCTGCAGGTTCTCCGGCGTAGGGTCCCGCTCCACTATCCCCAGCGAAGTCACCAGATCCCGCGACTGGGGATCCTGCTCGCCGATCCGCTGCAGGTCCAGCAGGAGATACCTGAAGCTCGGCAGATACTGCGCCAGCGGTGCCGTCACGGGGGCGATCAGCTCGGCGATGTCCGTGGCGGCGCGCCAGCGCGGGTCGAAGTCGAGTTCGTCGGCCAGCCCCTCGCCCACGAAGTGGCGGATGAGTTCCTCAACCGCGGCTCGCTGGGAGCGTACGATCCCATGTGGACCATCGTCGCAGGCCGTCGCGCCAGCGCATCCCCAGTCCGGCGATATACCTGGAATTGCTTACATGACGCATCGCGAGATCGAACAGCCTCCTCCTCGTGTGTGGACGGCCATCCCCCACCCAACCGAGCACCAGCAGGTCCATCCGCTCGTCGGCGCTCAGTGCCTCGATGGCCTTCACCAGCTTCAGGTAGGTCGGTGACGTCTCCGCGAGCTCGGAGGCGACGCGCATCCAAGCCTCACTCAACTCCCTGACCGTGTCCCGGTCGATGACGAGCCTGATCCCGGCCGCCTCAACCCTGGCCATCGCAGGCCCGTCGTGAAGTGTGATTGCCTCGATGTCCGAAACTCGGTCCGATACGATCTGGCCGAGCCTGCGATCCGCCGTGACCAGAACCGACCCCGTGAGCTTCGCGCAGGCGATGTAGAGGCTGTCGTAGACCGGGTGACCGATCCGCAGCGCGGTTTCGGCCGCGTCCCGCAAGAGGTCCTCGCTGGACTGGATTCGGACGACTTCCCGAAGCTTGGTGATCTCGTCCAGGAAGGGGGCGGAATGGCCGACTTCCCCGCGGCGGGCCTTCTTCCAGATCGCGCTGGCGCATTCCACCGGCAGCAGGTCGGGCGCATACCGCTCGATTCTTGGCCCCAGAACCAGCCGGGCCTCTTCGCGGTAGTCCTCCGTCACAAGCCACTTGACGGCCACGCTCGCGTCAACGGTCACTCTCACCGGTCGCGATCTTCCCGGACAAGAACGGCGCTGTCCGTCTGCTTCCTGTCGGCCGTGGTCGCGGCCAGGGCGTCGGCGCGTGCCAGGAACTCCGCAGTCCGAAGGTATCCGGACACCTCCCGTGTGAGCACGTAGCGCACCTCGCCCTCCAGCGAGCGGTGATTCGCCCTCGCCCGCCTCTTGAGTTGGTCGATGACGGAGTCGTCCAGATTGCGTACGGTCAAATTGCCCATGTGAGGTCCCTCAGCGTGTTGTGGTGCAAGCATAATGCTAGCACCTCATCCTTGTCGGATCAACCAGGAGGGGGCCGGGGGATCGCGTTGGACAAGAGGCTGTGGAGCGCTTCCGGCGAACGCTGCCGCCTCTGGCTACCGATTCTCCACGAGCGCATGCACCGCGACCCGCTGAACGTCCACCTCATCCAGGGTTCGTACAACCGCCCAGTCAGGACCGATGTCCAGCAAGACGGTGCGGGAGGGCAGCACGAGTGTGCGAGTCCAGTTTCCGTCCGCGTCGAAGGCGAACCACTCGCTTCGCTCCCCGGGCCGAAGGTAGTCGTGGACCCAGAGCACGCCGTCATCTCCCATCATGAGCCCCTGATAGGCGGGGAACACGTCGGGCACGATCTCGCTTTCCCACTCCCAACGCCTCTGGAAGCGCGCGCGCCAGTCGGCACCGCCGCCCTGGCGGTAGCTCTCCTCGAGTGAGTCACGGTATCGGTTGATGTCCTCCGGCGTCACATTCAGATCCGGACCCTCCCAGCGGATGCGCCGAATGGTCTCGCCCGTCCAGCCGACCAACTCGATCTCGTAATCTTCACCGGTACCGAACCACACGCCCTGGTCGGCCGCCGCGAAGACCGCGTCGTGCGACCAGATGTTTCCGGGCATGGCATCGCCGGGACCCAGATACCTCATCTCGGAGGCCGGAATCCGCTCCCGCAGCGTCGCCACGATCCGTTCTGCGCTCACGCACCCAGGCGCGACTTGGACATACTCAAACTCGCCCGGCCCCTCCCCCTCCCGTCCTCGGCTCCACAAGTGCTCCCCGTCCGGGCCGAACTTCTGGATCCGGAAGTGCGCCCGGTCGGAAACGACCACGCTGCCATCGGCGAGGAGCGCACCACCGTTGATCCCCGCAAAGAGATACTCGTTCGCACCTTCCACGAGGCCAATCGAGAGAAGCGGCTCGACCGACAAGCCCACCTCCGCGGCCGGTCTTGGCTGACCGACCTGCGCGACGGAACGATGGGGTCCCGCAGCCAGGGCGACTAAAGAGACGGCAACGGCTTGAACCAGGAGCTTCATTGCACGAACACCTCCGAGGGGACCATGGAAGGCGGGGGGTGACCGCCAGCCAAACGAAAACGGGCCCGCCGGCGCTACCTGATTAGCCAGCGCACAAAAGCCGTGACAACTCCGCCCCCGTCGCCGTAAAGCTCCGCCCGTTCTGGCGGCTCATACTGGCGTGCGGCTGCAAGTTCCGCCTCAACGTCGTCAAGCTGGCGCTCCACTTCGGCCAGCCGTTCGGCCATGTCGCGGGCCAGGTCTTCAGGATCGTGCATGGCGGCATCTACCCGCGACGGCCCGAAAGGGGCCGTCGCATCCCCACCAACGATCTCTGGATCGCCGCGCACGCCATGGAGACCGGAGCCGATCTGATGTCGGCCGCCCGCCCACTTCGAGCACGTGGACAGGATCGCGTGGACTCGGCTGTGGGGCAAGCACCGGCCGATTCCCGCCGACGGTGTGAAACACGCGCCCGAGCTGACCGCTACGCACTCACGCGGGCAAACAACTCCGGTCCGCTGTCACAATCGATGATCGCATCGACGACCTCGTCGAGCCGATCTGGATCCGTCCTGCCTTCCAGGATCCGCGTCAGCCGCTCGGCCGTCTCCGCTCCGAATTTCCTGGTCGCGAGACGCTGCACAAGCGCCCGCTCCCCGTCGCGGTGGACCTGGTCCCTCAACTCCTTTGCTCTCTCGTACATCTCTTCGTCCTCCTTGAACGACATCATCCCCGCCAGGTCCGCCTCGGAAATCTGCCACGCCTCCGCAGCCCCCGCTACCCACGAACGCAGCGCCTGGTGAAACTCGGCGAACTCTGTTCCGCGGAACCGACGGATCAAGCCCCCCAGGATGCGCTGCAGGCTCTCCGGCGTAGGGTCCCGTTCCACTATCCCTAGCGAAGTCACCAGATCCCGCGAATCGGAGTCCTGCTCGCCAATCCGCTGCAAGTCCAGCAGGAGATACCTGAAGCTCGGCAGATACTGCGCCAGCGGTGCCGTCATGGGGGCGATGAGCTCGGCGACATCCGTGGCGGCCCGCCAGCGCGGCCGACCGTTGTAGACGGCGACCGGCAGCAGGGGCGGCAGCTTGTTGCCCGGTCTGACCTCTCCCCGGCGGATCAGCTCCTCATAGGTGAGGCAGGTGTACGTGAGGATGCGGAGCGCCATGAAGGGGTCGTTCTCCGATTGAAACTCCAGGAGGATCAGCAGGTACAGCCAGCCGCCCCGGAATGAGACTGATTACTCCGGGCGGTGGAGGCGGTTGTCCGCGCTCTTGGCAAGTGAGGGCCCCTCGAACGTTTCCCAGCTTCCGCCTGGGGATCCAGACCTGGACGCGTTCACGGTCGAGCGGATGGGCACCATGTTACGATTGAGGAACTAGTCGGAGGAACTGAAGCTCGGAGGAGCGAAGACGATGACCGAGATGGCGGAACGATTTCACCGAAGCCTGGACGAGTTGGTCCAGCGGGGCGCTCGGCAAGGTCGCCAACAGGGTCGCCGGCAGGGTCAGAAAATGGTTCTGCGGCGGCAGATCGTCCGGAGGTTCGGCGAGGGAACGGCGGGGCAGGTCGCGGATGTGATTGAGAGGCTACGCGGCCCTGAGGGCATCGACCGTGTGACTGACGCACTGCTCGAGTGCGGCACGGAAGAGGAGTTCATCG
>JAJEBS010000156.1 GCA_022822425.1 Gemmatimonadota bacterium | reverse complement strand
CGCGCCCACCAGAGATGAAGCGTCGAGGGATGCCCGTGCCGGATGGACTTCTCGCGCGACGCCGCCCGGTTGATGTCGTCGAGCGGCAGCGCCACCTCGATCAGCTTCCGGGTGGTGCGCATGGCCGCGGAGAATGGTATTCGCGGGCGGGTCAGATGCCGTCCCATCCGTCGGGCCGTCACCCGATGATCGGGAAGCGCGGGCCCTCTCCGGAGTCGCCCGAGCGCTGGAATGTCCATGACTAGCGGGGCAGATTCACCGGGCACTGGTCCCGAAACGTCCCGCGGGCCGCCGAACCCACCGTCGTCAGTCCACGTCATCCTCCTCGATCACGGCGAGGTCGCGAGGATTCCGCAAATGCCAGCGCTCGCCTTCCCGTCGAAGATCCCCAATGAGGGAGACGCTCAGCCGGGCATCGTGGGCGCGGGTGATCAGGCTGTAGTCCTCGGGATCGAAGGTCGCCTGCACGGAAGTCAGTCTGCTGTCGAGAAACGCCTTGATCGTAGCCACGCCGGTGGGGTGTGACGCGTCCCTCGACAGTCGGGCGACGTACCCCTCGATCTCCTCGTCGGTCCGCTCCTGCCGGGTCGAGAGGGTCCGGCCCGCCTCTCGCAGCACCGGGATGTCCGCTGATCGAAACGACACCATGAATCGTTCACCCCTGTCCGGGGCGGGTCGCGTGAGAGCCCAGCTCAAGCCGATCTCGAGCCCGTCGCCGGCCTCGATCAACCGCGCGACCGACCGGCACAGGTTGGCGCTGATGCCCTGCTCCACGCGGTCCTCGAACTCCTTGAGGCCCGCGGACCCTCGATTGACGCCATCCACGACCTGTCGGGAGGCGCGAAGGCCCGATGCCAACGTCCGGGTAACGCGGCGCTCGAAGGGATCCTTCGGAAGCAGGAGGCCGTCCTCGCGCAGCGAAGGGGCCACGGGGGAGAGGAGATTGATGACGTAGCTGCCTCGCTCGCTGTGCCCGAGCCGCACTCCCCTCAGGTAGAGCGCAGCACGCTTGTTCCTGCCTGCCCGGTACATCCGCCGTGGCCTTTCCGCCGAGCAGGCCGCCGCGAGGAGAAGGTTTCGGGACTCCTCAAGGACAGCCGCACCGTCGGTCAGGCTCACCGTGTCGTCGGGCGAGCCGCGGGGGAGGCGCAGGCGCACGAGATCCGAGTCGGCCAGGGAGAGATCAGTGAGCACGGCGGTCCGAGCCCTCCCCTCCACCACGGCGATCTGTCCGGCGAGTTGATGGATCCGTGTGCCGTAGTCGCCGTAGTCCTCGGACGCGGGGACGATTGCAACTTCGCTGGCGGCCTGCCGCGACCGATAGAGATCGGCCGCCTGACCCATGGGCGTCTCTCGGTCCCATCCGTTCGCGGACAGATAGGCGTGAACGCCGCGCAGTCCGATCTGGCGGGCGAACGCCGCCTGAGCCCTCGCCCCGGTCATGCGGCGGCCCCCGTTGCCGCCGCGAAGAGCGGAGCAAGCCCCGTGTCCCCGATGCGCTGGGCCGACGGGATGATCACCGTCCTGGATCCGCCCTCGACGGGCTCGCGCCCTGCGAGCGAGAGCCACCATCCGCGTTTCCTCAGGATCAATGCCTCCGGAGTGCACTTGACCCACGCCGATTCCTCCGCCGGCAGCTCGAGCACGAGGAGCAAGAGCGGCACCGACCGCGCCATGACCAGATCGTTGTAGTTCTTCCGCTTCAGGCGAAAGTGGAGCCCGTCCTGCCTCCGGTTGGGCCTCGCTGTCGCCTTCAACTGGAGGTCGACGGCTTGCCGCCGTGACGATCCACTCCTGATCGTTACGTCGATGCTGTCCACGTCCGGAGCGGGCCCCGGCTGGAGACTGTACCCGTCTCTCGCGGCGAGGGCGGTGAGGAAAGCGAGCGAGAGCTGGGCCTTGCGCTCGCTCGAGCACAGGATCCCCGGTGCTGCGGCCGCGGACTGGAGATCAACCGCTGTGCTGGTGGCGGCGCCCCGTCGTGTCTTCGGCATGACGCGGGCAGTATCGGCGCCGGGCTGACCGGAGTCAACGGGTCTGCTGGCCTCGGGTCATGGCGTCGCCTCCCGACGCATGGCGATGTCCATGAACCGGTCGTCCTCGTGCGGGGGCGGATGAGTGCTCCGACGGCCGAATGGCCGATGTCAACGCGCTGGCGACTCTCTCCCGACTGCTCTTGCCCGACTGCTGTGGGTCCGCTATCTTACTCCTCGCTTACCTACCTGCTCTCCGGAGGGTCCATGATGCGAACGGCGCGACTCACGACGACGGTCTCCACCAAGGGGCAGGTGATCCTTCCCAAGGAAGTGCGGCGCGCTCTGCGCTGGAAGGCCGGGACGAGACTGATCGTCGAGAGGCGGGCCGGCGGAGTGTTGTTTCGCCGGGAGCCCGTCTTCGCAGTGACCAGACCCGATGACGTGTTCGGGTGTCTCGCGTCCGGCGGCCCGCGCCGCTCGATCGCGGAGATGGATGCCAGCGTCCTGGCGGAGGCCAAGCGGCGCCATGAAGGCGATTGACACGAACGTTCTGGTGCGATCCCTGACGAGCGATGATCCGGGCCAGGCAGCCAGGGCCATGACGGCCATCGCGACAGATCGTGTTTTCGTGGCGACCACGGTTCTTCTCGAATCCGAATGGGTGCTGAGGAGTCTCTACGGGCTCTCCAAGCCGGCCGTGATCGCGGCCCTCAGGGGCTTCTCGGGCTTGCCGCAAGTCACGCTGGAGAGACCGCGCCTCGTCGCGGAGGCTCTCGCTCGCGCGGACCAGGGCATGGACTTTGCCGATGCCCTGCATCTCGGGGCTGCCGCCGAGTGCGAAGCGATGCTCACCTTCGACCGCAAGTTCATCAAGTCGGCCGTGGGTGGGTCCGTTCCGGTCAGGGAGCCCTGACCGAGTCGAGCAGCCCGGCCACGGCCTGACCCACGCGCTCGGCGGCGGCCTCGGTGTCGCGGTCGCTCACGTGGGCATAGCGCAGCGTCATCCGCGCCTGCGAGTGGCCGAGGAGGCGCGAGACGACGGGCAGCGGCGTTCCGCAGCGAACGGCGTGGCTCGCGAACGTGTGGCGGAGGTCGTGGAGGCGCACATCGGAGATTCCGGCCTGCCGACGCACCTTGCGCCACAGTGAGAGCTCCGCCGACCGCGGCTTCGACGGATCCCGGAGCGACGGGAACACGTACGGACTGCCGTTTCTGGGCTGTCGCTCGATGATCGCCCGGGCGCGGGAACTGAGAAACACCGGGCGGGGTCCGGTCTTGGAGTCCGTCAGGCGCAGCAGATCCCCGTCCACTTCGGACCATCGGAGTCCGGTCAGCTCGCCGCGCCGACATCCGGTCAGGAGCAGGAGCCGCAGGATCTCGGCCTGCTGCCTGCCGGGGCCGCGCCCCCGGTGGGCGGCGATCGCCGCGTGCAGGCGGCGCACTTCCTCGCGGGACAGAAAGCGCGTCCTCGGCGGCTGATGGTTCCGCACGATGCCCGTGGCGGCGTTCCGGGGGGCCAGATCGCAGTCCATCGCATAGTTCAGGATCTGATGGAGGACGTCGAGCGCCCGGTTGGCGCCGGCCGGGGCGGTCTGGCTGTAGTCGTCGAACCACCGGAGGACGGCTCGGGGCGAGATCCGGTCGAGCCTCCGGGCCCCGAACGTGGGGAGGATCTGCGTCCGCAGGGCGCTTTCCACCCGCTGCCGGGTCGAAGGGCGGCATCGGGCCAGGCAGTCCGACCTCCAGATGCGGGCGACGAACGCAGCGAGAGTGGGAGACTCGCCGCTCACTGGCCGAGGACCGCGCTCACGGCCTCGGCGGCCTGATGGGCCGCCCGGTCGGCGAAGTGGACGTACTTGAGCGTCGTGGCCGGATCGCGGTGGCCGAGGAGTCGGCCGACCGTAAGCACCGTCTCGCCGCGGCGGACGGCGAGACTCGCGTAGGTGTGACGCAGGTCGTGGAGGCGGACGCCGGGGAGGTCGGCGCGCAGGCGCAGCGCCCTCCATCCCCGGGAGAGAGTCTCCGCCGGCATCGGTCCCTCGCCGTGGGCGGCGGGGAAAGCCCAGGCGCCGTTCCCGGAGAGGCTGTCGAGGATGTGTCGAGCGGGCGAAGACAGCCAGATGGTCCGGGGCCCGGTCTTCGCGTCGCGCAGGAACAGGTGGCCCTCGCGGTAGTCCACCCACCGCAGGGTCCGGATCTCGCTCTGTCTGCAGCCGGTCAGGAGAAGGAGCCGCACGACGGTGGTGACGAGGGGCAAGTCCTCCTCGCAGCGGCCGAGCGCGGTCGCGAGCCTGCGGATCTCCGCTGCGGTCAGGAACCGCTCGCGGCCCGGACGCCGATACCGGCGGATTCCGAGGCAGGGGTTCGTCCCCTCGGTGCGGTAGCCGTAGATCTCGGCCTGGCCCAGGATCACGGAGAGCACCGGGAGCGCCCGGTCCGCCGCCGCGGGCGTGCGGTGCTGCGAGGCGAACCAGCGCCGCACTTCACCGCGGGTGATGTCGGCGATCGGACGATCACGGAACCAGGGCAGGATCTGGTTCCGGAGATAGCAGCGGTTCACGGTGACGGTCCCGGGCTTCCAGCGGCGTCCGTAGCGGCGGAACACCTCCTCGGCGACCGTCTCGAATCGGTGCTGTTGTCGTTGCGACGATGGCATGTGGCCCTCCCTGTGAGTCGGATTCGTCGCCACTCGAAGCCGGGCGCATCGCAGAGGTGAGGTCGGGCGACCGGGTCTTCCCCGGCGTGGGGGAGCGCTGCGGGTCTTCAGGCGACGGTCGCCGCCACCGTTGCCGAGATGGGACAGCGGTGGCTGAATTGACCGTCGCGCCCTCTACGAGGTGCTGGACCGAGAGCGGGACGTCCTCCTATACGGAATCCGCTGCGTGAAGTCGCTCGGGCCGGCCGCCGCGACGCCCGCGCCGCTCGGGGGAGACTGAACTGCGGCGCGGCGCCTGCGCGCGCGAGGAGGAGCGCGTGAACGTCTGTCAGCCGGGACGCATACGATTCGGCGAGTCATGCCCCATTCCCAGCCGCGGAAGCTGATCGAGGTGGCGCTGCCGCTCGACGACATCAACCGGGCGGCGTCGCGCGAGAAGTCCATCCGGCACGGGCATCCCTCGACGCTTCATCTCTGGTGGGCGCGGCGGCCGCTAGCGGCGGCGAGGGCGGTCCTGTTCGCCCAGTTGGTGGACGATCCGGACGAACAGCGCTTCCCGGGGGTCGAGGAGAGGAAGGCGGAGCGGGAACGGCTGTTCGGGATCATCCGGGAGCTGGTGAAGTGGGAGAACACCACGAACGAGAAAGTGCTCGAAGCGGCGCGGAAGGAGATCCGGGCGAGCTGGGAGCGGGCCTGCGAGGCGAACCGGGACCATCCGAGGGCCGCCGAGCTCTACGACCCGGAGAGACTGCCG
>JAJEBS010000160.1 GCA_022822425.1 Gemmatimonadota bacterium | reverse complement strand
GACCGCTCAACGAAGGCCGGGGTCGAAACCCCGGCGACAGGCAGGGGATGTTCGTCCGGGACGGGACGCTCTACATCGCTCAACGAAGGCCGGGGTCGAAACCCCGGCGACAGTGCTAATCCCGCCTGAGGGCGGTTCTTCCGAGCTTTTTCCTCGATTCTCGGGATCGCCGCGTCAATTCTGCCCGACCAGCCCCTGATTCTCCCACTGCCACGACGCCTACGCACCCCTCGCAAGGGTCGTTTCGGCCGACACCGTGGATCAGTCCCTGAGATCCTGTGGGATCACCGGAGGTTCGCAGGCGCTCAAACGAGCCATGGGTGCCCGAGTTCGCGCTTGGGCTTCGTCCCGAGCGCCGTTCGGGCGTCCGCGAGGCGGCCGGGGAACCGATACATGATGACAGAGTCGCGTTTCCGCCTGATGATGTCCTGGATCTCGCCTGTGAACCGAGCCAGCCGGGTCGGCGAGAGCCGACACTCGAAGACGGACTTCTGGATCCGATGACCGTACTTCTCGCAGACCTGCGCTACCTGCCGCAGGCGCCGAGCGCCGTCCCGCTCGGTATCGGCTATGTCATAGACAACGAGAACGTCCATCGTCCCCGTCAGGGCAGAACGAAGGGGGCGTACGCCGGCAGATCCCCGCGAAGGTGCCGCGCCAGGAGCGTCGCCTGGACCGAGGGGATCGCCCAGCGTCCGACCTTCTTGCCGGTAACCTCGTGGTGGATCTCCGTCTCCTTGTGGCGCTCCCACGCACGGATCAGCTTGGTCCGACCGTCATCGTTCAGGTACACCCCGCCTCCAGGCATGCTGAGAAAGTCATCGGGCTTGATCTGGCGCCGTCGGACCAGGGAAACGACGAAGCGGTCCGTCAAGGCGCGCAACTCCTCCGTCAAGTCGAGCGCCAGTGACGGCCGACCCGATCTGGGCCTATGGAAGATCCCCATCTGGTAGTCCAAACCGACACTCTCGATCGCTCCGACACACTCGGTCACGAGGAGACCGTAAGCGAAGCCAAGCATGGCGTTCACTGGATCCCGGGGCGGGCGGCGGCTCCGGCCGGTAAACGGCAGTCTGGTTTCCGCCAATGCGTGTCCCACTGCCTTGAAGTAGATGCGCGCGGCGTCCCCCTCAATGCCTCGCACAAGGTTCGGGCTGTCGGCGCGGGCGACCCGCGGAATCCGATCACCGAGCTGTGTAGCGCGCCTCGTCAAATCGTCTCGGCGGGATGGATCTCGTTCGTCACGGCTCCATCGCGCTACGACGCGCCGGCTGCTCTGGATTTTCGCCGCCACGATCGCCTTCGATATGGCGAGCGCATGGTCGGCATCCATGACCGCCCGACACAACGCACTGCGGAGGTGGACGTTGCCGCCCGTCTTCGGACCCACGATAAACCGTACGGCACCGCTGAGGTAGAGCGATGTAACGCGAACGCCGCGACGAACACAGGCCGCAAGAGCCTGAGATGTCACCTGCGCGGCACCCAGGAGGACGACGGCGTCGATTGCCTCGAGCGGAATCTTCTGGCTACCATCCGGGGTTTTCACAACCAGGGATCCGCGCCGATGCCCAACCCTGGCGCGGTGATCACGCACGTAGGCTGTACTCAGGTATCGCATGCGAACACCACTTCTTCCAGATACTTCACGACTCGATCTGGTGCGCTGGTGATCTCCGGAAGACAGTGATTCAGGAGTTGGCACTCCCGGCAACGCTCGTCGTTCGGCGCCTCTGGAAGAATCGCAGTGTCCATCTGGCTCCGAATCGCGTCAACGACTTGGAGGACGCGCTCCCGCAGCTCGAGACTGAGGGTTACTCTTTCTCGACGCTTGGGGCCACCGTACCACACATACCCGTGGGGTATTTCGACTCCGAGCATCTCCTCGAGACACAGGGCCTGCGCGCATACCTGCAGGTCCGCAGCGTCGCCATGGCGAGTTCCGGACTTGTATTCGACGGGCCAGACGCGATCACCCTGGACTTCCACGACATCGGCGCGCCCGGAGAGCCCCAGCCTTTCCGACCACAGTGGCACTGCCCGCAATACCTGACACCCGCGTTCCTGACGACTCTTGCCGCTATCCGCACGGCGGTGCGCTCGCCTGCCGCGAATCGTATGGCGGTTGTCAGTCCAGACGCCGTCCGTGTGGATCAGAGCACACTGGCGGGGGCAATAGGCGAAGTGCTCGATGGCCGAGATGCGCACGATCGTCCGGCTCAAAGGGGCTCAGCTCCGAATGCGCGCGTTGAATCCGCGGAACCGCGCCGGCGATACTCCACAGTCTGCCATCCGGCGTGTACACCCAAGCGTGGCCAGTCCCTTCGCTTGGTCGGATTCCAGAGGTCGAGCAGCGCGTCGATTCCGAACCGATCCAGGGGTTGTTGCCAAGCCGGCCATCGGAATCGTTCTTTCTGTCCAGTGCGGCCATGCCAGGCTCGCTGAACTGACCGCACCCAACGATGGCCAAGCATCGCATCACGCCCCATTCCCCGTACGGGGAGGAGCGCCAGACCATAGAATGCAAGCGTCTCGATAATCGGATCCACGTATGTGCTCGTATCGTCGGCGAGCGAGCCCACTCGGGTCTGGTCGAAGCCGAGCCCGTTGGCCTTGATTCGCTTGGAGAGCCCCGACAGGGCGTCAGAGAGGGCCTGTGGCGAAGACGTGGCGCGGCGATGGACCGGGAACAGGCGATCGTGCAAGGTGAGCCCCTTCGGGACCGGTGGGTCGAACCTCGCGTGGAGGACTTCGGTTTTCTCGACCGCCAGATCGGTCAGTGTCGAAGAGAGCGCCCAGGACTGCCGGTGGCCTCTGGCTGCCGCTGCCCTTTGCCGAAACACGTCCACCGTGACCCTTCGACCCATGGGGACTACGGATCGCCACCGCCGGGCGATCGGAAGGTCCGCCACAGCCTCGGGATCGGGCCAGGACTTTGAGAGGATGGACAGAGGATCCTCTCGTGGGCTCGACAGGACAGCGAAGCGAGTACCCCTGTCGCTCCAGTGGAGTCGGATTCGGGCATCCAGGACAGTGGCGCCGAGACCAGCGAGCCAACCGTTGAGCCAGGAGCCGGGCAGACCCGGACACATCACATCTGCCATCACTGCACCTCCATTTTGGAGACCACTCCAGCCGAGATGGCGTGGTCTGCGCGGCGCACGATCGCTTCGAGGAGGGCGAGACCCCAGGGGCCGAAGTGATCGTTCAGATTCCTGAATCGGGCCGGCTGCTCCCAGTCCGTTGACGCCAGATTCGCGTCTGCCTCGACGGATCGACCCTCGATCACGGCGGAAACTCGTCCCGGTGATCCGTCACGGACCGGTCGGACGAGTGGTCGCGCGTGACCGTGATGACTGATGACGAGATGGAGGAGGAGATCCCGGGAGATCTCGTCCATGCTGTCTGGTCCCTGCTCGATCCATCGAGCCACGAGCCGAGCCGACAGCGCTTCATGGCGGCCGCCGCGTGGCCATCCCGCCGCCGCTCGGGCTGCAGCCCACCGCTCTCGGGCCATGTCGGACTTGGCGACCAGGCCGTCATGCCTTCCGGTCGGATTCAGCCAGCGCTGAAACCTCGCCTCGGCCTTCCCGATGTCGTGAAGGAGCCCCGCATGCTCGACGATCCCGGCGATAGGGGCCTCGATTCCGAGTCGACTACCGATCCGAGCCGCGCGACGAGCGACGGCGCGACCGTGTTCGCCTAGTCGAACCGATTCCGCAAGCGAGACTTCATCC
>JAJEBS010000113.1 GCA_022822425.1 Gemmatimonadota bacterium | reverse complement strand
GCCGAACGCCTCATCGCGGCGTTCGGCGACCGGGTGTTCCACGTGCTGCACGACTCCGTGGACAAGGTGGACGGGGTCCTGCCGCGCAATCGGGTGGCCAAGCTCGTCGAAGCCTGGCAGGACGACTTTGCCCGCCGGTCCAAGGCGGAATCGAAGGCCGACAGGCAGGCCACCGCCACGGCGCGGCGGACCAGTCTGGGACGGCGGCGCGGGTCTTCCTGAGCGGCGCGCCCGTCGAGCGGGTGGTGTCGTCCGGTACTGCCGTGAGCGGGACGCTTGCCGGCCCGCTGTCGGGCGGCGCGCGCGCGGTGGCGCGCGACCTGCTCGGCTGGGAGGTGGAGTCGACCGTCGGTGGCGTGAGGACGTCGGGCCGCATCGTCGAGGTGGAGGCCTATACCGGACCGGACGACCCGGCATCCCACGCCGCCGAGCGCATCGGCCGCACCCGCCGCAACGCCTCCATGTTCGGTCCCCCCGGCATCGCCTACGTCTATCTCATCTACGGCATGCACTGGTGCCTGAACGTGGTGACCGGCCGGGAGGGCTTCCCGGCCGCGGTGCTCGTGCGCGCGCTCGAACCGGTGGCGGGTGAGGCCACCATGGCGGCGCGGCGGGGCCGGAACCGCGACCTGTGTTCCGGCCCGGCGCGCCTCTGCCAGGCGCTGGGCGTCACCGGAGAACTCGACGGGCACACGCTCGACCGGGCGCCGCTCCGCCTCGTTCCGCGGAAGCCGGTACCGGACGGGAGCGTCGCGCGGTCCCCGCGTATCGGGGTGACCCGGGCGCGAGACCGCGAACTGCGTTTCTTCCTCCAGGGCAATCCACACCTTTCCAGGCGCACGGGCGGAACACGATGAACGAACCCGGCTGGATTTCGCTCCTTCCCACCGTCCTCGCGATCGTGCTGGCCATCTGGAGCCGCCAGGTCTACGTGTCGCTCGCCGCGGGCATCTGGATCGGCTGGACCATCCTCGAGGGCTGGAACCCGCTCACCGGCCTCGCCACCGCCATCGAGCAGACCGTGGCGGTGCTGGGCGATCCGGGGAACGCGAAGGTGATCCTGTTCACCCTGGTCATCGGGGCGATGATCGCGACGCTGGAAGCCGCCGGCGGCGTGCGCGGATTCGTGCGCTGGATCGAGGGCAACCGCTGGGTCACCGACGGACGCCGCGCCCAGTTCCTGGCGTGGATCATCGGCATCGTGATCTTCATCGAGTCGAACATCACCGTGCTCGTGGCGGGAGCGGTGTCGCGTCCCCTCTTCGACCGCTTCCGCATTTCGCGCGAACGCCTTGCCTACATCGTCGACTCCACCTCCGCGCCCATCTGCATCCTCATCCCGCTGAATGCCTGGGGCGCCCTCAACCTCGGGATCCTGAACGAGCTGGGCGTGGAGAACGCGCTCGGCGTGTTCATCGCCGCGATTCCGGTGAACTTCTACGCCCTCATCGCCTTCCTGCTCGCGGGCGCGTCCATCCTGTGGAAGATCGACATCGGTCCCATGAAGCGGGCCGAGAAGCGCGCGGCCGAGGGACAGGTGCTGTGGCCCAACGCCCAGCCGATGGTGGACGAGACCGTGCTCTCGCCCACGCCGGTGGGCCGCATCGCGCCGCGCGCGCGGAACATGCTGGTGCCGATCGCGGTGATGGTGCTGACCATGCCGCTGGGCCTGTACGTGACCGGCGGCGGATCGATGCTCGAGGGATCCGGGTCGACGAGCGTGCTCTGGGCGGTGCTGGCCGGGCTGGGTGCGGCGTGGCTGCTGTTGCTGGGGCAGAGGGGCGCGACGCTCGACGAGCTCACCCGCACCGGCCTCAAGGGCGCCGGAGGGTTGATGCCGCTGGCGCTCATCCTGCTGCTGGCCCTCGCGCTGGGATCCGTGGCGCGCACCCTGGGCGCGGGCGAGTACGTGGCGCAGGTCACGGAGGGCGTGCTGCCTCCGATGCTCTTCCTTCCCCTGGTGTTCCTGGTCGCGGGCGGAATCGCGTTCTCGATCGGCTCGAGCTGGGGCACCTTCGCCATCATGCTGCCCATCGCGGTACCGGTGGCGGAGACGCTGGGCATGCCGCTGGCCCCGTTCGTGGCGGCCGCGCTCTCCGGGGGTATCTTCGGCGACCACTCCTCGCCCATCAGCGACACCACCATCATTTCGTCCATGGCGGCCGCCACCGATCACATCGACCACGTGCGCACGCAGCTGCCCTACGCGCTGCTGGCCGGGGGGGCGGCGGCCGTCTGCTTCGCGGTGCTGGGGGCGACGCTCTGATGCCGTCGCATCGCGATGTGAGCGCATCGGGATCCGGTGCCGTCGCCCTCGGGCCGGACCGCCATTCCCCTGAACGGGATCTGGTGTACCTTCCTTGGGCTGTGGCCGGCCGGCGGGCGTGAGCGTCTGCGCGCGGCGGTCGCTTTCCCGTCCCGATCCTCAAACCGGAGCGACCCGGAAGTGAACGTGAGCGTCTGCATCCGCAGGGTGCCCGACACCGAGACGCGCATCCGCGTCGGCGGCGACGGCGTCTCCATCGATGCCAGCGGCGTCAAGTACATCGTGAGCCCCTACGACGAGTTCGCCCTGGAGGCGGGTCTGCAGGTGACCGAAGGCCTGGGAGCCGGTCAGGTGACGGTGGTGACCGTCGGAGACGCGGGCGCCGCGGAGAGCCTCAAGAACAGTCTGGCGATGGGTGCGCACCGGGCGCTGTTGCTCGAAGGCGAAATCACCATGGATGGCCTCGCAACCGCCAAGGCACTTGCGGCGGAACTGGCCGGGGCCGACGCCCCGCTCATCCTGCTCGGGGTGAAGGCGGCGGACGACGATCAGCAGCAGGTGGGTCCGATGCTCGCCACGCTGCTGGGACGGCCCTGTGCGACCGCGGTAACGCAGCTCGAGGTGCGGGACGAGCATGTCCGTTGCCACCGCGAAGTGGAGGGCGGAACGGAGGTGGTGGACTTGCCCCTGCCGTGCGTGGTCACCATCACCAAGGGTACCTACGAGCCCCGGTACGCCACCCTCAAGGGCATCATGGCCGCGCGCCGCAAGCCGCTTGAGCGAAGACCGGCCCAGCTGCCCGGCGCGCGCCTGCGCGTGCTCGCGCTGGAGCCGCCCGCGCCCCGACCGCCGGGACGGATCGTGGGAGAGGGCGTGGAGGCGGTGCCCGAGCTGGTCCGGCTGCTGCGTGAAGAGGCGGGGGCCCTGTGAGCGCCGCCGGAGCGTTGGCCGAGCCGAAGACGATGCGGGAATCCGGGTCGGAGGCGGAGATGGAGTCCGGTGCGGGGGTGGTGGCTGCGTTCGTGGAGCACCGCGACGGCGGCGTCCGCGCCACGGCCCATGAGGTCGTGGGGGCGGGGGCTCGCGCGGCGCGCGACCTGGGTGGCGAAGTGCACGCGCTCGCGGTGGCCGGGCCGGGCCTGGGCGCGGAGTGCGAGCCGCTGGGCGCGAGCGGAGCGGCGGTGATCCGGGTGGTCGAGGCCGCCGAACTGGCGCAATACCAGGCGGAGAGCTACGCGCACATCGTCGCCGACATGGTCGCTGGGGGCGGGTACCAGGTCGTGCTCTTTCCCGCCAGCGCGCTGGGGGCCGACCTGGCGCCCCGGGTGGCGGCACTCCTCGACGTGCCGCTCGCTTCGGATGCCACCGGCCTTGAGCTGGTGGACGGCGGGCTGGTCGTGACCCGCCCCGTGTACGGGGGGAAAGCGTTTGCACGGGTCGCCTTCGACGCCAGTCCGGCGGTGGTGTCGCTCCGTCCGCACGTGTTTCCCCCGGGCGCCCCCGCGGCGGCCGGCCAGGTCGAGGTCTCCACCCCGGCCGGAGGAGCGCCGGCGGGGGGGAGGGTGGTGGACTTTCGGGCCGCTTCGGGTGGAAGCGTCGACGTGGCGGAGGCGGAGATCGTGGTGTCGGGTGGCCGCGGCCTGCGCGGGCCGGAGAACTGGGGCGTGATCGAGGAGGTGCGCGACGCGCTGGGGCCGACCGCCGCCTTGGGCGCCTCGCGCGCGGTAGTGGACGCCGGGTGGCGCCCGCACGCCGAGCAGGTCGGGCAGACCGGCAAGACCATCGCGCCCAAACTCTACTTCGCGCTCGGCATCTCCGGGGCGATCCAGCACCTGGCCGGGATGCGCACCGCGCGCACCATCGTCGCGGTGAACAAGGACGCCGACGCGCCCATCTTCAACGTCGCGGACTACGGGATCGTGGGGGACGTGTTCGAGGTAGCCCCTGAACTGGCGGCGGAGATTCGGCGGCTGAAGAGCGAGACCGGATAGGGTCGCGGCCGGCTCTCGCCGGCTCGCGGCGCAGAACGGTGCCCGCCGGTTCGTGGCGCGCGACGGATGCCCGCCGGGTCGCGGGCGAAGGGGGGACCCTACCGCAGCACCGGCTTGTCCAGGGAATCCCAGCCGTAGGCCCGCTCGACCCGCTCCAGCACCTCGCGATACAGGCCACCACCGCCGGAGGAGTTGGTCATCACCACTACCCCGTATCCCTTGGCCCTGTGCGCCGTCAGGTAGCACACGAAACCCCAGTTGCCCCCGGAATGGCTGAAGTACCAGCCCTGGCCACGCTGCTCGATGTGGAAGCCCACGGCGTAGGAGCCCACGCCCACAGGGCTCAGCATTTCCTGCGCGCTCGCGCGCGAAAGCACCCGGCCCGGGTCGCCGCGGGCCGCCTTCTGCACCTCGATCGCGAAGCGCGCCAGGTCGGTGGGCGTAGTCCACAGCCCGGCTGCCGCCAGCGCCGCGTACGCGTGCCACTTGTCCAGTCCCATCGGCAGGCCGTCGCCCCGATGGCCGCGCGCGGCGTTCGCGTCGAGCGCTGGCGGGAGGGGGTGCTCGAACGTGCTCCGCGTCATCTCCGCCGGTTCCAGCACTGTCCGGCGCATGAGGTCGGGGAAGGACTCGCCGCGCGCGTCCGTCAGGGCCAGCTGCATGATGGTCGTGCCGCCGCCGGAATAGTGCATTGCGGTGAGGGGCGGGCGCACCAGCTCGACGGGTCCCACATTGGATGCCCCTTCTCCCTCGAAGATCTGCACCGGGGTGGGGCGGGGGGCGTCCGGCGCGTAGCCGGGAAAGCCGTGGCCGTCGCCAAGCCCGGCGGTGTGGCTGAAGAGGAGCCGCGGGGTCACGGGGTGATCGTCCGTGAAGCCGCGTCCCGGCAGCGACCACGAGCGCAGAATCGAGTTGATGTCGTCGTCCAGGGCGAACAGGCCCTCCTCAACGGCGGTCAGCGCGGCCATTGCCGTCACCGGCTTCGAGATCGAGGCGGCCTGAAAGAGGGTCTCGGTGTTCACCGGAGCGCCGGCCACCACATCGGCCACGCCGTATCCCTTCGCCCAGTGCACCTCGAAGTCGCGGATGACGGCGACGCTCATCCCGGGCACGCCGAAACGCTCCATCACCTCCGGCAGCGTAAGTACATCCAGTCCCTGGCGGCTTGGGCTCTGGACGCCCTCGACGAGGGCGATGTAGTCGTCCGGAGCGTCCTGGGCGGCGACGAACCCGATGCCGCCGGACATGATCGCCGGCGCGAGGAGCAACCGCGCAACGGAATTCACGATGTCGTCCTCCTGGATCTGGCCGCTTTCTCGGCTCGCCGGCGTTCCCGCAACGCGCGGCGGCGCGCCCGGTCGCCCGCCCTGGTCGGCGGCGCCAGCCGTACAACGGCGATGCCCGCCAAGATGACGCCGGCCCCGAGCAACTGCAACGCGCGCGGAGTCTCGCCGATCCAGAGCCAGGCGGTGAGGATCGCGGCCACCGGCACCAGGTTGGAGTAGACCGCGGTACGGCTGCTGCCGAGCCTCCGCACCCCCCGGTACCAGATGAAGTACGCGATCCCGATCGCCAGCACCCCCGCGTATACGATGCCGGCCCAGGCCCCCACCGAGAGCGATCCGAAGTCGGTGCGCAGCAGGCCGGGAAGTCCCATCAGAACGAGCGCGGGCGTGCCCAGCCAGAGGGTCCAGGCCGTCATCTCCAGCGCACCGTTGCGCCGCACCGCCCGGCGTCCCAGCACGGTGTACAGCGCCCAGACCACGGCGGCGGCCAGCATGAACAGGTCTCCGCGCAGGGTCTCCCCGCCCAGCGCCATGCCGGCCGGTCCTCCCAGGATGACCAGCGTCATCCCCGCCATCGCGGTCGCGACGCCGCCAAGCACCACCCAGCTGAAGCGCTCGTGACCCAGCGCCGGGGAGAGGATCGCGATCCACCCCGGAACCGTCGCCAGCATGAGCGAGGCGTTGCCGGCCAGAGTGAGCGCGAGTCCGAAGATGAAGAAAACCTGGTAGCCCAGGTGTCCGAACAGCGACAGCCACGCGACCCTGGCCCAATCCCTCCTGCGCGGCATCAGGCGCCGCCCCTGCGCGCGCAGGAGGATCCACACCGTCAGCGCCGCGAAGGGGAAGCGCAGGGCGTTGAAGGCCAGCGGCTCGACTTCCTGCAACACCACCTTCACCACCGTGAAGTTGACGCCCCAGATGACCACCAGGGCCAGGAGGTCCAGTTGGCCCGTGTGGGCGCGCGCCAGCCGGGGCGCGCGCGCGCGGGAGCCTCTCACGGGCTGGCCGAAGCGTTGTCCGGCCGCATCACCCCGCGCCGGGACCGGCCTCGCCGCGCAACCAGCCCGGACGGCCGAACAGCAGCACGTCGACCTCCTCCCCCTCGCCGATGCGCTCAACCCCCTCGGGAATCACCGCCAGGCCGTCGGCACGGCCCGTGGGCGCCACCAGCGCGGAACTCTGGTGGCCGGAAAGCACCACGGTCCATCCACCTCCGGAGGCCGGCAGCAGGCGCACGCGCGGGTAGACCGCGAGTCCCCCGGGGCCGCCCATGGCCACTCCCGCGCGCGCCCGCACCACGGGAGGGAAGGGGTGGCGGTGCCCCGCAAGCGCGCTGATGAAGGGCCGCGCGAAGACGTGGAAGGTGACGAAGGCCGACGCCGGATTGCCCGGCAGCCCAAACACCGGAACGGAAGCCCGCCCCTCGACGGGAAGGTGTCCAAAGCCGAACGGGCTGCCCGGACGGATGCGCGCGCGCCAGAAGCCGGGCTCGTAGCCGAGTTCGTCGAGCACTCTCTTGAAGAGGTCGCCCTCGCCCATGGACGCGCCGCCGATGGTGATCAGCAGGTCGGCCTGCGCGGCGCCCCGCAGCAGGTGCTCGCGCACGCTCTCCTCGGTGTCGCGCGCGATCCCCGGCCGTACCCCCTCCCCCCCCGCCTCCGCCACCGCGGCGGCCAGCATGGGACCGTTGGTGTCGGGGATGGCGCGCCCGGCCGCCACCTCGGCGAACCGCTCTGCCGGCGCGATCTCGTCGCCGCTGGCGAGCACCGCCGCCACCGGCCGCCGGTGCACCTCCACCGTCGTGAGCCCGCACGCGGCCAGCACGCCGAGTTGCCCGGCGCCCAGGGTGGTCCCGCGGGGGAGAACGGTCTCGCCCGCCCGCATGTCCTGCCCGGCCGGGCGCACGTTGCGGCCCAGGTCCCGCTCCGAGAAGACCGCCACCCGCCCGGGTTCCCGCTCGGCGTCGGTGTCCTCGACCCGCACCACGCAGTCGGCCCCCTTCGGGACGGGGGTGCCGGTCATGATGCGCACCGCCTCGCCCGCTTCCACCGTCACCCGGCCGACCTCGCCCGCCTGCAGCGCGCCGGTCACGCGCAGGGTGCGGGGGGCTTCGGGTGAGGCCCCCGCGATGGAGTCGCCCCGCACCGCGTATCCGTCCATGGCGGAGTTGTCCCAGGGGGGCAGGGTGACCGGGCTCTCGACGGGCTGCGCCAGCGCCATGCCCCTCGCCGCCTCGACCGGAAGCCGGAGCGCAGGAAGCGCCCGCGCGTGTGCCATTACCCGCGCCAGCGCCTCGCCGCCGGAGAGCCAGTCGGCGGCGCGGGACTCGAATCGCGTCGCCGGAGTTCGGTCCCTCCGGGCTCCCGGCCCGTCACCCATCAGCCGTCTCCTGGCAGTCCACGGGCTGCTAGAACCGCCAGGCGATCCCGACGGACAATCCCCTCCCGACCGCCCAGAAACCGTCGTCGGGGATGGCGGGTTCGTCGGAGCCCTCCGGTGGCGGCAGGAGCGGGCGGTCGGTGCGCAGGAAGCCCCGCGGCGTGTTGACCTTCCAGTAGGTCACGATGCCCTCCGCGCGCACCGAGATGCGATCTACGGGAAACAGCTTGATCCCCGCGCCGAAGCCGCCCAGAAAGGACGGACCGAAGGAAAAGCGGTCATCCTCCTCGAGCACCATGTCGATGTCCTGGTCCGGTGCGAAGTCCATGGCGATGCCCCCGCTCGCGAACAGGTGCGGCGCCAGCCGGTACCAGGTCCGCGGGCCCGTCAGGGTAAACTGGAGGCGTACGTCGGCGGTCGCCATGGTGACGTCGGCCTCGCCGATCTTGCGGTCCCCCTCGTCCCGGCGCGGATCGATGACGTCCCGGGTAGTGGGCAGGTACCCCAGGTTGCCCTGGAGGGAGAACGGTCCGCCGACGCGCACCTGGTAGTACGAGCCGGTGAACCGCCCTCCTTTGGGCCCGAACCCGAAAATCCCCGCCCGGGGCTCCATCGTGAACATCGATGCGCCCGCCTCCTGCGACGTCTCGATGAAGCGGTAGGCGGAGGGAATCCGCTGTGCGGACAGGTGCGCCGGACGGGTCCCCAGGGCCAGGGTGCCCGCGAGGACGAGCGTCGGGAGGAGGAATCGCCGGCTTTGCCAGGCGGCGGGCGATCCCCGAGATTCCCCGCGTGTGTGTATCCGAACCATGTACCTGAGACTTCGCACCTGTCAGGAACGTTGCCATGAGCGTGACCGAAGATACCCAATCGGCCCGTACGTCTCTACACTCGCCGCATCCAGCGTGGCGCGGACGCCGGTCTGCATCCGTCCGGCGGCCGGCCGCGCGGCCCTCCACCCGCGGGCTGCTGCTCGCCGCCACATTGCTGGCGGCCGGCATCACCGCGGCGCCTCCCGCGGAAGGGCAGGAGGCGCGCCGCCGCTGGGAGCGCATGTGCCAGATTCGTGCCGAAAAGTTCGACCTGATCCTCCCCGGGGCGATGCAGGACAACGATCTGGACATGTGGATCGTGGTGATGCGCGAGGGGCTGCTGGATCCCCTCTGGGAGGCGCTGGGCCGGGGTTACGTGGGCGACTGGGCCTACTACGTGTTCACCAACCCGGGCGACGGCGGGCGCGTCGAGCGCGCGGCGCTGGGCGTGGGCGGCTACATGCTCCAGCAGTGCGGCGTCTACGACCGCTTCGCCCCGGCGGCCGCGCTCGCCGGATTCGTGGCCGAACGCGACCCGGACCGCATCGGCGTAAACATGGCCGCCGCCATCGGCGGAGCCGACGGCCTTTCGCACAGCTCCTACCTGCACCTGAAGGAAACGCTGGGCCCGGTCTACGGCGAACGCCTGGTTTCCGCCGAGCGCTTCGTGTCCGACTTCCGGGCCACCCGCACGGCCATGGAGATCGCCACCTTCGCCGAGGCCGGCGAGATCAGCCGCGAGATCGCCGAGCGGGCGTTCTCCAACGAGGTCATCGTGCCGGGCGTGACCGCGCTGGAGGACGTGGCCTGGTGGATCTGGGACCGCCTGCTGGAGCGCGGGCTCGAGTCGTCCTTCGACATGCCCTCCATCTACATCACCGGCCCGCTGGGGATCGAGTCCACCTCCTCGGCGCGCATCATCCAGCGAGGCGATCTGCTCATGATCGACTGGGGTGTGGGCTACCTCGATTTCTACACCGACATGAAGCGCATCGCGTACGTGTTGCGGGAGGGCGAGACCCGGGCCCCGCCCGGACTTCAGCTCGCCTTCGATCGGGCGGTGGAGGTGCGGGACGTGATGAAGGCCGCCATCAAGCCTGCGGCCACCGCCCAGGAGGCGCTCGACGCCACCTGGACCGCCATCGAGGCCGCCGGCTTCAACCGCATCGAGTTCAACCAGCCCACCGACGATCCGGCGGTCACCGATGTCGTCATCGGTCCGCACTCGGTGGGGAACTGGGGCCACGGCATCGGCCCCTCGCTGGCCTTCTTCAACCCGACCCAGCTCACCTACGAGCTTCGCCCGGGCACGCTCATCTCCGTGGAACTGTTCGCCTACACGGCCAACCCGGAGTGGGACAACGCCAAGGTGCGCATCCCGCTGGAGGACGACGCCGTGGTGACGGAGCGCGGTGTGGAGTGGCTGTATCCGGTGAACAACCGGATCCTGCTGGTCCGGTAGGGTTCGGTTCCGCCTCCACGGACCTGGCGCGCCCCCGGGCGTCGCCGGCCGGCGTACGTGGCCGTATGCCGGCCAGGGGGGAGCCTTTTTCGCGGTTCCGGGGTTAGAATCCGTCGCCGGTCGACTGTTCCCTGCCGTGCAAGTTCGGATCCTGGAACGCATTCCGCGAATCCGTATCGGAGGAACATCGTACGGTCTCCGGATCCTGCACCACGAGAGAGCATGGCATCATCCCTCCGCTGTAGCACCTGCGGCGCCGCCCTCGAGGCTCCGGCGCGCCGTTGCACGACGTGCGGGGCGGAGAATGCCGGTGGACGCCCCATGACGTGGGTGAAGGCGTGCCCCCGGTGCGGGCACCAGGGGTACGGGGACCACTACTTCTCGAAGATCCAGCACGTCGCGCTGCTCGTGGTGCTGGGTCTGGTCACGTCCGGCATCGGGGCGTTGATCTACTGGCTGATGAGGTTCCAGCACCGGCTGTGTCCGCGGTGCGGGCTCAACTGGCGGCATGCCTCCTACCGCGCCCTCCCGCATCCGGACGCAAGCCCGGGGTCTCGAGCCGGCGAAGAGGCTTTGGCCCCCTATGGGGATTCATCCGCGCCAACCGCGTTTCTGCCCCCCGAAGACCGCTCCGTCCAGGGCTGGCTCCGCATCGGCGGCGGAGCCCTCCTGGGCTTCATGGGCGCCGGCTGGCTGTCCGGAGGCGCCATGATTCTAAACATGGGTGTCTCCGGCCTCGCCTTGATGCCCCTGCTGATCCTCGCCGGTGGAGCCGCGGCCGTCTCCGGCGGCGCGGCGCTGATCTGGTCGGGCATCAAGAGGTTGCGCTGGCGCAGGGGATCGCCCGATCAGCTCCAGCGCGGCATCCTCCGCCTGGCCAGCCAGCGGGGCGGACGCCTGACTGCGAGCGAGGTCGCGGCGTACATGGATCTTTCGCCTGACGCGGCCAAGAAGCTCCTGGACGGCATGGAGCTGGAGGACAGCCAGCGCGTGAGTTCGGACGTGACCGACGAAGGCGTTATCGTATACGAGTTCCCGGAGTTGCTGAGACGGCCGCGCCGCGGACTCGAAGGCGGGTCGAGAGCGGAGAGCGGCTGGAGATGAGGGAGAGCGCACCGAGATGAGGAGCTTCCAGGACGAGAGCGGGCGAACGTGGGTTGCGAGCGTGCGGGAGCGGCCGGGGCACGACTACAAGGGCCGCTACTCGTTCGTGTTCGCGCGCGAAGGCGACGAGACCGGCGAGCCGATCGAACTGGCCGACGTGCGCTGGAATTCGCTCAGGACGGCGCAGCGGACGCTCGCGACATCGTCGGACGTGGAATTGCGCCGGCGCCTGCGCTCGGCGCGGGGGAGGGCTTCCTCGCGCGTGTTTCGCCAGGGGGGCTAGTCGGAACGACAGCCGTCGCAGTATCCCACCACTTCGAGCCGCAACTCGGTGACGGCAAAGCCGTCCATGGCGACCGGGGTGTCCACGAAGGACTCCGGCTGGGCCGGACCGGGCACGTCCCTCAGCCGGCCGCATTCAAGGCAGCGCGCGTGAAAGTGCGGATCCATGCGCCCATCGTACCGGGCCGAACCGTTGCCGCCGGCGAGCTTGCGCGCCAGCCCGCATCCGACGAGCGTCTCAAGGCTCTTGTAGACGGTGCCCAGGGAGATTCCGGGGAGGTCGGCGCGCACCGTGCGGTAGACTTCGTCCGCGGTGGGATGAACGTCGGTCGCGTGCAGAAAACGGAAGACGGCCGCGCGCTGGGCAGTGAAGCGCTGACCGCTCCGCTCCATCGCCTCTCGCAGGATGGCGTCGCTCTGCTCGGACTGGGTCAACATCGCAAGTGGTCTTCGGCCCGCCATGGCTGACAGCCTTCGGCAACCGGGCCCGTAACACGTATCTCCCTGACCAGCCAACGTACTAGGCGGGGCGAAAATGTGTCAACCGGAAGCGCGTCGGCGGGAGCGATAATGACCGATCCCCACGAAAGCGCGCTGCTCACGCTGGAGCCGCTGATCGATGCCGTTCGGGCGGGCGTGGAGGACGCCGGCTGGGCGCTCTCGGGGATGCAGAAGACCACCAGTCACGAGTTCGAGGGCCGCTGGGCCGGCGAATCGACGCGCAGCGCCTATCTCTTCTTCCACCAGCCGCGTGGCCACCATCCGGTGAGCGTCGACGTCTTCCTCGACGAGACCTCGCAGGGGCTCGGGGGCAACCTGACGCTCGCTCTGCGCGGGCCATCGCTGGGAGCGCTGGGGGACTTTGCCAATGCGCTGAAGGAACTGGCGCGGGTGGCGAATCGCGAGCTGACCCGGGGGCACAGTATCCCGGTGACGCTGCGTGCGACCGTTCCGCACCGGAACGCCCGCCCCGAGGACGCCCGCACCGAGTGCCGGTTCAGGCTCGTGATCCCCGATGTGGCGATCGACGCCGGCGCGCGCGTGGTGCGCACGCTGAGCGCGGCCACGGTGAAGTCCTTCGAGGCGTTGCTGTCGAGCCGGGTTGTGGCGGAGTTTCTTGGCGCAGAAGATTCATGACCCGGGATCACGGCACCAGTAAGTCATCAGTAGATGACATCAGATATCAGTTCCAAACGAGACGCGTCACCAAACCAGCGGAGACCTTGAGATGAGCGGCAAACCCGGAGTGCTCGACGACCTCTTGCGGGAGACCCGGCTCTTCCCGCCGAGCGATGAGTTCCGCGCGCAGGCCAACCTCTCGGATCCCGGGATCTACGAACGCGCCGAAGCCGATCCGGAGGGGTTCTGGGCCGGATGGGCCGAGGAACTCGACTGGTTCGAGAAGTGGCACACGGTGCTGGAATGGAATCCGCCCCACGCGCGCTGGTTCCTGGGCGGCAAGCTGAACGTCTCGCACAACTGCCTCGACCGGCACCTGGGCGGCTTTCGCCGCAACCAGGCGGCGCTCATCTGGGAGGGCGAGCCCGGGGACACGCGCACCTTCACCTACTGGGACCTGCACCGCGAGGTGTGCAAGTTCGGCAACGTGCTGCGGGGGCTGGGGGTGCGGCGGGGCGACCGGGTGGCGATCTACCTGCCCATGATTCCCGAGGCGGCCATCGCCATGCTGGCCTGCACCCGAATCGGCGCGGCTCACTCGGTGGTGTTCGGCGGGTTCAGCCCGGATTCGCTGTCGGGGCGCATCAACGACGCGCAGGCGTCCACCGTGATCACCGCGGACGGCGGGTGGAGGCGGGGCGGCTACGTCGCGCTAAAGGCCAACGCCGACGTGGCGGTGGCGGACTGCCCGTCGGTGGAGAACGTGGTCGTGGTGCGGAGGGGAGGTCAGCTGAGTGCCGACACCCCGGTGGAGATGCAGGCGGGGCGCGACCACTGGTACCACGAGCTCATGGAAGGGGCGAGCGCCGAGTGCGCTCCGGAGGCGATGGACGCGGAGGACATCCTATTCATCCTCTACACCTCCGGGACCACCGGGAATCCCAAGGGCGTGGTGCACACGACCGGCGGATACCTGACCCAGGTGCACGCGACCGCAAAATGCGTGTTCGACCTCAAGGAGGACGATGTCTTCTGGTGCACCGCCGACGTTGGGTGGGTGACCGGGCACAGCTACATCGTCTACGGCCCGCTGGCCGCCGGGGCGACCGTGGTGATGTACGAGGGGGCTCCCGACTGGCCAGGCAAGGACCGCTTCTGGGCCCTCTGCGCCAAGTACGGCGTGACCATCTTCTACACCGCGCCCACGGCCATCCGGGCCTTCATGAAGTGGGGCGACGAGTGGCCCGCCGGCCACGACCTGTCGCAGCTGCGCCTGCTGGGCACCGTGGGGGAGCCGATCAACCCCGAGGCCTGGATCTGGTACCACGAGACCATCGGCGCGGGGCGCTGCCCCATCATCGACACCTG
>JAJEBS010000190.1 GCA_022822425.1 Gemmatimonadota bacterium | reverse complement strand
ACCGGAACCGTCACCTACCCCCGCCGGGTCGGGTCGGACAACCGGATCGGGGCCTCGGTCCTGCTTGGACGTTCCAGTTGGCTCGTTCGCCCGGCGTTGCGCGCGGGGATCCAGTATGGCAGCGGGAACTACGTTGGGCCGACCGCCGGTGCGAGCCTGACCTTCGGACGGCGCCACGGGGCGCGCTTCATGCTCCACGTCGAGGAGTGCGGCAGCACAGCCTGCGCGCGCTTCCAGATGGGCGGTTACGTTTCGTTCTAGCCCCCAACGACCGGTCTGGAGGCGACTGCTTCGGCGCCACGGGCGCACCAGCTGCGGAACGCGGGGCTCGGTGGCCTTCCCGCACGGGACTGATGGATGGGAGCGACCCCTTGGCGGAGGGGAGGATGGGGATATACATCGCCATCCCGCCCGATGCCGATCGAGGCATGCCGAGATGGGGGGTCGCTCCCATCCACGGCCAGAGCGCGCGGATCGGCATCGGCGTTTCGCTGGCCGTCGCCCAACCGCAAGCGCTCCAGCGACTTGCGAAACCGGCGGCGTGTACATCGCAGGCGCGATTTCCTGTCCGGCGACCCCCCAAGCGCCATGTACACTCGCGGATCGGCATCGGGAGCGTCGAAAACCGCCTCGAAAACACGGCTTCCAACTCGACAGTCGTGAAACTCTTCCGTGGCGGGTGCAGGCCTCGTTGTCACCCCACAATTCGCGGAAGGATCCACCCCGCCCGAACCTCCGATCCGTCTGGCGCACATGGCTTCTCTCCGCGAAGTTCCGATGCGCAGATCGTGCAGTCCATCACGATAAGGAATCGAATGATGGCACGCACGAAACGAAGTCGGCGCAGTTACGGCGCCGGCGAATGGGGCCGGAATCGGGTCCGGGTGTTTCCCGATCCGAAAACCGGCCTGTACCAAGTGGAGTGGCGCGACAACGGGCGAAGGCTCACCCGGTCGCTGGGGCACCGCGAGTGGGTGAGGGCGAAGCGGGAGGCGGACGAATTCGCCGCCGGGTTCGCGACGCTTCGGCCCAATGGCAAGGCGGAGGCCGAGCCCGGGCCGCTCACCTTGGGACGGCTTCTTGACATGTACGGGGAAGAGGTGACGCCGACGAAGGCGGAGTCCTCTCAGCGGTCCGACCGGGCCGCGACGAGGATGTTCCTCCAGTTCTTCGGGCGGGACCGCAAGCCCTCCACCCTGTCCCAGCGGGATTGGGACCGGTTCATCCGGGCGCGGCGCGCGGGCAGGATCGGAGCGAGCGGCAAGCCGGTATCCGACGCGACGCTCGAACACGACCTGAAGTTCCTGATCGCCGTGTTCAACTGGGCCGCGAGGTCGAAGAACGAGCGAGGCCGCCTGCTTCTCGACAGGAACCCGTTGAAGGGCCTGAAGATGCCCACGGAGAAGAACCCCAGGCGGGTGGTGTTGTCCGAGGAGGAATACCAGGCACTTCTCGGAGTGTCCCGCCGGGTTGATTGGCGCTTTCACGTTGCGCTCGTTCTCGCGCACGAAACCGGACACCGGATCGGCGCCATCCGTCACCTGCGATGGACGGACATCGACCTTGAAGCCGGGGTCATCCGGTGGAGAGCGGAGCACGAGAAGACCGGCTACGAACACCGGACGCCGGCCACCCCCGAGGCGTTGGCCGTCCTTGAGGAGGCGCGGAGGCGGAACCCCGGGATCGGGGACATTCCGCTGCTGCCCGCACCGAGGGATCCGTCGCGGTGCGCGGGCCGGACGCTCGTGCGATCGTGGTGGAACCGAGCCCAGAAGCTCGCCGCGCTCGAACCGAAGCGCGGGCGAGGCTGGCACTCGCTGAGGCGCAAGTTTGCTTCGGATCTCATGGACCAGCCGCTCAAGGTGCTCTGCGAGTTGGGGGGTTGGAAGACCGCCAAGACGGTGCTCCAGTGCTATCAGCGAGCCGACGAAGGACAGCTTCGGAAGGCACTGGAAGCCCGCCGGAGACCCGGCGGCTGAAGCTCACGAATCAGCGGGAGTGATTTAGCGGGAATCTGGCCGACGGAGCGCGTAACAATCAGTGATCGCACGAGATACGGATTTGAGAGCGCATGACGTAACGTAAGGGATTCCAACTCTCCCGGAGGTGGTATGGCACGTCGGAGATCACGCATCTGGGCAGTGGGCTTCTCCGCGATGGTTCTGGCCGTCTGCTCGGACGACCCGGCGATGCCCGCGCCTCCGCATCCCGAGGAAAACGACATTGCCGGCCGAGCCGCGCTTATAGCCCTCTACAATGCGACCGACGGGCCGAATTGGCATGAAGCGAGAGACTGGCTCAGCTCGGAGCGGATCGGGTTCTGGCACGGGGTATCGACCAACTCGGACGGCTTCGTCACCGAGCTGGTTCTGGACGACAACAATCTGTCGGGAACCCTCCCGCCGGAACTCGGGGATCTGACGCACCTCAGACGGCTGGTTCTGGACGAGAACGAACTGACGGGTCCGATCCCGCCCGAGTTGGGCAAGCTTGGCCGGCTGACCAAGCTCGAGCTGAGCCGGAATGGCCTGAGCGGGACGATCCCGGTCGAACTCGCGGCACTGCCGCTCCTCGACTCCCTGCAGCTATGGGACAACGAACTGTCCGGCCCGATTCCGGTCGAACTGGGCAGCATGCGTTCTCTGCGACGGCTGTCCCTGGCGTGGAATCAGCTGTCGGGTCCGGTGCCGGCGGAACTTGGCAGGCTGACGACTCTCACGGACATGACCCTCAGCCGTAACCAATTGACCGGCACGATCCCGCCGGAACTGGCGGATCTGCCTGCAATAAAGTCCCTGTCCGTTTCGCGAAACAACCTGACGGGGACGATTCCGCCCGAGTTGGGGGAGCTGGCCACCCTGGAGGGGCTGTATCTCTACGACAACGAACTCACCGGTGAAATCCCCGCCTCGCTGGGCAACCTGCGGCAACTTGAGATTCTCTGGATTCACGAGAACAGCCTCTCGGGCCCGTTCCCCGACATCCTCGCCAACCTCACGGCACTTCGACAGCTTCGAGTCGCAGACAATCGGCTGAGCGGTGCGTTGCCCCCCGGTCTGGGCCATCTCCCGGACATCATCCGAATCGAGCTCCAGGGGAATCGTGATCTGACCGGCCTGCTGCCGCGGAGCATGCTCGACCTGGAGCTCCTGCAGCGGCTGTGGTACGGAGAAACCGGCCTGTGCGCTCAAGTCGACGAGCAATTCCAGGAGTGGCTGGGAACCATTCCGGGTGTCGACGGGACGGATTGCGATGTCGCCCAGGTCGAACGACTCGCTCTGACAAGCATGCACGATCTGACCGGTGGCCCGTCCTGGACGAACCGGACAGCGTGGGGGACCGACGCTCCCCTCGATAGCTGGCACGGCGTGGCCACCGAGGGCGGACGTGTGGTGGATCTGGCGCTGCCCGGCAACGGCCTCGTCGGTCCGCTTCCCGGAGAGTTGGCCAACCTCAGGGAGCTCACGGCATTGGACCTGACGGGCAACGACCTGTCCGGTGCGTTTCCGCGCGCCATCGCCTTGTTGCGCGAGCTCGCCGAGCTACGGGTGGGCCGCAATACGGGGCTCGAGGGCGCGCTGCCTTTCAATCTTCGGCGCCTGACGCGGCTCCGCGTGCTGTTCCACGACGACACCGGCTTGTGCGCGTCTCCTTCACCCGACTTCCAGGCATGGTACACAGCGGTCGAGCAGACGGCAGGCGCCATCTGCGACAACCCGGCGCAGATCACGGTCTCCCTGCCGATGGTCTACCTCACCCAGTCGATCCAGACCCCGTCCCGCAGCGTGCGTCTGGTAGCCGACCGCGAGGCGCTGTTGAGGGCATTCGTCACAGCGGAGGAACCGAGAGGGTTCTTCGAGCCCGAGGTCGTCGCAGTCTTCACTCGGCCCGGGCAGGGCGAAGTTCACCGCGTGACCATGACTCGAGATGCCAACCGGATCCCTGCAGCGGCGGACGAAGGCGATCTCGAGCTGTCGTACAACGCCGTAGTTCCCGCCGAGATTGTCGTTCCGGGCGTCGATATGGTCGTCGACGTCGACCCCGGTGGAACCCTGCCCCTCACCACCGAGAGCGAAACCCGCTTCCCGGATACGGGCTCCTACCCGCTGAACGTGGTCCACGCGCCCCCAATGCAGCTTACGCTCGTTCCGGTCATGGAGGCTGCGGAGCCCGACACGTCGGTTCTGGGGTGGGTCCGCGGCATCTCCGCCGGCAGTCCCCAGGCAGGATTGCTGAAACACGCGTTCCCGTTTGCCGAGTTCACCGTGAGCCCGCACGAGCCCTACTTCACTTCGCTCGATCTCACCACCGAGTCCGCACGAAGTGGACTGCTGAGCGAGCTCGAAGCGCTTCGGGCATCGGAGGGCGGCACAGGTTACTACTATGGGGTAGCCGCAAGCGTGAACGGCTTCGTCCGGGGTTGGGCTGCGTTCCCGGGGTGGGTGAGCATGGGCGAGGCCAGCGCCACCACCCTGGCGCACGAGGTCGGTCACAACCTCTCCCTCCAGCACGCTCCCTGCGGAGACATTGATTTCGTCAACCGAGCCTTCCCCTACCGGGACGGAAGCATCGGCGTGTGGGGATACGACTTCCGCGATGGCTCGGTAGTGCCTCCTGGCCATGCCACAGACATCATGACCTACTGCTATACGCTACCGTGGATCAGTGACTTCCATTTCAACGAGATCATCGACCATCGTGCACAGTTGGCGTCGCGGGCCGCCAGCGCATCCCTGGCCGCATCGAACGCATCCTCCGACATGCTCGTGCTGTGGGGCGGAGCCGTGGATGGCGAAATCTGGATCGAGCCGGTGTTGTCGATGAAGGCGGCGGCAAGACTGCCCGAGTCGCCGGGTCCGTACCGCATTCGAGGGACCGCGGCAGGTGGCCGGACACTCTTCTCGCTGGACTTCACGCCCACCGAGAACGCGCACGGCGGCAGGCACTTCTTCTTCGCGGTGCCGATCGAGGCCGACTGGGACGATGCGCTCGCACGCGTCACGCTTACGGGGCCGGAAGGTGAGGCCTACGTGGACCAGGCCGACGAGCGCCGCATGACCGTCGTCACGGAACCCGGAACGGGACGCCTGCGCGCGATTCTGCGGGACTGGGAGGGGGCGCTGCCGGACGCGCTCAGGGAAGAGGCCGGCCTGGAGGTGAGCATGACGCGAGGGCTCAAAGAGGCGGTGCGGCTGCGCGAACCCAAACCCTGACTGTCACGTCAGGCTTGTCGGAAACATCTGGCACGACCGACGCAGCCGCGCTAATCTTCGCGCCCGAAACATGCGGCCCTCGCTACCCTCGTCATCGGGGTACGACGCCAGTCCGCCTCCGTTGCCCGCTCGCGTGACGAGACCGGGACAGGACGGAGCACTCCCGCGTTGCGGCCGCGCCAGGGGAGGGCCATGGAAACGGAGCCGGAACGCCGCGGGCGCGAACGGGTTGCCCGCAAGATCGGGCGGGAAGCGCCCGCACCTCACGCATCCGTGCGCGTGGGCCGGCGGATTGCGGCAGTGATCTGGCTGGCATCGGGCCTCTTGGCCGGGTGCGCCGACCCACCTCCCGCCGATCCTCCCCCACCCGGCGCCATCGCCTTCGGGGTCTACGGGGACGGACCCTACTACCCATGGGAGGAGCCCCGGGCCCGACGGATGCTGCTGGACGCCCAGTCACCCGGGGTGGATTTCCTGATCCACATCGGCGACATCCTGGGCGGGTCCTGCGCGGACGAGGTGCTGCAGGACATCCGCGGGCAGCTGGACGACGTGTCGGTTCCGGTCGTATACACGCCGGGCGACAACGAGTGGGCGGACTGCCATGCGCCAGGCGCAGGCGGCTACGACCCTCTCGATCGGCTGGCGATGCTGCGCCGGGTTTTCTTCGACGATCCGTCATCCAGCCTCGGCGCAGTCCCGATGCCCGTCACATCGCAGGCGAAGGATGCCGGGTTCGCCGAGTTCCCGGAGAACCAGCGCTGGACCCGGGGCGGCTTCGTCTTCGCCACCCTGCACGTGGTGGGGTCGTTCGACGCGACGGCGCAGTTCCCGGAGCGCGACCACCGGCACGACCAGGAGGTTGCCCGCCGGAGCGAGGCGGCGCTTGCCTGGATGGATGCCGTGTTCGACGAGGCGCGGGCCACCGGGGCCTCCGGGATCGTGCTCGCAGCGCACGCCAACGTTCGCCTCGAGAGCGGGGGCGGGGACGGGTACGGGCCCTTCGTCAGCGCGTTGCGGGATCATGTGGCCGCCTTCCCCGGGGACGTCCTCTTCATCCACGGAGACACGCACACCTTCCGGATGGACCAGCCCCTGACGGACGAAGAAGGGCGCGGACTCGCCAACTTCACGCGTCTTGAGACCTACGGATCCCCTGACATAGGCTGGGTGCGGGTGGTCGTGGACACCGTGAAGGGTGAAGTCGTCGATGTCGAGCCCCGCCTGATGAAGCGCTGGTTCTGACGGCCCGCGGATACGAACTTCCCCCGGACTGCCGGCCAAGGAGCACACCGCGACCGATGAGCGATCGAGAGACATCCGCCGGTTCCCGGCCGACCACCGGGCTCGTCCGCGAACTCGGGCTCATGGGGCTGGCGGCGACCGGGATCTGCGCGATGCTCGGCGCCGCCATCAACGTGATGCCGTTCATGATCCAGCGCAGCATCCCCGGGATCGGGCCCTGGGTGCTGCCCGCGTACCTCTTCGCGGCCCTCCCCGCGGTCCTGGCCGCCCTGGCCTACGCCAGCCTGGGCTCGGCGATGCCGCGGGCGGGAGGCAGCTACGTCTATGCTAGCCGGGCGCTGAGCCCGTACTGGGGCTTCGTGGCCAGCTTCTCGCAGTGGTTCGGGCTGTCCATCGCCATCGGCGTCGTCTCCTACATTCTGATTCCCTTCCTGCGCGACATCGCGGGTGCGCTGGAGTGGCTCGCCATCGCGGACGCCCTCGACACCGGTACGGTGCGGGTGGGGCTGGCGCTCGCGTTCCTGTGGACCTTCGTGCTGGTGAACGTGCGCGGGCTCGGGCTCTACGAGCGCACCCTGGTGCCGATGATGTTCCTGATGTTCGCGCTGGGCGCGGTGGTGATCGTGGCCGGATTCGCCTTCGACCACGGGGACTTCGCAGCCGCGCTCTCCGCGTCCGAGGGCCGGTCCATCCCCGCGGAGGTCGCACCCGCGCTCGAACCGCGCACCCTGCTGGCGGCGTCGGTGCTGCTCTTCGCCACCTTCATCGGCTTCGATTCCATCGCCCAGGCGGGGGGCGAGGCGAAGAATCCGGGGCGCAACCTGCCGCTTGCGATCGGGCTCGCGATCACGATCGTCGGTGGCTTCTACTTCCTGTTCACGGCGGCGGTGTACCACGCGGTCCCGTGGAGCTTCATCGCCGCCGAGGCACAGGTGCGGGACCTCACGGCGCCGGGACTGCTCGGCTATCTGCTGCCCGCGGGGTGGACGGTGGTCATCGTCGGCGGGGCCGCGGTGGCGCTGATCAACGACCTTCCGGCGATGCTGCTGGCGGTGTCGCGCATGATGTTCGCGTGGGCGGAGGACGGCATCTTTCCGAAGAAGGCCGCCGCGGTGCACCCGCGCCGGCGCACGCCCCACGTCGCCATCATCGCCAGCGGAGTCATGGCTTCGGTGGGGATCACGGGCAGTCATCTCGCGGGCGACTTCTTCCTCGGGATCGACATCCTCGTCATCTCGATGCTGGTCAACTTCGGACTCATGTGCCTGGCGCTGCTAACGCTGCCGCGGCGCAACCCGGACCTGGCAGCGCGCGTGACCGTGCTGACCGGGCGCGCGGCGCGGACTCTGGTGGGCGGCGCGGGAGTGGTGGTGCTGGGGACCTTCCTGTTCGTGCAGGTGCTGCGGGACCTGACCACCGAGGTGGCGGCGTGGTACTTCCATCCCACGTGGGTGTGGCTGCTCGTGATGGCCATCGCTTCCGGGGTTTACCTGTGGAAGATGACCGCGCTCAGGACTTCCGGCGCCGACGTGGCGCGCATCTTCCGCGAACTCCCGCCTGAATGAGCGTCGAGCACCGGAAGCTGGCGCCGGGGCTGCGCGTGTCGCGGGTGCTGAACGGGCTCTGGCAGGTCGCGGACCAGGAACGTGGCGGGAGCCGGCTCGATCCGGACGGAGCGGCGCGTGCCCTGGAGCCCCATGTGGATGCGGGCCTGGACACTTTCGACGCCGCCGATCACTACGGCTCCGCCGAGATCATCGCGGGGAGCCTGGCCCGCCGCCGGAAAGGGGTTCGCGTGCTCACCAAGTGGGTGCCGTCTCCGGGCGCGTCGTCGCGGTCCGAGGTGGAGGCCGCGGTCGACCGTTCGCTCGGGAGGATCGGGGTGGAGCGCATCGATCTGCTCCAGTTCCACGCCTGGAACTACGCCGACCCGAGCTGGCTGGACTGTCTGTTCCACCTGGCGGACCTGCAGGCCGAGGGGAAGATCCTGCACCTGGGGGTGACCAACCTGGATGCGGTGCACCTGAACATGGCGCTGCACAGCGGCATGCCCATCGTCAGCAACCAGGTCTGCCTTTCGCTGCTGGACCGGCGCGCGGCCGGGGCCATGACCGAGGTGTGCCGGACCCACGGCGTGCAGCTGCTGGCCTACGGGGCCCTTGCCGGCGGGCTGCTGAGCGACCGCTGGCTGGGACGCCCGGCGCCCCCGATCGACGACGCCCTGACGTGGTCGCAGATGAAGTACCGCCGCTTCGTGGACCAGGCGGGGGGATGGGATCGCTTTCAGGAGGTGCTGCGCGCGGCGCGCAGGGTCGCCGACCGGCTGGGCGTGTCGATCGCCAACGTGGCGGGCCGCTATGTGCTCGAGCAGCCCTGCGTGGCCGGCGTGATCGTGGGCGCACGGCCGGGGGGGCGCAGCTACCTCGAAGACAACCTGCGGCTCTTCGACTTCTCGCTGGACGGCGATGCGCTCGCCGAGCTGGATGGGGCGGCGGCGCGCCTGGATCCCATCCCGGGGGACTGCGGCGACGAATACCGGCGCCCGCCCTACCTGACCGCCGCAGGAGATCTGCGCCACCACGTAGACCGCTTGCCCGCCCCGTACCCGGTGCGGCACGGCGCCGACGGGCGCGCGCGGGCCTCCTCCGGGACCATGTGGGAGGAGGTGGCCGGTTTCAGCCGCGCCGTGCGGACCGGCAACCGCATCCGGGTCGCGGGCACCACCGCGACCCACGGCAGCCGGCTGATCGGGGGCGACGACGCCGGCGCCCAGACCCACTTCGCGATCGACAAGGTGGAGGGGGCGCTGAATTCGCTGGGCGCCGGGCTCTCCGACGTCGTGCGCACCCGGCTCTACATCGGGGAGGCCACCGACTGGGAGGCGGTGGCGCGCGCGCACGGCCACAGGTTCCGGAAGGTGCTGCCCGCCAATACCCTCATCCGCACGGGTCTGGTCGGCGAGGGCTACCTGGTTGAGATCGAGGCCGAGGCGGAGGTGGAAGCCGGGTAGTCCCGGGGACACCTTCCGCCTCAGAGCATCTCCAGAATGAAGTCGGGCGTGAAGCGGATCAGGTACGTGCTGAGCAGGGTGAACGTCCCGCTGACCAGCATCACCCCGACGACGATCAGGAGAACGCCGGCAGCGACCTGAAGCGCGGGGAGCAGGTGCCGGAAGCGCTGAAATCCGCGCAGGAAGGCATCCACCGCGAGCGTGGCCAGGAGAAACGGCACCGCCAGCCCCATCGAGTAGACGAAGAGGTATCCCACGCCCGCCCACATGTATTCGGCCGTTGCGGCCAGGGTGAGGGCCGTCCCCAGCATGGGCCCGATGCAGGGAGTCCATCCGGCCGCAAAGGCGGCCCCCACCCCCAAGGTTCCCAGGTGACCGACGGGCTTGTCGTTCAGATGCAGGCGCCGTTCCCGGTCCAGCGGGGTGAGGCGCAGCACGCCGGCGAGGTACAGCCCCAGGACGATGATGATCACGCCGCCGATTCGCGCGATCCACAGGTCGTAGGCGCGGAAGAACTGGCCCAGGAAGGAAGCCGACGCGCCCATCAGTACGAAGATCAGCGTGAACCCGGAAACGAACAGGAGGGAATGGGTCAGCGCGGCGCGCCGGTCCACGCCGCTGCGCAGGTCCTCCAGGCTCATGCCCGTGATGAACGAGAGGTAGCCGGGCACGAGAGGAAGGACGCACGGGGAGAGGAAGGAAATCGTTCCTGCCAGGAAGACGCCTGCCAAACCTATCGAGTCGGTCACGGATTGCCTTTGCGGGGCTGAGGACGAGCTGCGGATGTCCGTGGCGGCCGGATGTCCGACTGCCCGGTTTCCCCGGATGCCGGGCCCGAGCGGGCGCGTCTGGCTTCTGCCCACGCGCGGGCGCCGGCCGTGACACCCAGCCACCCCAGAAGGGCGGCGAAGGTCCACGCCACGGTTCGGGGGAAAAAGGCGGACAGCAGCGCGAGTCCGATGAGTATGCCGGCCGTGGTTCCCAGCACGGTGCGCGCCTCACGCTCCAACAGGCGGCGGCCGGCGATGGCGTCGCCCAGCGTCGAGCCCGCGCGCACCAGGTCGCTGATGCGCCACCCACCGCGATCCGGGGAGTTGCGCCAGTGCTCCAGTCGCTCCATGAGGCGTTCCGGAGGCTCGATGGGGCGCTGCTCGGGCTCCCTCGCCGGCGGGCGCGCCGCACGCCCGTCCCGTCCGGAGGGCAGAACGATCTCGATCGATGAGGCCAGATCGGCCAGGAAGAGACCCTCCAGCTGCCGGGCCAGCCTGCGGTCGAGCACGCCGATGTCGATCTCCCAGTTGCCGAGCAGGCTGGCCGCGTTGAGGTTGCTCGATCCGATGCGGCTCCAGACGCCGTCGGCCACCGCCGTCTTGGCGTGAATCATCGGTCCCTGCCACTCGAACAGCCGTACGCCCGCCTTCAGCAGATCCCGATAACCCCCTCGCGCCAGGCTTCCTACCAGAGGCCAGTTGTTGTGGGCGGGCACCAGGATGCGCACATCCACTCCGTCCCGGGCGGCCGCCGCCAGCGCTTCGGCAACCGGGCGAGGCGCGATGAAGTAGGGATCGGTGATCCAGAGTCGCCGGCGCACGCTGGCCGCGGCCAACTGGGTCACCCGGTAGACCCGGGCTCTCCAGGGCCTGCCCTCGATGACCCAGACCGGGGTCTGGCCCGCCGCCTCCGGCACGACCTCGTCCAGCAGTTCCGCGGGCACGGGGTCGCCGATCTCGTCCCACAGCCGTCCGAACGCGCGCGCCGCCGCCAGCGCCGCCGGGCCCCGCAGTTCGGCGCCGGTGTCGCGCCAGGGCGCGCGCTCCTCCGTTCCCGCCCACTCGTCGCCGACGCAGAACCCCCCCACGAAGGCCACTTCGCCATCGACGCACACCAGCTTGCGGTGGTCGCGCTGAAGCACCCCGAAGGGATCGCGCAGGGCGGGCCGGTTGAAGGCGCGCACCTGGACGCCCTTCTCGCGGAACGGCTTCCAGTAGCGGGCGGGCGTCGCCCAGCACCCCACCCAGTCGTAGAGGACCCGTACCTCCACGCCCTGCTCCGCCTTGGCCACGAGGACGTCGCGGAAGGCGCGGCCGGTCCTGTCGTCGCGCACGACATAGTTCTCGAAGTGGACGAACCGGCGGCCGCGCTCGATGGCGTCGATCCAGCTTGCGAAGGTGTGCGGTCCATCGAAGTTCAGCCGGATGTCGTTGTCGTCGATGCGCGAGGCGCCCGCGGAGCGGTCCATCGCCTTCGCCAGAACGTCGTAGGGCGTGACTTCCAGACCGAAGGACAGAGTGGATGTCCGTTGCGGTGCGCGCGCGAAACCGGGATCTGCGGCGCCGGCCAGGGTGCCGGGCCGGCCCGCAGGCTGTACGGCGCCCGGCGTGTCTACGGGTCGGGGTCGGCCGGAGGCGCTCACGGTCGCCTGCCCTCAGTGCCATAGGCGATCAGCTTGTAGACCAGTCGGGCCACCAGAAAGTCCGGTGCCCGGAGGCCCGGGATGGGCGCCAGTTCCACCACGTCGGCGGCCACCACCCGGCGTTCGGCGAAGACCCGGCGCAGGAAGCGCAGCGTCGGGTACCATGCGCCGCCTCCCGGCTCGGGCGTTCCCGTGCTCGGAACCAGCGACGGGTCGAAGTAGTCGACGTCGAAGGTGAGGTACACCAGCGGTCCGAGCGCATCCAGGGCGCGCTCCATCCAGGCTTCGTCCCGTTCCATCTCGTCCGCGAAGATGAGCGTGACGCCGGGTTCGCGGCGCGCCGCCTCCACCTCCTCCAGGCTGACCCCGCGCAGCCCGACCGCGACGATGTCGGCGTGGTCCACGATCCGCGTCATTGCGCACGCGTGCGAGAACGGGGACCCGTCGTGGGAGGCGCGCAGGTCGGCGTGGGCGTCGAGCTGAAGCACGGAGAGGCGTTCCCGATGGCGCTCCGCGACCGCGCGAATGGCCGCCGAGGAGATGGAATGCTCGCCGCCCAGCATCGTCAGGAAGCGACCCTCGGCCGCATCGTACACGGTTCCCCAGGCCTCCTCCAGCTCCGCCAGGGCGGCGGCGGGTCCGTCGCGGGTCAGCTCCAGGGCGGGAAGAGTGTGGATTCCGGCGCGGCACGGCTCGGTATCCAGCTCGTTGTCGTAGAGTTCGACGTAGTGGGAGGCATCCAGGATGGCGCGCGGCCCGTAGCGGGTTCCCGTGCCCCACGTCGTCGTGGCCTCGTAGGGAACCGGCAGGATGAGAGCGCGCGCGGACGCGAAAGCGCTCGTCGCCTCGTCGAGACCCAGAAACGTGCGCGGAAGCCCCCAGCTCAGTCCCGTCAGGGCCGGTGGAAGGGACCCGGTCGCGGCTTCGCCGGCGACGGCGCCTCGGCCCGTGCCCGGCGACCTCAGATTCGGCATCGTCCGGTGCCCGCTCAGACGCTCTCGATGGGGCAGGTCAACCCTTCATCCTCGAGCCTCGCTCCCGACTGCCGACAGTCGGCGCACAGGCCGTAGATCTCCAGCTTGTGGCGGGAGGGCCGAAAGCCGTGCTCGCGCGCAACCCGCTCCTCAAGCCGCAGGATCTCGCTCGAGCGGAACTCGGTGACCTTGCCGCACGAGAGGCAGATGAGGTGCTCGTGCACCGGCTGGCGCGAGAGGCGATGTTCATAGCGCTTGAAGCCTTCCCCGAAATCGTGCTCGTCGACCAGCTTGGAGCGCACCAGCAGATCGAGCGTGCGGTAGATGGTGGCCTTGCCGATGCGCTCGCCCCGGCCGCGCAGACAGCCCTCGATCTCCTCCACCGAGAGGTGCTCGTCGGAACCGAACACCACATCGGCGACGGATGCGCGCTGCTGGGTCATGGGGAATCCCTGGTCGCGCAGATAGCGACCGAACAGGCGCACGAAGGGGTGGGCTTCCGTCGTCTTCATAATCCTTGGACCCTGACGCGCTCCTCAAGTTCAGCCGCGAGGCGGTCCAGCGTCGCCGCGTCGCCCCCGACGACGATCTCGCGCGGCTCTCCGAGGTCGAGGGATTCGCGCCGGACGACCCCGGTCATCACGCGCGCAAGCGAATCGGCGGGAGCCAGGCCCTGCTCGACCAGCTCGGGGTCCACGCCGAGGTCGAGGCCCCGCCTCCTGGCCTGGTAGGCGGCCGTGAACAATCGGCGGCGCTCCTTTTCGGCAAAGCAACTTATCGCAACCAGCCCGTGCTCGCGCCGCCCGCGGGTCATCGGGGGGAAGATCCAGAGGCGATCGATGGAGTCCGTGCCGAGGCGGCTGCGCACCAGGGCGAGGGTCGTGACAAGCCCCTCCGGGACCCCCGGATCGACCGGGTCGTCCGCAGTGGAGCCCGCACGCCGTTCGCCGGGCGTGCGCGGCCGCGCGGAGCCTCTCCCGCCCGTGCGGCCGGCTCTCATTTCCGCACCAGGGCGCGGGCCGCGTTCACGACGTCGGCGCGCACCTCCTCCAGGGGGCGCGACACCAGCGCCCCCGCCGCCTTGGCGTGGCCGCCACCCCCGAAGCTGCGGGCGATCCCGTCCACGTCGACCGGTCCGTTGGAACGGAACGACACCTTGGTCGCACCGTCGTTGGTGGTACGGAACAACATCGCGACCTCCACCCCCTTGATGGCGCGGGGATAGTCCACCAGCCCCTCCAGATCGTCGCTGGTGGCCTTCAGCTCACGATAGGCCTGGTCGGGCACCGTGATCCACGACAGGCCATCCTCGGCCCGCAGCTCCCCCAGGCACTCTCGCAGCAACTCGAGCCGGCGCACATCCATGGACTCGAAGAGCTGCCGGTGGATGACGGCCACGTCGACGCCCCGCTGCACCAGTTCGGCCGCCAGGAGATGGGTGTCGCGGGTGACGTTGCTGTAGGCGAAGGACCCCGTGTCGTCGACGATGGCGGCGTAGAGCGCGTCGTCGATGGCACGGGTCCAGCGTGCTCCCGCGGCAATCAGGATATCGTACACCAGTTCCGCGGTCGCGCATGCCCGGGTGTCGACCAGGCGGTCGCCGGGGATGGGACGGGTGGGGGTGGTGTGGTGGTCGATCACCACCGTGGGCCGCCCTTCGACCATGGGCTTCACGCGGCCCAGGCGGGGCAGGTCTCCGGCGTCCACCACCACGACCAGATCCGCGGCCGCGCACGCGCGCGCCGCGCCGGCGGAACTCGCGGGAAGGTGCCACTCCTGCTCGGGAAGCAGGAAACGGTAGCGCGCGGGAAGGGGCGTGGGCGGCACGAACCAACCTTCGGTGCCCCGGTCGCGCAGCCACGCGAGCAGCGCAATCGCGGATCCGGCCCCGTCGGCATCTGGATTCATGTGGGTTGTGAGCACGACGCTGTTGGCGCCAGCCAGCCGGGCCGCCAGTCGTCGGGCCGGTTCCTGCCGATGGGAGGGGGTGTGGTATCGCATGCCGGATCGGGAAACTCGTCGGTGAGGGCCTGTCAGTCCACGCGGGCGCCTGTTCCGGGTCTCCCGGGTTTCACCATTGGCCTGGCAACCTTGGCGAAGGTCGACGCCAGGTGCACGGCGTGCGGCGAGGCGGCCCCGGAGACGCGGGCCGAACCCAGCGCCTCCAGGAAGGCGTCGGGGCGGTTGGGATGGGCCGGAAGCTCGACGCGGGCTCTGCCCACCTCCCACACGGTGTGGGCGTCCGATCCGGCCCCACCGGGCAGGCTCCGGCGATCCGCCAGGTCGGCCGCGGCCTGATTGAGCGCCGGATCGTGCAGGCGCGCGTTGAAGACCTCGATGATGTCGGCGTGATCGGCCAGCTCTTCCGCGTAGCGGCCCGAGCCTCCCTTGGCACGCGCGTAGGGGTGAGGCAGATAGACCAGCCCCCCCTGCTCCCGGACGCGCGCGCACACCTCCCTGGCGGGCGTCCCCCTGGGGATCTCGTCCTCGAGATAGAGCCCGATCACGTCGATTCCTTCCGCGGTCTTCACCTCTTCGCCCGGGATGATGCGGTCCGGGTAGCGGCGCGCCATCTCGCGCGCGGCCCAGATACGGTTGTGGTCGGTGATGGCGATGCGATCCAAGCCTCTGGCGACAGCCCTGGCAAGCACCTTCTCCGGATCGCTGAGGCAGTCCCAGGAGGCGTGCGTGTGGACATGCATGTCGATGCGAAGCACCCGAGCCTCCGGCATGGCTACCCGCGCTCCCGCCGAATCCGCGCCCTCAGCCGGGCAAGGAGTTCCAGAGCACGCTGTTCGAGTTCGGCCGGGGTGCCGTCGTTGCGGATCACGTGATCCGCCATCGCGCGCGTGTCTCTCGCGTCGGCCTGGGTGCCCATGATTCTGGCTGCCTCCTCCGCGTCCAGACCCCGCACGCGCACAAGGCGCTCGAGGCGCACGGCCGGCGGCGCGTGGACTACGATAGTCACGTCCACTCCACGAGCATAGCCCGTCTCGAAGAGCAGCGGGATCTCGGCGGCCACCAGTTCCATCCCGCGGCGGCGCTGCTCGCGCAGCCATCCTTCGCGCAGGTCCCGAATCCGGGGATGCAGGATCGATTCCAGCTTGCGCCGGGCATCCTCATCCCGGAACACCCGGTCCCGCAGCCGGCGCCGGTCGAGCTGTCCGTCCGGGCCCAGCACGTCCTTCCCGAACACGCGCGCCACCTCCCGCAGCCCGTCCGTCCCCGGCTCCACCACCTCGCGCGCAAGGTCGTCGGCGCTGATCACCGGGACGCCCGCCCGGGCCCAGGCCCGCAGCAGGGACGACTTGCCGGAGGCGATGTTTCCGGTCACCGCGACGCTCAGCATGGACGGGCGCGAGCACCCGCGCACGGGCAGCGAGGGGGCACGAACCCGCTCATCCGGCGTCTCCCCCCAGGGCATCGAACAGGTAGACGATGGCGATGTACTTGGCGACCAGCCCGGCGGCGCTCAATGCGAGCGCACGGACCGCGCCGAAGCGCGACATGCCGGCAACCAGGAGCATGTTGGGAGACGACAGCGGAAACAGGTTGAAGGTGAGAATCGCCCAGCTTCCCCACCGGGCGATGAGGCCGCTGAACTTCGCGTAGCGCTCGCGTCCCAGGAAATCCTCCAGGATCCCGGTCCCGACCGAGCGGCCGATACCATAGTCGATGGCCTGGGCCGCCAGCGCGGTCGTGACCGCCAGCAGCACGAGCATGCCGCCAGGGTGTCCCTCCGCCTGATAGTAGGGGACGAGCGCCTCGACCGGCATCAGCAGGAAGAAGAGATACCCGGCGAAGTGGACGGTGACGAAGGAGCCCAGCCCGGGAGCGCGGCCGGCGTAGATGGCCCGTCCGACGGTGGACGACACCAGCGCCACCGCAATCAGCACGGTGACCGCGACGATCAGGATGCGCGTGCGCCTGGTCATGCCCGGGGATCCGACCCGCCTCCCTTCACCGGCCTCGCCGCATGCGCGCCGCCCAGCGCAGGAACCGCTCGGCCTCCTCCGCCGGGGGACGGGCCTGCGGATCGCCGTAGGCCGTATCCAGCCTCCAGCGCAGGAAGGAGGCCGACGGGAGCGGAAGAAACGGGGGCCTTCGGTACCAGCCCCGGCGCCGAAAGGCCCATCCCGCGCCCAGCAGTGCGGGAATCACGGAGGGACGGCGCAGCGCAAGCATGACGAAACTCCGGTAGATCCCCAAGGCGTGTCGCTTCTCCGCGGGCGGGGTGGTGGGTTGGTCCACAAACTCCAATCTAGTCGATCGCCGCGCCCCTGTGACGACGGGCCGCGGATGGCGCGGGCGCCGGGCGCGTCCCGGGATCAGCCGGTGAGCTCGGGCCGATCCCTGAAATGCTCCAGCGCCTCCGGGTTGGCCAGAGCCTGGCGATTGCGAACCGGCTCGCCATGGACGACGGCCCTGACGGCCAGTTCCACGATCTTGCCGCTCCGGGTACGCGGAATGTCGGGTACCTCCAGGATCGCCGCCGGAACGTGGCGCGGGCTCGCGCGCGTGCGCAGTCGAGCCCGAATCCGGTCACGAAGACGATCGTCGAGCGCGTGCCCCGCGCGCAGGCGGACGAAGAGGACCATGCGCGTCCCCTCCGCGCGGCGCTGGCCGATGGCGATCGCCTCGCGCACCTCGGGCAAGGCCTCCACGACCCGGTACACCTCCGCGGTCCCGATGCGCACGCCGGCAACGATCAGGGTCGCATCGGAGCGGCCGTGTATGACGTACCCCCCGCTGGCGGTCCTCTCAATGAAGTCGCCGTGGTGCCAGACGCCGGGGAAGCGCCGGAAGTAGGTGTCGCGGTAACGCTCGCCGCCCTCGTCGCCCCAGAAGCCCAGGGGCATGGAGGGGAAGGGCCGGGTGCACACGAGTTCCCCCTTCCCCCGCTCCAGCGGACGGCCGCCGTCGTCGTACACCTCCACCGCCATCCCCATCGCGGGCCCCTGGATCTCCCCCGCGAAGACGGGCCGGGTCGGCAGCCCGCCGACGAAGCAGGCGCACAGGTCCGTGCCGCCCGACACCGAAGCCAGATGCACGTCGCGCTTCACGTGCTCGTGGATGTAGCGAAAGCCCGCCGCATCGAGGGGCGAGCCGGTGGACAACACGGTGCGAAGCGAGCCCAGCGCGTGAGTCTCGCGTGGGCGCGCGCCCGCCGTGCGCAGCGTGGCGATGAAGCGGGCGGAGGTCCCGAGGTGGGTCATCCGGGACCCATCGGCGAAGTCGAACAGGACGCCGTGGCCGGGAAACGACGGCGAACCGTCGTACAGGAGCACCGTCGCGCGCGATCCCAGGATGGAGACAAGCCAGTTCCACATCATCCATCCCAGGGTCGTGAAGTAGAACACGCGGTCTCCCGCCTTCACGTCGGCGTGCAGGCGCTGCTCCTTCAGATGCTGCAACAGCACCCCGCCGGCGCTGTGGACGATGCACTTGGGAGGGCCGGTGGTCCCCGAGGAGAACAGGATGTAGAGCGGGTGCGCGAAGGGGAGACGGACGAAGGGAACATCGCGAGGCTCGAAGGGCGCGATGAAGTTCGGGAAATCGACCGCGCCGGGAAAACCGGGGAGCGGACCGCAATCCGGGCGCCCCGTCCCGTCCGCGGGCCGGGCACGCACGACCACCACGCGCTCCACCGATGGCAGCCGGGCCGCGACCCGGGCGAGCCTGTCCAGGGTGGAATGCCGCTTCCCCCCATACCGGTAGCCGTCGACCCCGATAAGCAGGCGGGGCGCGATCTGCCCGAAGCGGTCCACCACGCCGTCCACCCCGAAGTCGGGGGACGCACTGGCCGTGATCGCCCCCAGGCTCGCCGCCGCCAGCACCGCCGCAATCGCCTCCGGAACGTTGGGAAGCAGCAGCGCCACCCGGTCGCCCCGCTGGACGCCGGCGGCCTGCATCCCCTGGGCCACGCGCGACACCAGATCCCGGAGTTCCGCCCAGGAAAGGGTCGACCCCGGCCCGGCTTCCGAGTACGCGATGACGGCCGGGGCGGCATCGGCTCGCTGCAGCAGATTCTCGGCGAAGTTGAGCCGTGCGCCGGGAAAATACCGGGCCTCCATCGGCTCCGGTCCCGTCTCCAGGATCGAATCGCCCTTGTCCCCCACCACCCCGCTCCAGTCCCAGAACGCGTCCCAGAAGGCCGCCTGGTCCGCCAGCGACCATCGCCACAGGGCCTCGTAGCCCGCGCCGGGATCGTGTCCCCGCCGGGCCAGGAAGGCGCGGAAGTCGGTGAGATTCGCCGCGTCGCGCCGTTCCGGCGTGGGTCGCCAGATGGGGGAGATCATCGTCGAAGTGAACCCTGGCTGTCCGGTTGGGGGGAGCCGGTCATCCGCCATGGTTGTCCCGAGAGAGGCGTTGCCGGCTATCTTGGGTGCGGACGGGTGACACGGGGGAATCGGCGGGCGGCAATGCGCAATCGTATCAAGGCGACAAGAGAAACATGTACGGGAAGGAACGCAAAATGACGATCGCCGCGAAGCACGCGATCCCGTGTACCGGCTCCGGCATCCTGACGGCGCTGGTCGTGGCGCTCTCGGCAGCGTGTACCGCGTCCCCTGCGCCACGGGCGGATGAGCGGCTGCTGATCGACGGCGGCACGGTGGTGGTCATGGACGACGCCGGAACCGTGCTCGAGGGCGGCGCTGTGCTCGTGGAGGGAGAACGCATCGCCGGCGTACTGGCCGACGACGATCCCCGACCCTCCGACGTCGCCGTGCTCGACGCAACCGGCCATCTCGTGATCCCGGGGCTGGTCAACACGCACGGGCACGCGGCGATGTCGCTCCTCAGAGGACTAGCCGACGACCTGCCGCTGATGACCTGGCTGGAGGAGCACATCTTCCCGGCGGAAGCGGCTCTGGTGAGCCCCGACTTCGTGTACTGGGGCACGCTGCTCTCGTGCATCGAGATGCTCAAGAGCGGGACGACCACCTTCGCGGACATGTACTACTTCCGGGACGACGGTGCGCGGGCCACCATCGACGCCGGGATGCGCGCGGTGCTCGGGCCGCATGTGATCGGCTTTCCCACCCCGGACTTTGCGTCGCCGGCCGCCTCCCTGGCGGACGCCGCCGACTTCATGGAGCGCTACCGGGACCATCCCACCCTGACCCCCGGCGTGGCCGCCCACTCGCTCTATACGACCTCGCTCGAAGACGTGGCGGCCGCCGTGCGGCTGGCCAACGACCATGGGGCTCCCTTCCAGATCCACGCCGCCGAAGACGCGGGGGAGTTGGCCACAGTGAGCGGCCTGACCGGGATGGGAGTGGTGGAGGCGCTCGAGTCCATCGGCGCCCTGCGGCCGGGGACGGTGCTCGCCCACTCCATCCATCTCTCCGAGGAGGACATCGCGCGCGTCGCGGCCAGCGGAGCGGGCATCGCCCACAACCCGGAGAGCAACATGAAGCTGGGGATTTCGCGGGCGGCCCCGATCGTGGAGGCGCTGGCCGCAGGTATCCCGGTGGGGCTCGGGACCGACGGGCCGGCCAGCAACAACGACCTGGACCTCTTCGACGAGATGGACACCGCCGCCAAGATCCACAAGTTCGCCACCGCCGATCCCACCGCGCTACCCGCCGAGACCGTGTTCCGCCTCGCCACCATGGGCGGCGCCCGGGTCCTCGGGCTGCACGACGAGATCGGATCGCTCGAGCCGGGGAAGCGCGCCGATGTCGTACTCGTCGACACCCGCCGGGCCGGCCTCACCCCGCTCTACAACGTCTACTCGCACCTGGTCTACGCGACCCGCGGAAGCGATGTCGCCACGGTGCTGGTGAACGGGCGCGTGGTGGTGCGCGACCGCGAGGTGCTGACGGTGAGCGAGGCGGAAGTGCTCGAGCGGGCGCGCGCCTTCCGGGAGCGGGTTCTGGAGGCGATGCAGCCATGACCGACACGCCACCATCCGCGCGCTCCGGCTCCTCCGGTCACGTCCGGCCGGCGCCCGGCGGGCGCGCGCTCAACCGGCTGGCGCGCGAAACCAGCCCATACCTGCTGCAGCACGCCGGAAACCCGGTGGACTGGTACCCGTGGGGCGACGAAGCGCTGGGCCGCGCGCGCGACGATGACCGGCCCATCCTCCTCTCCATAGGCTATTCCGCCTGCCACTGGTGCCACGTCATGGAGCGGGAGTCGTTCGAGGACGACGGGACGGCCGCGCTCATGAACGAGCACTTCGTCAACATCAAGGTGGACCGGGAGGAGCGGCCCGACCTGGACGCGATCTACATGCGCGCGGTCCAGAGCATCACCGGGCAGGGGGGGTGGCCGCTGACCGCCTTCCTGACCCCGCAGGGGCTGCCTTACTACGGGGGGACCTACTTCCCGCCGGAGCCTCGCCACGGCATGCCGTCGTTCCGCCAGGTGCTCGAGGCCGCCGGCCGGGCGTACACAGGGCGCAAGGCCGAAGTGCGCGAGGCCGCCAGCCGGATGCGCGGGCTGCTGGAGCGCTCCATGAGGCCTCCGGACGCGGGTCGGGCATCACCCGACGACCGCGAGGCGCGAACCGGGCTGGCGCGCGCCGCCTGCGACAACATCGCCCGCGGCTACGACACGATCCACGGGGGCTTCGGGCGAGCGCCCAAGTTCCCCCAGCCCATGGTGCTGGAGCTCATGCTGCGGGTTCACCACGGATCGGGGGACGAGCGGCTCCTGTCCATGGCGACGCACACGCTGCGCAGGATGGCGCGCGGCGGAATCCACGATCAGCTGGGTGGGGGGTTCCACCGCTACACGGTCGACGCGCGCTGGCTGGTGCCGCACTTCGAGAAGATGCTCTACGACAACGCCCTGCTCGCGAGTGCGTACCTGCAGGCTCATCTGCATACCGGGGACGCCGAATTCCTGGCGGTCACCGAGAAGACGCTGGCCTACATGCTCACCGACCTGCGCTCGCCGGAGGGCGGCTTCTACTCCGCGCGCGACGCGGACTCCGAGGGCGAGGAAGGGCTGTTCTATCTCTGGACGGCGGAGGAGATCGACGCGCTGCTCGACCCGTCCACGGCGCACCTGTTCCGGCGCTGCTACGACGTCACCCCGGCCGGCAACTTCGAGGGCCGCAACATCCTTCACCTGCCCCACGACCCGGAGTCGGTGGCCAGGGCGGAGGGGCTCGCGCCGGACCAACTCGACGCTGTGCTCGCGCCGGCATCGGCCGTTCTCCTTGAAGCCCGGGCGCTGCGCGAACCGCCGTTCCGCGACGAAAAGGTCATCGTGGCCTGGAACGGGTTCGCGATTCGCGTCTTCGCCGAAGCCGGGGCGGCCCTGGGACGGCGCGAGTACGTGCACGCGGCCGAGCAGGCAGGGGAATTCATCCTCGCCGAACTGCGGCGCGACGGCCGCCTGCTGCGCAGCCACAAGGACCGGCCCTCGCCGGTGGGCGGGTTTCTGGAAGACTACGCGTCGCTTGCGGGGGCCTTCCTGGCGCTGCATGAAGCGACGCTTCGGGCCGTCTGGCTCGATCGCGCCACGGAGCTTGCCGAAGCCCTCCTGGAGGGATTCTTCGATCGCGCGAGCGGCTTGCTCTTCGACACCCACCGAGCCGACCAGGCGCTGGTGGTGCGCCCCCGCGACGCCACCGACAACGCCACTCCGGCCGGCAACTCCCTGGCGGCGGAGGTTCTGCTGCGCCTGGGCCGCCTTCTGGACCGAGAGGACTTTCGCATCCTCGCGGCGCGGGTCCTTGCCGGCGAGGCGGCTGCGATGGCGCGCTTCCCCAGCGCGTACGGGAGACTGCTCACGGTGGCCGACGCCTTCGACCGGCCCGGCGTGGAAGTGGTCATCGAGGGCGATCCCGACGACGACGCCACCCGGGCGCTGCTGCAGGCGGCGCACGGCCGTTATCTGCCCAACCGGCTGGTCACCGGCGACCAGGCGGGCAGGACGCCGCGGGCACCCTGGCGGCTCGTGGCGGGCGACCGGGGTGACCGAACACCGCGCGCCCACGTCTGCCACGAGTACACCTGTCAGAGGCCCGTCGCCGATCCGCAGCTGCTGGCCGACCAGCTCGACGCCGCGACAGCGCGCTGACCGAGGTCCCGGGCCCTCCGCCGGTTGGACCCTGTTGCTCGCTCCGGCTATCTTTCCCATATGGCACCTGACACCCGAACGCTACCACCCGACGCGCCCGCCGGTGGCCGCAGAAAGCTCCCCGGCGACGGACTCGCCCTCACCTCGACCCAGTTGGTCGAGTTCTACCGCATCATGGTGACCTCGCGCGGCATCGACGACCGCGAGATCACGCTCAAGCGGCAGAACAAGACCTTCTTCCAGATCTCGAGCGCGGGCCACGAGGCCATCGGCGTGGCCATGGCCGCCCACCTCAGGCCGGCCCACGACTGGTTCTATCTGTATTACCGCGACCGGTCGCTCTCCCTGGCGCTGGGCCAGACCCCGTACGAGCACTTCCTGCAGGCGGTGGCCGCCGAGGCCGATCCCGCATCCGGCGGACGCCAGATGCCGTGCCATTTCTGCGACCCCCGTCTCAACATCACGAGCATGTCGTCGCCGACCGGAACGCAGTTCCTGCAGGCCGTGGGATGCGCCGAGGGCGGACGCCGGGCTGCCGGGCTCGCGGAAGTGCGGAAGCGGGTGGGGCAGGTGGAGGAGGACGAAGTCGTGCTCGTCTCGGCCGGAGAGGGCGCCACCTCGGAAGGCGAGTTCTGGGAAGCGCTCAACACCGCCTGCACGCTCAAGCTTCCCGTCATCTTTCTGATCGAGGACAACGGCTACGCGATCTCGGTGCCGGTGGAGGTCCAGACCGCCGGCGGCAGCATCTCCGGGCTGGCTTCCTCCTTCCCGGATCTGTTCATCGCGAAGTGCGACGGCACCGACGTCATCGACAGCTACAAGGCGAGCCGCGCCGCGGTGCGCCACTGCCGGCAGGGTCGGGGACCGGCGCTCGTGCACGCCTTCACGATCCGGCCCTACTCTCACTCGATGTCGGACGACGAGCGCGCGTATCGAACGGTGGAAGAGCGCTTTGCCGAAGAGGAAAGGGATCCCCTGACCCGCACCCGTCAACTGCTGCTGGACCTCAAGGTTGCTACCGCGGAGCAGCTCGACCGCATCGAGACGGAGGCCCATGCCGCGGTTCGGGAAGCTGCCGTCCGGGCGTTGGAGCGTCCCCAGCCGCCGCCGGAGCGGGCGCTGGTGAACCTCTACTCCGAGACCGCGCCGCCCACGAAGCCCGAATTCGACACGGAGGGCTCGGCGGAGTTCGACCGGGGAAGCAAGCAGCTGACCATGGTCGACCTGATCAACCGCTGCCTCGGCGACGAAATGGAGCGCGACCCTCGCATCGTCGTGTTCGGCCAGGACGTAGCCGACGCTTCGCGCGCGGAAGCCCTCGAGCAGGTGCAGGGCAAGGGCGGGGTCTTCAAGGTGACCCACGGGCTCCAGAAGCGCTTCGGCAGCGACCGCGTCTTCAACTCGCCGCTCGCCGAGGCGAACATCGTCGGGCGCGCGATCGGGATGGCCGCCCGCGGGCTCAGGCCCGTCGTCGAGATCCAGTTCTTCGACTACATCTGGCCGGCGTTCATGCAGATCCGCAACGAACTGGCCACGATGCGCTACCGCTCCAACAGCGCGTTCGACGCGCCCGTGGTCATCCGGGTGCCCTTCGGCGGCTATCTCACGGGCGGAGGCATCTACCATTCGCAGACGGGGGCTTCCCTGTTCACGCACACGCCGGGGCTGCGCGTCGTCCTGCCCTCGACCGCGCTCGACGCCAGCGGGCTCCTGCGCACCGCAATCCGCTGCGACGATCCCGTCATCTTCCTCGAGCACAAACACCTGTACCGGCAGGTGTACAACAAGGGTCTCGAGCCCGGGAGGGATTTCATGATCCCCTTCGGGAAGGCTCGCGTCGCGCGCGAGGGATCGGATCTCACCATCGTGACCTGCGGCGCGCTGGTGAAGCGCAGCCTGGACGCGGCCCGGGTGGCGTCGGAACGGGACGGCATAGAGGCCGAGATCGTGGACCTGCGCAGCCTGTCGCCCTTCGACATGGACGCCGTCGCCGCGTCGGTGCGCAAGACCAACCGCGTGCTGGTGGCCTACGAGGACGGGCTCTCCTGGGGCTACGGAGCCGAGATCGCAGCGCGGGTCGCCGATGAGCTCTTCGAGTGGCTGGACGCGCCGGTGCGGCGAATCGCCTCCCGGGACTGTTGGGTCGCGTACGCGCCCCGGCTCGAGGAGGTCATCCTTCCGCAGGTGCCGGACGTGGTCTCGGCGATCCGGGAGCTGGCCGCGTTCTGACCCCTTGTCCGGGCACCTGCCGAAGACCCGGGAACCAGGCGCGGTTCGACTGCTTCAGTAGATCTGAAGCCCGGGGTCGACCTGCCGGGCCCAGGCATTGATCCCCCCCTCCATGTTCAGCACGTCGCGGTACCCCGCCCGCCAGAGCTGATTCGCCACGTCCCCGCTGCGGACGCCGGTGCGGCAGTGGACGATGATCTGTCGCTCGCGCGGGATTTCGTCGAGACGGGCGCCCACTTCGCCCATGGGAATCAGCACCGCGCCCTGCGGCGCGAGGTTGGAGATGTCCCATTCGTAGGTCTCGCGCACATCCAGGAGGAAGGGCGAGGCCTCGCCCCCCAGGCGGCTGCTGGCCTCCAGGACGTCGATGCTTCCGGGGCCTGCCGGTTCACGGGGTGCCTCGTTTGGGGACAGGGTCATGGGTTCAGCCTCCGGCTCCGCGCCGCAGAAGAGGTCGTAGTCGATGAGTTCGGTCTGTGTGGGGCTGTCGCTGCATACGGGACAGGCGGGATCGGACCGGACGGAGACCTCGCGCCACTCCAGTTCCAGCCCGTCGAAGATGAGGAGCCGTCCCGCGAGTGGTCTTCCCTGCCCGAGGATCAGCTTCACGGTTTCGAGCGCCTGCAGCGAACCCACCACACCCGGGACGACCCCCAGGACTCCGCCCTCGGCGCAGTTGGGCACCAGGCCGGGCGGGGGCGGCTCGCGGAAGAGGCACCGGTAGCAGGGACCGTCCTCGGTGGCGAACACCGACACCTGCCCCTCCCAGCGGTGCACCGAGCCGTACACGTTCGGCTTGCCGAGCATCACGCAGGCGTCGTTCACCAGGTAGCGGGTGGGGAAATTGTCGGTGCCGTCCACGACCACGTCGTAGTCGGCCAGCACGGACGGGGCGTTGCCGCTGCTCAGCCTGGCGTCGTGGGCGATGACCTCGACGTGGGGGTTGGTTTCGGCGAGCCGGTCGCGGGCGGAGTCGAGCTTCAGCCGGCCCACGTCGGATTCGCCGTGCAGGATCTGACGCTGCAGGTTGGTCGCGTCGACCTCGTCGAAGTCCACGAGCCCGAGCGTTCCCACCCCCGCCGCGGCCAGATAGAGCGCCACCGGCGAGCCGAGCCCTCCCGCGCCCACCACGAGCACGCGGGCCGACTTGAGCCTGCGCTGGCCGGAGAGGCCGACCTCGGGCAGGACCAGGTGTCGGGCGTAGCGGAGCAGTTCGGGGGGCGACAGCCGACTCGACACCGCCCCGGGCCCGCTCCGGCCCCGTGGGCCTTCGGAAACGTGGATCCTCATCCGGCTCACGGCTCCGATTCGGGAATCACCCGGTATCCGCCCTGCATGGTGACGCCGAACGCCTCCATGTCGGCGCGGTACCGGGCCAGCTCGTCCGCGGGCAGCCCGGCCACCGAACCCCGGTCGAACAGCACGCGGCTGAAGTGAAAGTAGTAGTAGGGAATGTTCAGAGTGGTGCGGTCGGACCAGATATCCCGATAACGGAGGCTGCGGGCCATCATCACCTCGCTGGAGAGCCTGCGCGTGCGCTCGAGATCGACCCATTCCCCGCCCAGGGCAGCGTCCGTCCTGACGAAACGCCCGTCCGTCTCGACGTCCCGCAGAACGAGCCGGGTCGCGAGCCCCTGGCGGACCCCGAAGTCGTGCAGGCCCAGCGAGCGGATGATCCCCCCGGTCCACGCGAAGTAGATGGGGCGCTCGGAGATGCTGTCGCGAATGATCGCCAGCGCCACCTGGTCCCCCCGGTCGAGATAGGTGCCGCGCGGGTACTGCACCACGACGGGTCCCAGGCGGACATTCGCGTCCTGCGCAGTGGCGGCTCCCTGGATCTGGTCGATGTCTTCGGGGGCGAGCGAGATCACCGGGCGAGTGGGCATCTCACGCGCGGGATACAGGCCGGCTACCCGCTCGTCGGGCTCGAAGGGCCGTTGCCGATCCGGCCGGGTGAGTTCCTGCAGCTGCCGCGGATACCACTGCGTGAACAGGTACTGCCCCACGATGACGGTGACATCCCTGCGGATGCCCTCCACTTCCTGGAGATACCAGAGCGGGAAGGTATCGTTGTCCCCGTTGGTGAAAAGGACGCCGTAGGGTTCGACGCTCTGGAGCAGATCGTACGCCCAGTCGCGGGCCGCGTAGTCCCCGGCGCGGCTCGCCCAGCGCCAGTTGACGGCCAGGGGCGTCAGCGCAGTCAGCACCACCAGGAAGGTCACCAGCCCCAGCGCCGGCCTGGTGACCATCACCGGCATCCGGCTCCCCGTGCCCGGGTCTCGCCACCTGAGCTGCCGCGCGGCCATGTGCCAGACCGCGGTGAGCCCGGTCCCCGCCAGCACGCCCCAGACGATGAAGCCGACGATGTAGAAGTAGTCCCGTTCGCGTACCTCGTGCAGGTCCGGATCGGCGATCTCGGGCGCCAGCGAATAGCCGTACTTGAAGTTCAGGTAGATCACGAGCGCGACCGTCACGGTCACCGTCAACGTCGCCATGTAGGCGAACAGCCCCCTGTCGGCGCGCCGGATGACGAGGAGGCCGAAAAGACCCAGAGCCAGGAAGACGCCGGTGACCGGAGCCCTCGTTCCGCTCGGTACGGGAGAGGGATCAAGCCCGCGCGCCCACTGCCAGTCGAAGTACTGGAAATAGTTCTGGAACTGCGAGGCCAGGGGCGCCTGGCGCTGGCTGAGTGGAGGCGGCGCGTACTGGTCCCGCTGGAGAACCGAGGCGAGCCTGGGGCAACCTGCGTTTCCGGCCGTCAACACCGCGGCCGCCACTTCGCCGGCGGACTCGCAAAGCGGGTCGCCTTCGTTGATCACTGGCCGCTGGGCTGCGCGAATGGGCAGAAACACGTTGAAGGACAGGCCGACCACGACGAGGGGGAGCGCGCGGATCCACAGGTCGCGGCGCAGAAGCACCCTCGGGGCCGTCATGAGCAGCATCAGGCCCAGGGCCGGCGCGGGCAGGAGCGACATGGTGTGGTTGGACCAGCCCAGGATCATCAGGTAGCCCGCCACCAGCAGGAGGCGCCCACTCCCGGGTTCGCCGCGCCGGTCCCGCCAGCGCACCGCCAGCCAGGTCACGGCGGCGATTACCAGCACGCTGACCGTGTAGACCTTCTCGTTGACCACGGACTGGTTCCACACGGTAAACGCCGTGGCGCCCAGCAGCGCGCTTGCCGCCGCCCCCACCAGCGCCCGCCGGTGGTCGCCCAGCAACCCCCACGCGATGCGGTGGGCCACCAGAAAGAAGAACCCGCTCGCCGCCGCGGAAGTGAAGGCGGCCAGCAGGTTCACGCGCACCGCCACCGGAAGCCCCAGTGGGGACAGCAGAACGATCCACACCCTCGCCAGGACCACGAAGAGCGGGTTTCCGGGCGGATGCGGGATCCCGAGGATGTACCCGGTCGCGATATACTCGCTCGTGTCCCAGAACGACGTGGTGGGCGCCAGCGTGACGACGTACAGGAGGAAGATCGCGGCGCTGGCGATGACGGCGGCGAGGTAGGGCGGACGGTGCTCGTTCATATCACGGGACCGGGAATCCGCGGTCAGCTCCCGGGCACCTCGAAGCCTTCGCTGGTCTCAACGGTGGCCCCCGACTCCAGATCAGTCAGTCTCAGACGGAGCGAATAGATACCGGGTTCCGGCTGAACGAGGAAGAGGTCCAGGGCGAGCGGGACGGGGAGCCGATCCCCATCTCCCTCGAGAACCAGCCGTCCATCCGGATCCACCCGGGCCTCGTCCAGCCCGGGCCGGACGCGCAGCATGCGGCCACCGGCATCGAACACCTCTACCGTGATCGCGTAGCGGTAGGTCCCCTGAGGGTCGGCCCCGAGCCCGCGCGCGGCCCCGGACAGCCGCAGGCCTCCGTCGCTTCCGCTCTGGAGGGCGAGTCGGGAGAGTTCGAGCCTGCGCACCTCGACGGCTTCCGGAACCCGTCCCTCCCGCTGCACCATGCCGCGAATGCGGCCGTACGCCCGCAACAGCTCCGTGTCCCCTGGATTCATGTTGAGGGCACGTTCGAGATGGGCCAGCGTCCGGTCGCGCACCGTGGGATCGAACTCGGCGCGCGGAGCCCGCAGCAGCGCCAGTGCGCGCCACGCGAGACCGTCCCGCGGCACCAGCGCGACACGCTGTTCGAGGGAGGCAACGGCCCGCGCCGTGTCCCCTGCGGCAGCGAGTTCCAGCGCGGCCTCGACCGCCGGGTCGGCTACCGCGACCTCGACCCGTTCCGGCAGCACGGGCACGACATCCCGCCGCGGGGCGGCCCAGGAAAAAACGTACTCGAAGCCGGCGCTCAGACTCATCTGGTGCGCGGTGAACGGCGCCAGGCTGAAGGCGACCCGTTCGCTGGAGACCGATCTGACGTCGTCCCGCTCCTGGGCCGCGAGCTGGGCCGTGTTGACCGGGATCACCAGGTCCCGGAACGAGAAACGGAGCGCCGAATTCTCCCCGATGGGGACGCGCAGCGATGCCCCCATATCCAGTCCCCACGACGTGGAAGTGCGCGAGGTCCACTGGATGTCCCCGGGATGTTGCGCATCCATCTGCGCGAACGCGTCCCGATGTCCCGGCGACAGATCGATGGTCTGAGTGAGCGCGACGGTTCCCAGGCTGTACGCCAGCACGCCCCGCCCCCGCTCCCACTCCGACAGCTTCATGCCGAGGCCGAAGCCGACGCCGTAGTAGACCGTGCTGCGCGAAATGTCCTCGGGCGGTGACAGCGCACCGGAATAGCGCGCGACGGTTCCCGACTGGCCGGCGAGCAGCGTCAGGTAGAGGCCCGCGCCCCCGACGGGATTGTGCCGCAGCACCACTCGAGCCTCCGGGCCCGGGCCGGCGGTTTCCTTCCACCGCGTCTGACTCGGGAGGTCGGCGAGGGTCTTCCGGGTAACGAACTCGTCGTACAGGGTCCCCACCAGACGCGAGCCCAGGCTGCCCTCCACGGACCAGCGCGGTACCTGGCGGACGATCGCGGCCTCCGCCTGGCCCGCCAGCCCCGCGGGTGTGAACGCGGGAGGCGTCAGGAGCACCAGCAGGATGCCGGATCGAATCGGATGACGGGCGGACCGACGATCGTGAACCGTCGCGCCGTCGCGCGCGCGCCTTCGCAACCCTCGATGTGCAGACCGTCCCCTCATTCCTAATGATGGACGCGTCCGACGGCGCGGGACAAGGTTGGCCCCGCGGCCCACATTTCGGCGACGGGCACCGCGAGACTGCCCCCGGCCCGGTCCAGGACCTGTTCAGGACGCCGTCACCGCACCTCGAAGAACGCGCTGTCGGCGCTGAACGCCGAGAACACGCCCAACGCCCCCCGCACATTCGACGGGGGTTCGTTCAGATCCCGGGAATCCTGGCTGAGGCCTTCGTAGAGGTCGGCGTACTCCTCGTTGACCCGGTAGAGCTTCACCCGATGGCGACCGAGGTACGAGAGCGAACGAACGCTTACGAGCGCGCTGTCGCTCGCGGTCGGGCGCTGGACCAGACGCCGGGCGAACCCTGCACCGAACGGGCTCTCGGCGAAGGGCGTCGGTTCCGCCTCGATGTTGTCGACCACCACGTAGTGGAGTGCGCTGGCGGAGTTTTCCCAGCGCGCCATCAGGCCCTCCCCTGCGCCCGGCTGGAAGCCGCCGCCCCGGGAGCCGAATTCCGGAGGCGCCAGGACGGTCGCGGACAGCGACAGTCCCTGCGGCGGAACCGGAACCACCGTCTCCGCGGTCGCGGTGCGGTCGCCGTGGGAAGCCTCCAGGGCGAAGACATCCCCCACCTCGACCAGCAGGTCGTCGCCGGGATAGTGATACCGGCCCGGCTCGCCCTCCGTGGGAACCAGCTCGAACCGTGCGCCGTCGCGGATGATCGCGATGCGCGCGTCCGCGATCGGGGCGGCCACGGCCGTGGAATCGGCGTCGATGGCGAGCACCGCCGTCATCGTCACCTCGGTGACCGGCTCCCCGGCGAAGAGGAAGGCCTGCACGACGAAGGTGTCGGGCGTCTCCGGCGCGAAGGCGAGATCGTCGTCGCAGGCGCCGGCCGCGGCTACGGCCAGAACGGCGCTGAACAGTGATGCGATTCTATGCTTCATGGTGGTTCTCTCCTCTACCGCAGGCCCGCGCGAAGCCCGATGCTGGGCGTGAATCCGAGCGTCGTGACGTCCGTGACCAGCATGGGCAGGTCCGTCAGGTCGAACTGGCGATACCACACGTTGTTGCGGCCGTAGACGTTGAAGAGCGAGAGGTTCAGCTCGTAGTAGAACTCCCCCACTTCGAAGCGGCGGCTCGCCGCCAGATCCAGGCGGTGATAGGCGGGCAGGCGCTCCCCGTTCTTCGCGCCGACGTGGATGTAGCTGAGCGTGCGCCCGTCCAGCAGCGTGATCGGGTACTGGGCTTCGGGCACCGTGTACGGCCTGCCGGACCCGTAGACCCATCCGCCGGTCAGCGTCCAGCGGCCCAGCTGGTAGCTGCCGACGGCCTTGACCTCGTGGCGCTGGTCATGGCTCGCCGGGAATGCGAGCCCGTCGTTGAACCCCTCGAGCTCGTGTTCGACGTTCGCGAGCGTATAGCCGATCCAGCCCGTCAGGTCGCCGCGCTTCTTCTGCGCCAGCACCTCGATGCCGCGGGCCGTCCCGGTGCCCTCGAAGAAGAGTTCCGCCAGCCGCTGACCGGGTGCCCGGCGTGATCGGGTTGAGAATTGCGCGACGCCCCCAAGGTCACGGACGTAGGCCTCGATGTCGAACAGGTAGTCGTCGGTCTCGTAGCCGATGCCCGCTATCCAGTGCTCGGCGGACGACGGCGCGATGTCGTCGCCGGCGAGGATCCAGAAGTCGCGGCTCCCCTCCAGGATGTCCTCGTTCTCGACCCGCTTCACGAACTGGTTGTACCGGCCCCAGGCTCCGCTCAGGGAGAGTCGATCGGTGAGGGAGTAGCGGGCCGACGCGCGCGGCTCCCAGTACGTCTGCCCGGTCCCGTCGTAGTCGGTCACCCGGAGCCCCGCCGTCAGGTCCACTCTCGCGGAGGGAGTCCAGGAATGCTGGAGGTATCCGGCGGTCAGGTTGCTCTCGCCGTCCAGGTTCAGGGTCTGGGCCGAGTCGCCCCGCAGCCGGGTCAGGGCGTAGGACACGTCGCTGCGGGTAAACTGAGCCCCGAACCCGATCTCGGAGGACGGGAAGGGCCGCCAGGTGTTGTCCAGGCGGGCCGTCAGGTCTTTCACGCGGTTGTCTTCGTCGAACCCGCGTGCGAACTGCGACGAGGCCACGTCTAGGGTCGCCTCGGAGAAATACTGCGAGTATGCGAAGAGCGCGTCCGTCGCCAGCCGGCTGCCCCATTGCCGGGCCCACCGTCCGCTCACGCCGCGGTTGCCCCAGTTGGAGAGGTCCGCCCTGTCCGGGGTCAGCCGGGTGTCACCCGCGGGGGTCGCGATCTCCTGCCCCAGGGTCGACTCGTCCAGCCGGTCCTCCCCGCCGTAGACGGAGAGCGTGAGGACATCCTCGGAGGTGGGCAGGAAGGTGAGCTTCGAGTTCAGGTCGTAGAAGTAGAAGTCGGGCTCGAAGGTCTGCTGCTGGAAGTTGCCGAAGCGGCCGAAACCGCCTCCCCCGAACCGTCCGCCCGGCCCCTGCACTCCGGCATCCGCGTCGTCGGCTCCCTCCAGGGTGCCGAAGATGTCGTTGTACAGGCCGGTGCGCATGAGATCGGTGTACGACCGGCGCGCGGAGACCAGCCACGACCCCTTTCCGCCCAGTGGAACCTCGGTTACCGCCCGCGCGCTCAGCAGGTTCAGCCCGCCCGACATCCGGAACTCTTCCGGGTTGCCCGACTTGCCGACCATCTCGACGACGCTGGAGGTGCGCCCGCCGTATTGCGCGGGGAAGCCGCCCTTGAAGAGGCGGACATCCTGCACGGCATCCGGGTTGAATGCGCTGAACACCCCGAAGAAGTGGTCCACGTGGTAGACCGTCATCCCGTCCAGCAGCACGAGGTTCTCGTCCGGCGTGCCTCCGCGCACGAAGAGACCGGAGGTGGCGTCGTTGGTGCCGCTGACGCCCGGAAGAAGCTGAAGCGTTCGGAAGACGTCGGTTTCTCCCAGCGAGGGCAGCGTCCCCAGCCGCTGGGGCGAGAGCGTGATCTGTCCGGCCGCCTCCCCCTGCGCGACGATATCGGTCGCGGTGGTGGCGGTCACGGTCACGCCGTCGATCTCGATGGCGCGCGGCACGAGCAGGACCGAGAGTTCGCGGGCGGCGGCGGCCAACGTGATCTCCCGGGTCTCGTAGCCGAGGTGCTCCACCCGCAGGACCCGGTTCGTCTCCGCGGGCAGGCCGACCAGCACGAATCGCCCGAACTCGTTGGTGAATGCCCGGAACTCGTGGTCGTCCACGGACACCAGAACGTTGGGCAGCACCTCGTTGCTTACCGAGTCCCGTACCGTGCCGACCAGGTCGACCTGCGCGGCGGCCGGGCCGGCGCCCCACCCAAGACCTGCCGCAATCAGGACCAGCGCCCGGCCAACCGGCCCGATGCCCGGCGGACCCGCCGAAAACACGTTCCCAGACCTCATCCCCCCTCCTCGCCTCGTCATCCCCCCTCCTCGTCTTCGCGTCCAGCGCGCCCTCGGTAGCTCCAGCCCGCTCCCGATGAAGAGGATGATGCCCGGGCTCGAAAGGGTTGCCCCGCTCGAGCAGCGGCGAGGCGGATTCAGTGCGCCGCGGCGGAGCATGGGCAGATCCGGCGGCATTCGCCGGAGGGGAGGGCGGCCGAGGCTCAGGTCACCGCGGCGACCAGCTCTCCGTCGCGAAGCTCAAGGACGGAACGGAAGCGATCGCCGGGGCTCGCGTGCCCCTCGATCCGGGTGCGCAGGTAGTCACCGGTGACGCCCGCAATCCGCTCCCGCGAGCCTTCCACCACGATGTCCGCAACGGTTCCGGCCCGGCCGCGCAGGTACCGCTCCTTCTTGTCCAGCGCCATCTCCCGGAGCAGTCGTGAGCGCGCCGCAGCGACATCGCCCGGCACCCGATCCGGGAGCTCGGCGGCCGCGGTGCCCGGCCGGACGGAGAACGGGAACACGTGCAGGTAGGTGTACGGCAACTCTTCGACCAGCGCGCGGGTCTCCTCGAACTCTTCCTCGCCCTCCCCCGGGAAGCCGACGATGATGTCGGCGCCGAGCCCCAGCGGTCCCATCCTGCCGGCGATCTCGAGGACACGCCGGCGGTACGCCGCGCGCGTGTGCCAGCGCCGCATGAGCCTCAACACCTTGTCCGAACCGCTCTGCAGGGGAACATGGAGATGAGGGGCCAGGCGCCCCCCCGAATTGGCGAGCAACGCCAGCAGGGTGTCGTCGATCTCGGTCGCCTCGACGGACGACAGCCGGATGCGGGCCGGCACGGCTTCCAGCAGGAGCGCGCACAGCTCCGCCAGCGTGGCGCGCGGCTCCAGGTCTCTGCCGTAGTGTCCGATGTGGATGCCGGTGATCACGAGTTCGGGGTGGACGCGCGCCAGCGCCCGGGCTTCCTTCACCACCTCGTCGGGCAGGCGCGAGACCGAAGCGCCGCGTGCCAGCCGCGTCGCGCAGAACGAGCACTTGCGGTCGCACCCGTCCTGCACCTTGAGCCACGCGCGCGTGCCTCTGGCGTTGCGCAGCAAGGGCCCCTCCCCGGCCGACGGCAGACCGAAGGCCGGCTCCAGCGTCGCGAGGTGGCTCGCCAGCGCGCGCGCGTCCTGTCCCGGCACCACGCCGTCCACCTCCGGCATGCGCCGGTAGTCGTCCTCCCGCAGGGCGGCCGAACAGCCCGCCACCAGGATGCGCGCACCGGGGTTCTCCCGCCTCAGCCGGCGCACCAGACGGCGGGCCTCGGCATCCGCCCGGTTGGTGACCGTGCAGGTGTTGACCACCAGCGCATCGGCCTCGCCGGGCCGGGCGACGGCGCGGGCGCCGCCGAGCTCCAGTTCCTGGCGCATGCGCTCCGTATCGTACTGGTTGGCCCGGCACCCGAAGGTGTGGAACCAGACGGCGGGCTTCGCCGGCTCGCTGCGGCCGCCGCCCTCCGACCGGACCGGAAGCCGGATCACCGATCCGCCGGGCCGGAGCAGGTCGCCGGGGCCGGTTCGCCCGGGACGGCGTGCGGTGCGCGAACGCGCGCGGACAGCAGATGGCGTTGTGCCATGAACCCGGTCTCGGAGTTTCGGTTGCTGCCGGCCCGCGCCGGCCGGTCGCTGTAGCAGCATCGTCCCGCGGGATGATGCGGGTGTGCGCGAGAATAAGCTAACTTGCAGACATGACCTCCGGATACGGGCCGGCGCTCGGCTTCTCACGCAGCTTCATGACGGGCTGGGCTCCCGTGGTGGAGCGTGAGATTCACATCGAGCGGGATGGACGCCGGCTCCCGGCTTCGCTGTTCCTGCCGCGCACGGCGGCCCGCCGCGCCCGCGCGGAACGGTACCGGCCGATTCCCGTCTGGGTGGTCCTCCACGGAATCACCCGCTCCGGGCGGGACCACCCCTACCTGGTGCGCTTCGCGCGCGCAGTGGCGTCCACCGGTCAGGCGGCGTTGGTGCCGGAAATTCCGGAGTGGCGGGACGTCCGGCTCTCCACGGCGGCCACCACCACCACCATCTCGGCCGCACTGCGCGCGCTGGAGGGGCAGCGCGCGCTCGCCTCCCGTCAGGTGGGGCTGGTGGGCTTCTCCTTCGGCGCCCCCCAGGCCATCATCGCCCCAACCGACCCGGCGCTCGCCGGGCGCATCGCCTGCGTGGTCGCGTTCGGGGGCTACTGTTCCGTGGAGGAGTCCTCCCGCTTCCAGTTCACCGGGGCGCACGAACTCGATGGCCGGGAGGAGTCCCTTGCCCCCGACCCCTACGCGCGCTGGGTGGTGGGCGCGAACTACCTTACGCGCATCCCGGGGTACGAGGGCGCAGGCAGGGTTGCGGAGGCGTTGCGGGCATTGGCCGCCTACACCGGCGACAACAACGTGCTCGCCACCGACCCCGGGATCGAGCCCGTAAGGCGCCGCCTGGCCGCCGGCCTCGCATCCCGCGAGCAGTCCCTCTTCGAGACGCTTGCCCCGCCCGCCGGCACCCTGCCCGACCCGGTCGGAGGTGCGCGCCTTGCAGAGGGGCTGGGCGGAGTGATGGCGGGCATCCCGGAATTGAACCCCGTGCCGTACCTGGCGCGCGTCAACGTTCCCGTGCGGCTGGTGCACGGCACCGCCGACCAGCTCTTTCCCTACACCCAGACCATCAAGCTGGGACGCGCCTTCCCGCCGGACGCGGACGTCGCCTCCACGGTCACCGGCCTCTTCGCCCACGCTTCGGGGCGCGAGCGCACCTCCTTCCTGCACACCGCTTCGGAGGCGTTGCGCTTTCTCAACGCGCTCGCCAGCATCTTCCGGCTGATGTAGCCCGGCCCCTTCCCTCGACCCCAGCCAGGATCGTGACTCGCGCGAACACCCCGGCCCAGCCCCGGCGGACGACCCCGTCGGTCTCCGGCTGGGTGCGGCGCGTGGGCGGCGTCCGCTGGTTCATCCGGCGCTTCGGCTTCGCGCAACTCTTCCTGAAGCCGGCGCGCTGGATGCTGGCCCCACTGCTCATGCCGATGCTCCGGGCGCGCTTCGTCGAATACCGCGGCGCATCCCATCCCCTGGTGTACGCCCGCCACAACGTGACCTGGGCCAACGAGCGCTGCGTGGAGCTGGCGCTGGCGCGCGCGCTGATGGCGGGCGTCCCGTCCGAGCGGCTCCTCGAGGTGGGTCGCGTCACGCCGCACTACTTCCAGGGCGGCCACCTGGTCGTGGACAAGTACGAACCGGGTTCGCTCGAGGTCGACATCGTGGACTTCGCACCCGCCGAGCGCTTCGACCTGATCCTCTCGATCTCGACGTTCGAGCACATCGCATTCGACGAGCCCAAGGCGACCTCGGAGCCACCGGCCGTTGCCGACAGGGTGGCCGCCGCCCTGAAGCGATGCCGCAGCCTGCTCGCGCCGGGCGGACTCCTGGCCATCACCGTGCCCCTCGGCTACAACCCGGCGCTGGACACCATGATCGCCGACGGTGACCTGGGGTGGGATCGCGCGACCTGGTTCAAGCGGTTCCCGCGCCGGTGCTGGCGTCAGGTGTCCCGATCCGAAGCCGTCCGGTGCCGCTACGGCAGCCCGCACGCCTTCGCCAACGCCATCCTGCTCGCCGAATGGGACGCCCGGGGCTAGCTGGCCGCCTTGCCGGCCCGATGGTGTTGTGATGATATTGTCAGTTCTCAACAGTTATCTCGTCAGTAAACACCATGACACACTACATCAAGTCCCTCATCCGCATGGTCCCGGACTTCCCCGCGCCCGGCATCCGCTTCCGCGATGTCATGGGACTGGTCGAGGACCACGAGGGCTTCGAGGAGGCCACCGAGGCCCTGGTGCGGCGGTTCGCCCCGGAGGCGCCGGACGCCGTCGCTGGCATCGAGGCGCGCGGGTTCATCTTCGGCGTCCCGGTGGCGCAGCGGTTGGGAGTCGGGTTCGTGCCGGTGCGGAAGGCCGGGAAGCTGCCCGGCGAGGTGGTGGGCGTCGACTACGCGCTCGAGTACGGCACCGGGCGCCTCGAGATGCAGACCGGGTCGATCCGTGCGGGAATGCGCGTCCTGCTCATCGACGACCTGGTCGCGACCGGCGGGAGCGCGGCGGCGGCAATCGAACTGATCCGCGGCATGGGAGGCGAGGTGGTGGGAGCCGGCTTCGTGGTGGACCTGCCCGAACTCCCCGGGCGCAGGCACCTTGGGGCGATGGGCGTCGAGGTCTTCGCCCTTTGCACGTTTCTCCACGCCGATCCCTGAGCCGTCCCGCTCGAGGCCCCGCCGATCCGGCGGTGGCGGGCCGACGGGGCGCGGCGGCTCCGCCCCCGGGAGCCGAACAACCCGCCGCGTCGTGACTCAGCGGGCCCGAGGGAAGATCGCTGGCGGGGGCACGTGGAAGGCGCCGGTGAACCCGTCCTCCACCAGCTTGAGCTTCCCGGTCCAGTCCTCGACGTCGATCCGGTACACGCTGGTGCGCTTCAACTCTCCCTCTGTGATCGCGCGGTAGTCGCGGTCCGGCCGCAGCTCGGGCGCGTACTTGTCGAGAAGCATCTGAAGCGCTTCGCGCGCCTCCTCGGGATCCTCCACCACGCTCCCGGTCCCGAACGCCGTGACGCTGGCGAACTCGACGCTGAACTCCAGCGCCTCGTCCGCCGGCAGCAGGCGCCCCATTTCGAAGGCCGAGAAACACACCGGCACCGGACGGGACAGGCTGTCGCGGGTCAGCCCGGTGCGCGCGGTATGGATGTAGATGGCGTGGCGGGCGGTGTCGTACACGAACAGGTTGCTGTTCACGAGAGGTTGCTCGCCGCGGGTCATGGCGAGGACCCCGACGCGCGCCTGCCGGATGAAGTCCCGGGTCCAGGCGTCGTCCCTGGCCCGGTCGCGCCGGCGGATCTCCGTCCTGCCCCGTTCAGCCACCTATATCTCCAGCTCCACGCCGATCCCGGCGGCGCGCGCCCCGTCGTAGACGAGTCTCGCCGTGGCCATGTCCTCGAGCGCCAGCCCCAGATGGATGGCGATGATGCGATCGCCCTCGGCCCGCCGTCCGGCGACGCCGCCCGCGATCACGTCACTCAGTTCGGCGTGGGGGGTCGGCGTGTCGCCGAAATAGCCGCTCCCGCCCTGGTAGTAGGCAAACTGCGCGCTGTCGTCGGTGGTCAGCAGATCCGCCTCGCGAAACGCCTCCGGCTGCCAGTAGGAGTCGAAGTCCAGCGGGCATGCGAAGGCGCCGGGCGAAAGCCACCCGGGCGGGATGGCGGGGTCGGGGTCGAGCAGGATGGGGCCGCTGGTCACGACGATGTCCATCCCCCGTACCGCCTCCGCAACCGTTCCCACCGGCCGCACCTCGACGCCCATGCGCTCTCCCATCTCTTCGACATAGGCGTGCATGGCGGCCTGGTCGATGTCGTACGCGTGCACCCGCTGCACGGGGAACAGGGTGCAGAAGGCCTCGAGGTTGCTGCGCCCCTGGACGCCGCAGGCGACGATGCCGACGCTCGAGGCATCCGGGCGCGCCAGGTACTTGCCGGCCAGCGCCGACGCGGCCCCGGTGCGCATGGCCGTGATCCAGGTCGCGTCCATCACCGCGAGCGGCAGCCCCGTCTCCGGGTCGTTCAGGAGGATCAGCCCGGTAATGTAGGGCAATCCGTGCGCGGGATTGTCCGGATAGGCCGAGATCCACTTGATCCCGGCGGCATTCTGACGCTCGACGTACGCCGGCATCGCGTGCAGGAAGGAGTCCGGCCGCGGATGGATGCCGGGCTTGGGCGGCATCTCCACCCGGCCCGCCGCCTTCTCCCGGAACATGAACTCCAGGGCGTCGATGATCTCCGCCATGGAGACTCCGGCTTGCTCGACGTGGGCACGGGACAGGTAGAGGATGTTTCGCTGGGACATGAGGCGGTCTCGCGGGTGGGCGGGGACTGGGTTGCAGCCGATGGACGATCCGGCGCGGAGGACGGAGCCGGTTTGGGATGAAAGCCTGTTCGGCGGTGAGCGTCTACCCGGGAGCCGGTTCCACGACGACGACCTGCTCCATGACGGCCCCCTCCAGCACGCCGTCGACCACCTCCATGCCTTCCACCACCCTTGCGATGATGGTGTAGTTGTGGTCGAGGCGGGGGTTGTCCACCAGGTTCACGAAGATCTGGCCATCGCCGGTGTCGCGCCCCCGGGTCGAGATGCCGACGGTGCCGCGCACGTGCGAGCGCATGGTCAGTTCGTCGCGGGTGTAGGGCCCGTCCCCGTGGTACTCGTTGGCCCCGGGGCTGCCCCCCTGGATGACGAAGTTGGGGACCACCCGGTGGAAGGTGAGCCCGTCGAAGTATCCTTCGCGCGCCAGGCGCACGAAGCGCGCCGTGTTGGCGGGCGACTCGAACGGGAGCAGTGCGAGGACGATCTCGCCGCCCCCGGCCATGCGGATCACGGCCCGGGAAGCCGCCATCCGGCGCATTTCCTCGAAGGTGGGCATCGGCGCCCGCTCCGGGGGCGACGGACGAGCCCAGCGAAGGTCGCTTCCGGTCCAGTCGTTGCGGAGGAATTCGGCGACCCGGGCTACGACCGGATCGTAGTCCTCCATGTAGGGCTGCACGCGATCGAGGTCTTCCAGGGAACCCAGCTCCCGTATCCTCTGCAGGAGTTCCAGGCGCACGTCCCGGTGGGTCTCCCTGCGATCGGCACTCATGCGCCCGAGCGCATCGAAGGCGGCCGGCAGCGCATCCGGATGCGTGCTTCCGGCCAGCGATCGGGCCGCCGTCAGCACCAGCTGCGGATCGTCCGCGCCCAGGGCGTCGAGGTAGACCGAGTCGGCGTCGTGGCCCACCAGCGGCGCGAGCCCGGCGATGGCCGCCTGACGCACATTCCAGTGCTCGTCACCAGCCAGCGCCAGGAGTTCGGGTACGAGTTCCAGGCGGGCGGCGGCGCGCGCGGCATACATGCGCATCTGCCAGACCGGATGAGCGGAGAATGCGGGCAGCCGGCCGCGGGCGGTGAAGGAGGAAACCGCGGCCAGCGCCACCAGGCTGTGCGCCGCCCGGTGCCAGTCGCCGGCCGACACGGAGTCGGCCCGCAGGACCAGCGCATCCAGAGGCGCCAGAGCGGTCTCCGGCGGACAACCGGCGAGGCGGTTGATGGCCTCGAGGGCCACGTGCGCGCTCGGGTCCTCTAGCAACGCCACCAGTTCCGCGCAGGCCTGGCTGCCGTCCACCCTTTCGCTCAAGGCTCTCACGGCCTCCACCCGCACCAGGTGACTCGTGTCGGTCAGCGTCCGGGCGAGGGGAGCCCGCACCTCATCGAGCGCGCCCTCCTCGATGGCGAGCACGGCGAGGCGGCGCACCTGCGCGTCCTCGTCGGCCAGCGCGGCCGCGATCACGTCTTCGGTGGGTCTTCCCGCACTCACCAGTCCCGCCAGGGCGAGCCGGCGCACCTGCGCGTCCTCCTCTCCATCCACCCCCCGGTAGCCGGCCAACTCCGCCAGCGCTTCCAGCACGAGCGGGGGAGGCGCGAGCTGGGACTGCGTGCGTATCAGGCTTTCCAGCGCGCGCGCGCCTCCGAGGATGACGGGATGGGGCAGCCTCCGCAGGGAGATGGAGCCGCCTCCTGCCAGCCCCGTGACCAGATTCTCGAGCAGGAGGTCGTAGGCCTGCCCCACCTCTTCGGGATTCCGGTACGCGAGCCGGCCCAGGGCCTCGAGCACCGCGCTGCGCACCTCCGGCTCCCTCTCGTGGGGCAGGAAGTTCATCAGCGTGAGCATCGCCCGGCCGGGCTCGCTGCCGGCAACGGCCTGGGCGAGGGCGTTGACGGCCTCGGCCCGAACATCCGCGTAGGGGCTCTCCAGCATGGAATCGATGTCCACCAGAGCCGAAGGGTTCTCCTGGCGCCCCAGCGCGCGCACGGCGATCCGCTGCACCTCCGGGTCGGGCCAGGAGATTCCCTCGAGGAACGTGAAGTGCGCGGCGTCGTCGCGTGAACGGGAGTCCTCCGTCTCGAGGACGCGGTGGAGGATTTCCTCGCTCCCGGGGAGCAGCCGGACCTCCCCCGCATCCTCCCCGCCCCCGCACCCCGCGACCAGACCGCCGCCCAGGGTGACCGCGCAGGTCAGGAGTCTTCCGCAACCTGAGCGCCACGCCGACCCGAAGCACCGCAGTTTATCGAGCATCCCGTCCAGCCCCTCCTCGCCTTTCGTTCCCGTCATGCCTGTCGCCCGGCCCACCGCCCCGGTCGGATACCCTGCATCCCCGCGCGGCGTTCGCCTGTGGCGAAACACGGAATAGATTAGAGTACGTAGCCCCGTTGACAAGAATCGCGTGCGCTGCTGTCCCGCGATCCACGACCCCCGAAACCCCGGACGCGACACGATGGCGACCGCACTTCCGGCCACCGGTCTCGATACCCCGATCGCCGATCCACTTCGCCGCGCCCTCCGCGGCCTGGGCGGGCGCGCCACCGTCGGCGACGTCATGGCCGCCACCGGACTCGCGCAGGCGGACGCCGAATCCGGCCTCAGGAAGTTGCTGGAGACGTACCAGGGACACGTCGAAGTCGGCGAACAGGGCGACATCGTGTACGCCTTCCAGCGCCGCCTTCTGCGGCGCGACCACACGCCCCTCTGGGTCCGCTTCCGCTCGACCGCCGCGCGCGTGCTCAAGACCGCGTTCAAGATCTGGATCGTGGTCATGCTGGTGGTCTATTTCGTCGTCTTCGTGGCCCTTCTGATCGCCGCCCTGATCGCCGCTTCGCGCGGCAACGATCGCAACGGAGGCTCCATTCTGGGTGGCGGGCGGCACCGCGGCGGAGGCTTCCATTTTCCCTTCCTGTTCTGGCTCTGGACCCCGGACTGGCGCCTGGGCCAACCGTACTACGGCAACCGTTTCGAGCGCCGTAGCGGCAGGAAGGTGCCCTTCTACAAGAAGGTGTTCGCCTTCGTCTTCGGCCCCGACCGGCCGCGCGCGACCCTTCGCGACCGCGACCGCAGCGTCATCCGTCTCATCCGGGCGCGCAAGGGCACCCTGACCGTGCCCGAACTCGTGCGCCACACCGGGCTGCCGGTCCCGGAGGCGGAGGAGGAGATCGGCCGGCTGATGGGCGCCTACGGCGGGGACGTGCACGTCTCGCGCGAGGGCGAACTGGTCTACAGCTTCGCCGACCTGCTGGTGAGCGCGCACGGACGCGTGAAGGCGCGCCCACCCGCCCCGGCGTGGCAACGCCTGGAAAAGGCGGCCGAGTTCACCGGCAACAAGACCGGAACCAACGTGCTCATCGGTTCTCTGAACGGGTTCAACCTGCTGGCGGCGCTCTCCGCCCCGGTGCTGATCTTTCCCCCTCTGGGACTGGGGGGACCGGGGGCCGAGATCGGCCTCATCTGGGTCCCCGCGGTCTTCAGCACGCTTTTTTTCTCGGTGCCGCTGGTGCGGTGGGTCGGCCACAGGGCCGAGAACGCCCGCCGCCGCCTGCGCAACGTGCGCAAGGTGCTTCTCGGCATGGTCTTCCGGCAGAGCCTCGGGGGCGCAGCCCCGCTCTCGGCGGAGCGCGCCACGGACGATGTGCGCATCGCGCTGGTGGACCCGGACATCGGCGCGGCCGACGTGCGCAACCAGCTCCAGAAGATGTCCGCCGAGTTCGACGCCGAGGTTGAGCCCGCCGACTCCGGCCAGATCGTCTACCGCTTCCCCTCGATCCGATCCGCCTTCCTCGCGGGAGAGGAAGTGCGGTCCGCGCTCCGTCTGGACAAGCGTTCGGTCGGACGGGTGGTCTACTCGAGCGGGGACACCCCGGAGGAGGAGTCGGCGCGCGCCCGGGCCAACTTCGACCGCGAGTTGCGCAAGTCCGTGTCCGCCCCCGATACGGTGCGCTATCTGGACGACATGGAGCTCGCCGGCATCGAGACTCCCTCCCAGTCGGCACGTCAAATGAAGGTGCGGCGTCCCGCGAAGCCGAGGCGCCCGCACGGATGGTGAACCGCTCGGTCCGGACGGGTCTCGGCGCGCCGGGCAGGGTGCGCCCGCTCGGGCTGCCGGCGGCCCTCCTGCTGGCCGCCTCTCCCGCATTCCTCCCCGCCCCCGCGGCTCTGGCCGCCCAGCAGAACGATGACGGCGGCGTCCCGGCGCTTGCCCTGGTGCCCCACGCCGAGGCGCCGGAGGCACGCGCGCTCCGAACGCCCACCGACATCCGGATCGATGGCCGGCTGGAGGAGGCGCCCTGGGCCGATGCCGCACCGGTGACGGAGTTCACCCAGATGGACCCGAACGAGGGCTTCCCGGTCAGCGAGCGCACAGAAGTCCGCTTCCTGTACGACGACAACGCCCTCTACGTAGGCGCGCGGCTGCTGGACTCGGCGCCGGTCACCACCCGGCTCGCCCGCCGCGACGCGGGGGTGCCCGATTCGGACTTCTTCACGGTGACCGTGGACAGCTACCACGATCACCGCACCGCGTATCGCTTCTCCACCAATCCCTCGGGGATGAAGCGCGACGAAGTCCTGAGCGGAGGATCGGGCATCTTCGGCGGCGGCAGGGGAGACGGCCGCGGGGACGGTTCCTGGGACCCGGTCTGGGACGTCGCTACCTCGATCACCGAAGAGGGCTGGTTCGCGGAGATGCGCATCCCCTTCAGCCAGCTTCGCTTCAGCCCGGCCGAAGATCAGGTGTGGGGACTACAGATCGAGCGCACCATCAATCGCAACCAGGAGCGCGCCGTCTTCTCCTTCACGCCCAAGCTTGAACCAGGCGGCGTGGCGCGATTCGGGCACCTCGGCGGAATCGAGGGCGTCGCTTCCGGACGCCGGCTGGAGATCCTGCCCTACGCCGGGCTGAGCGCCGAGTACATTCACCGGACGGCGCCGGCCGACGTCTCGTTCAGCAACCCGTTCCGCTCGGGCTCCGACTACTTCGGACGGGCGGGCGCCGACCTCAAGTACCGGCTGGGCTCGAACCTCACCCTGGACGCCACCGTCAACCCCGACTTCGGCCAGGTCGAGGTGGACCCGGCGGTGATCAACCTCACCGCCTTCGAGACCCGCTTCGATGAGCGGCGCCCCTTCTTCGTGGAGGGCGGGGAGATCTTCCAGTTCGCGCGCGGCGGACCAGGGGGCAGCACCGGGCGTCCCCCGACCGTCATGTACTCGCGCCGCATCGGCCGACGGCCGCAGGGGCCGATGGCGTCGGACGCGGTCTTTTCGGACGCACCCACCGCGACCACCATCGTGGGGGCCGCCAAAATCACCGGAAAGGTGGGCGACGGCTGGTCGGCCGGGCTGCTGGAGGCCGTGACCGGGCGCGAAATGGCCCCCTACGTGGACGCCGGCGGGATCCGCGGCGAAGCCGAACTCGAACCCGCCACCAACTACCTGGCGGGAAGGCTGCGGCGCGACCTCCGGGACGGCCTCACGCAACTGGGCGCCATGGCCACCGCCGTCAACCGCAACCTCTCCGGCAGCATCCTGGACAACCGCCTGCACTCCTCGGCGTACGTCGCCGGAGTGGACTTCATCCACGAGTGGGACGACCGCTCGTGGCGCATCAACGGGGCCTTCTCCGGCAGCCTCGTCTCCGGCAGCGAGGCGGCCATCCTGCGCACACAGCATGCCTCGGCCCGCTACTTCCAGCGCCCCGACGACAACCGCGTGCTCGACCCCGACGCCACCTCGCTGGGCGGCCATTACGCCATGTTCGACGTGAACAAGCAGTCGGGGTCGTTCACGGCGCGCATCGCCATGGCGAGCATCAGCCCCGGCTACGAGGTCAACGACATCGGCTTCCAGACCGAAGCCGACCGCATCATGCTCGACACCCACCTCACCTGGCGCCAGCCGCGCCCCGGAACGTGGCTGCGCAACTGGTCGGTCTCCGGCGGTCCGGACGGCAAGTGGAACACGGCGGGCGACCGCCTGCACTCGGAGTTCAACGTCAACCTGAACTGGCAATGGCTGAACTACTGGGGCGGCTCGGTCCGCGGGGTGATCCGGGCTCCGACCGACAACGACCGCCTCACCCGCGGCGGCCCACTCGCGCGCGATCCCCAATACTACGCGGGCAACGCCAACCTCTCCTCCGACTCGCGGCAGCCCGTGAGCGGCCGGGCGAGCTACAACTGGGCCTTCGACGAAGCCGGATCCTGGAGCCACACCGGATCGCTGAACGTCACCTACAAGTCGGGCGAGAAGCTGGAGCTGCGTCTGGGCCCCAGGCTCACGCGCAGCTACGCCGAGGCGCAGTACGTGACCTCGCGCACCGACCCGCTGGCCACCGCCACCTTCGGCCATCGCTACATCTTCGCCCCCATCGACCAGACCACGCTTTCCCTCGACACCCGGCTGAACGTCACCTTCTCGCCCACGCTGACGCTCCAGGTCTACACCCAGCCGCTCATCTCCAGCGGCGACTACGGGGGCCTGAAGGAATTCCGGACGCCGGGAACCTTCGACTTCCTGCGCTACGGCGAAGACGCGGGCACGATGTACCGGCTGGACAACGGCGGCTTCCTGATCGATCCCGACGGCTCTGGGGCCGCTCCTGAAATCACCATCCACGACCGGGACTTCAACGTGCGCAGCCTGCGCGGCAATGCCGTCCTGCGCTGGGAGTGGAGCCCCGGATCGACGCTCTTCCTGGTATGGCAGCAGCGCCGCTACCACCGCGCGCGGCGGGACGCCTGGGACCCGCTCGCGTCCGACGGCATCGGCGACTTCGACTTCCGCTACGACGCCGGCGAACTGGTGCGCATCCGCCCCGACAACATCTTCCTTGTCAAGGTGAACTACTGGCTGAACCTGTGAGGGGATGGCGGAGCGCAAAGAGTCGGGGCAGCCGGGTGGAAGATGGCGACAGGGCCGCACCCGGGTGTCATGCGACCCAGAGAGTTGACAGCATTGCATGCGAAGGCGATGTTGTGATGGCATTGCCTGCACACTCGGGTCGGCCGGCAAGAGGCGCAAGAGATGGCTCAACTCACGGTTCGCAAGGTGCCCCAACAGATCATCAGCAGACTCAAGCAGCGCGCGGCGGCCAAAGGGCGGTCCGCCGAGGCCGAACACCGCGAAATCCTGCGGGTTGCGCTGCTCCCCGACCAGGGAAGCTTCGCCGAGCGGGCGAGGGCGATGCGGCGGCGTCTCTCCTCCTGCATCGACAGCACGGAGACGATCCGGGCCGATCGTAATCGGGACGCGCCGGAATGAGAGGGTACGTCGTCGACGCGAGCGTAGCGGTCAAGTGGCTGGTGACCGAACCGCTATCTGACGAAGCGGCCACGCTGCTCGACTCCGGCGTTACGCTGCTGGCCCCGGATCTGCTGTTCGCCGAGGCGGCCAGCGCGTTGACAGCCAAGTGCCGGCACGGCGAGATCGATCGCGAGGAATTGGCGGAGGCGGTGGACCTGCTGCGCGCCGCGCCGTTGGCCACCACCCTCTCCACGCGGCAACTCGCCTGCTCGAGCGCGCGCCTGGCGGTAGACCTGGGGCACGTGATCTACGATTGCTTCTATCTGGCGCTCGCTATCACCGAGGACTTCCCGGTCGTGACCGCTGATACCCGGTTCTACAACAAGGTGCGGAAGCATCCCTATCTGGGGGATCGGGTTGTCCACGTGGCGGACATCGCCGGGAGAGACTGAGGTGATCCGTCCTCTCTGGCTGGAGAGAACCCAGGGCCTGGACCGAGCGGGCCGTCGTCCGGGTGTCGGGCGGGCGCAGGCCCTCAATCCTGCGTGATCGCCACCCGGAAGCCGATGAACTCGCGACGCACGTCCGGTCCGGCCGCACCCCGGATCGCAGCCCGCACGTTGCGCACCGGGTCGCTGAACGACCCGCCGCGCATGACCCACAGCGCGTCGCCCTCCAGCCCCTCGCGGTCGTCCGCCTCGTCGTAGGGGTAGGGCTGCCAGGGGCTGCGGGTCCACTCCCAGACGTTGCCGCTCATGTCGCTCAGGCCGTAGGGGCACTCGGGGCAGGCCAGCTCGCCCACGGGCGCCGGCCTCCCGGTCGCGAAGTTGGCCCGGTCCCGCCGCAACTCGTTTCCCCAGGGGAAGATGCGCCCGTCGTCCCCGCGGGCGGCCTTCTCCCACTGCGCTTCATTCGGAAGCGTCACGTGCCAACCCTCGGCGAGAAGGTTGCTCAGCTCCGGGGGCGTCGCCGCAGCGTCGCGCAGCAGCTCCTCCAGCCAGCGAGAGTACGCCAGCGCGTCCGGCCAGGAGACGAACGACGCCGGATGGAGCGGCGGCCCTGCAAGCGCCTGCGGGTCGGCGGCATGGCCGGTGGCACGCACAAAGGCGCCGAACTGCGCCACGGTGACCTCGCTGCGGCCGATGAAGAAGACCGGTACATCCACCGCGCCCTGCGGCTGGCCCGAACTCCAGCGCTCGACGTCGTAGGCGAGGGTGTCGATGTCCGGGTCGCTCCCCATGAGGAAGGGCCCTGCCGCTATCTCCACGAAGCCCAGCAGCGGGTCGTCCGGGAGATGGCCGAGATCGGCCCGATAGCCCGGAAGCGCGGGGGAGGAATCTGCGGACCCGGTGGGAACAGGAGCGATTCCATCGGAATCCAATGGCCCGGATCCCGCCCGCGCCATCTGAACCCGATAGTCCAGCCACACACCCGCGAAGATCAACCCCGCGATTGCGAACACTGCCAGCAGCCTCATCGCGCGCCGCTCCCCGGCCGCATGCTGTTCCGTACCCAGTCAGCGGCCCCGGCGTTCATCGTGTCGCGTCCTCGATCCGCCGGCCTCATCGCACCTCCGTCCCCAGCCGCTCGCACGCGAACGCCCAGCCATGGCCGCAGGCGCGCTCCAGCAGGTCCCGCTCCGGCATGTCGACCAGGTTCAGGCCTCCCTGGCGCAGGAGCAGCCTGAGGTCGAGCGGACGCGGCGGCGCCCGGCTCACCAGCGACGGATCGAGCAGGTTCACGCAGCCGGCCTGGAACTGCGCCTCGCACGCCCGCGCGAAGTAGCCCATCGCCAGTTCCGCGTCCGGCTCGACGATCCGGCCTTCGACGTAGTGCGCGCCCAACTCGTTGCATGCCCAGCCCGCGTTGTCGGCGCAGTAGCTCGCCTGGATGCGCACCAGCCGCTCACAGGCGCCCGCCCGGCCCTCCTCACACGCCTCCTGCCAGAACGGCAACATGTCGCCCCGGTGGAGGCCGTCGGTGCGCCCGGTCGCGGTCATGGCGGCGAAGAGCGCGATCCACACCCCCATGTGGACCAGGTTGGGCGTCGCCCAGGGCGCCCCGAAGATGCGACGGATGCGCGGGCGGCTCTGGAGCGAGCGCACGAAGCGGTCGATAAGCGGCACGCTGAGGTTGAGCAGCGGCACGCACAGCAGCTTGTCGTAGAAGGTCGGCGCACCCACCGCTTCGAGGAACCAGAACAGCCCGAAGACCCCCACACCGTAGAGCGCCCCGAAAATGGCCTTGCCGGTGCGCGTGCGCGGCGATGTCGACGGGTCCGTCACCAGGAGATGCAGCCCCAGGAAGACGGCGGCGGGGATCTCGGAGTCGATGAAATACGGGACCCCCGTCGCCGACCCGTAGAGCGCGCTCAGACCGAAGAGCGCGGCGGCAGCGAATCCCGACACCAGGGTAACCCGGAAGAAGTACATCACCACCAGGCCGAGCCCGAAGAGCAGCAGGTAGATCGTCGGGACGAAGGTGAGGGTCGTGGCGATGTCCTGCCCCCACGTCAGGTCGCTCGTCCCGGTCGCGATCAGCACCAGCGAGAACAGCCCCAGCGAGAACGCCGAGGGGTTGAAGATGTGCGTGCGCCGCCCTTCGCGCCGCCACTGCACGAACGCCTTCCCCAGGAAGCCCGCCCCCACCATCAGGAACTGGAGGTAGAACCAGTCGTCCGTGAACCAGAGGAAGAGGTTGGTGCTGAAGATGATGGGAAAGGGACCGAAGCCGAGCACGTAACGCTCGCCCCGCGACCAGGCGAGCAGCATGTCGAACGCGTAGGCGAAGATCAGTTGCGCCAGCAGAAGCCCTGCGAAGTCGTAAACGGGACGCCAGTACCAGCCCCAGACCGCGAACACCGTGAGCTGCACGAGAGCCTGCAGGTAGTGCTGAGGCCTCAGGACGACCTGGAAGCCCCGGGACGCACCCGCGCGTGACAGCCTTGCGAACAGCACCCCCTGCCAGGCCAGCAGCCCGGCCACCGCCGCCATGAACGCGAAGCTCAGCCGGGCGTTGTCGGTGACGCGGGGCGCAAGCGCGAGAAGAAGGAGACCGAGCGTCAGGAGCAGCGGGACGAGGAAGACGCGGCGGAGGTCGCGAGACCTGGAACCGATGCTGGCCTGCAACTCGGACGGCGTCCTCCCGGACGGCGGGCTCGCGGGCCGGTGCGGCCCTCGCTTGCGTTTCGCTGCGGCCATGGAGTAGAAGGCCAGGGACGCCGGTGACGGTACCGTCCCCTCAACCGGGCGGGCGCTGCGGTCCCGTCTCCGCGGGCAGCCCAAGCAGGCTCCAGTCGTTCCAGGAGCCATCGTAGAAGCGGGTTTCATGGCCCATCAGGCGTGACACGAAGTAGTTCACGCTGGCGCGCATCCCGATATAGCAGTAGCTGACGACGGTCTCCCCCGGATCGATGCCGGCGCGCCGGAAGAGCGCTCCCATCTCCTCGCGCGAAACGAAGCGCGGTTCTTCGCGGGAGAGGATGAACTCCTCCCAGTACACGTGCCCGGCGTCGGGGATGTGGCCCGGCCGATAGGTGCCGTCGCGCCCGTTGTCGGCCCCGGTGTACTCGTCGTCGGGGCGGCCGTCGAGAAGGGCGTATCCGGCACGGTCGCGGCGTTCGTCCACCCACGCCGCGTCCACGAAGACGTCGTCCTGCAGCTCGGGCTCGAAGGTGCCGCGTTCGCCGGACACCGGGCCCGTCGCGACTTCGCGCCCCCCTTCCCGCCATGCGAAGAGCCCGCCGTCCAGGATGGAGACGCGCTCGTGGCCGAGGTGCTCGAGGGTTACGAAGGCCCGCGCGGCCGGGATGGGCGTACCGTAGAGAACGACGTGCAGGTCGTTGGAGATGCCCGCCTGCCGGAATACCTCGACCACCTGCGCCAGAGGAGGAAGTTCGACCAGCCGATCACCCATCTGGGTCACGATCTCCTGGTAGGGGAGGAAGCGCGCGCCGGGGATGTGTCCCTCCAGGAACGTCGACTCGTCGTACTCGACGTTCAGGAGCAGGAGGCGCGGGTCGTCGAGACGTTCGGCGAGCCAGTCCTCGGTTACGAGAAGAGGATGCGTCTGCTGTGCCAGGCCGGAGGCCGGCAGCAGCAGGATTCCCACCATCAACCACAACCACCGGGCAGCGCGTCGCCTGATTCCCATTCCCCTATCCCCCTGTCGGTTGAGATGTCGTTCTCGAAGATCCCGAAGGCACCGATCGCCGCCGCTTGCGCCCCATGTACGAACGCAGCGCGGGAGGCAGCGAACCGATGCGCGCGGCACGCTCGACCTGGTTGGCGACCGCGTCTTCGTAGTCGCCCAGCCGTACGAAGGCGCCCGCTTCGTGTGCCGCCACCGGGACGCCGTCCCGGTAGACCACCCGGTTTCTCGTGCTCTTGGCGATGCGGGGGCCCGGGGTGAGAATGCCGGTGAGGTTGAGCGGGTCGGCGGCGCTCACCGCCATCGGCCTGCCCGACGGCGCCGAGCGGCGGATGCGGCGCAGCTGGCCCACCGCCTCGGGGAGCGCGAACTGCTCGCCCGACACGCCGGTCACGAAACGGCCGCCGCGCACGTCGCCCCTCGCCTCCAGGCGGCGGAGCGCGCGCACCAGTTGCCACCAGGGGAGGGTGCGGGGCTCGTTGTCGAGCAGCCTGCGGAACACCACCCCGTAGCGGCGCAGCAGCACGCGCGCGACCGCGGTGGCGACCGCTTCCTCCCCCTCCCCCGCCCCGCCCCCGGCACCGGGCCGGTCGCGGCGCAGGAGCGACCACCGACCCGCGGAGTCCACCCCAAAGGCGACCGACGACCGCCGCCGCCCGTCACGCCGGCCCTGGCGCCCCTGCCGCTCCGGCCGCCCGCGCCCGTTCCGACCATCCCGCCGGACCCGCCGGCTCGCCGGCCCGAGCGGCTTGCGCCGGTCGGAGGGCACGAGCAGCGCGCGCAGCCCGGTGAAGCTGTCCGCCGTGGCCAGGCCGGCGGCGGCCAGTTCGCCCAGCGCCTCCTCCACCCGGGTGGGGAGCAGGCCGGACGCACCCACCAGCTCGTGGAAGAAGGAGGCCCCGCGAGCGGCCAGCACGTCGTGCACGACCCGCCCGTGGGCGGAGAGGAGGGAGGCGGCGCCGTTGGCCGAGGGATCGCCCCCGGACGCGGGATCCCCGCCGTCCACGGGATGGTCGTGTGCCACGGAATCCCCGCCCGCGCGCAGCCACACCTCCATCCGGCTGCGGTCCAGGAAGGCGATCGGGGTAGCGGGGAGCGGCCCGCGCACCGGCGGACCGGTCCCCGCCGGCGGAGAGATGCGCGCCCAGGTGACGCGGCCCGCCATGCAGACCGCGTCCAGCAGCCCGGGGTCGTAGCTCGCGACCCGGCGGCCGAGCACGTCCGCCTCCCACGCGCCCGCGCAGGTCTCGAATCCCTCGAGCTGGGCGAGCACGCCGGCCAGCCCCTCTGCCCCGGCCGCCTGCTCGCCCTCGGAGACCCTCTGCCACGCGAACAGGAAACGCATGAAGTCGGCCTGCGACACGGGCCGGATCTCCGCCCGCAACCGATTCAGGGTGTAACGGTGGATGCGGGCCAGCAGGCGGCGCTCGCACCACTCCATCCCCGCGTCCGGGCTGGTGAACGCCCCCCGCAGCACGAAGCCCTCAGCCTCGAGCGCCAACAGCGCCGCCTCCACCTCCGGTTCGCCCACCGCGAGCGTATCGGCCATCTCGCCGGCCGTGACCGGGCCGCACAACTGGAGCCGGCCGCGCACGAGCTCGCGCACGGCCACTTCCCGGCTCCAGTCGCGCCCGGCCAGGTCGGCAGGCGGCGTCAGAGCCGGCTCGAGCCGCACCTCCGGACCCGTCACGGCGAGCACCTCCGGCAGCCGCTCGGCGCTCACCCACCAGGCGGCCGCATCGGACCCGGGTCCGTCGCCGGCGCCGGCCACCTCCAACCGCCCCGCCCGCCCGGTCGCGCTCAGCTCCTGGAAGAAGCCCAACCACGAACGCCCATCCCCTCCGCCGTTCCCCTCCTCCCCCTCCGCGGCCGTCAGCACCCCCGCCGTCAGCAGCGCGTCGTGCAGCTCGTCCGCATCGCGCGGATCGGGCCACACCTCCTCGCGCACGCGCTGGATCGCCGCCGGGTCGAGCGCGCCCAGCTCGTCCGCCGACGAGGGCTCGAAGGCGCGCCGGGTCTGCACGGCGCGCGCGCGCCGTTCCTCCAGCGGGGCATCGTCCAGGAACGAGTACGGGGCCGAGTTGAGGATCTCGTGGCTGAGCACCGAGGGCTCGGGGGTGTCGCGCGTGACGTAGTTTATCTCGCCCGCGAACACCCGCCGCAGCACACCGTCCAGTTCGCCCATCGCCATCGCCTCCTCGAGGCAATCGCGCAGCGTCTGCCGGACCAGGGGATGATCGGGGATCTCGCGGTCGCCGCCGATGTTCTCCAGGCACGCAGCCGCGTCCGGGAAGGCCGCCGCCATCAGGTCGTCGGCTTCCATGCGCTGCAGCGGGGGCGGCACCTTGCGCCCGGCGCGGTTGCGCAGCACCGCCAGCGAGATGGTCGCGTTCCAGCGCCAGCGCGTCGGGAAGACGGGCGAGTCGATCAGCGCCTGCACCAGCGTCCGCTCCAGCGTGTCCGGGTGCACGTAGCGGAAGACATCCTCCAGCGGGAAGGAATGCTGCGGTCCGAGCGAGAGCAGCACGCCCTCCTCGGTGGCCGCGGCCTGGAGCTCGAAGTTGAACTGGCGGCAGAACTTCTTGCGCAGCGCGAGCCCCCACGCCCGGTTCACGCGCGAGCCGAAGGGGGCGTGCAGGATCATCTGCATGCCCCCGGCCTCGTCGAAGAAGCGTTCGAGCACCAGCGTTTCCTGCGTGGGCAGCGCCCCGAGGATGTGCTTCGCCTCGCGCAGGTAGTGCTGGATCTGGCGCGCGGCCGAGCCGGAAAGTCCGAGCCCCTCGAGCCACTCCGCGGCCGCATCCTCGTCCTCCGTGTCCAGGCGCGTCTCCACGTCGGCGCGCAGGCGGGCCACCGCGCTCGACAGCTCCGCGCTCCGCCCCGGAGCTTCTCCCAACCAGAACGGGATCGTGGGAGGCTCCCCGTGGGCATCCGCCACCCGCACCGTCCCGGAGTTGACGGCGAGGATGCGCCAGGAGGTGTTGCCCAACTGGAAGATGTCGCCCGCGGAGCTCTCGATGGCGAAGTCCTCGTTGAGGGTGCCGATGAAGGTCTCCTCGGGGTCGAGGACCACCCGGTAGTCGGCGTTGTCGGGGATGGCGCCCCCCGCCGTGATCGCGGTGAGCCGGGCCGCGCGCCGGCCCTTGATGCGCCCGTTGACCCGGTCCCGGTGGACCAGCGCCCCGCGCCGGCCGCGCCGGGTGACGAAGCCCTCGGCCACCATCTGCACCACCTCGTCGAAGTGCCCGCGCGCCAGCTCGCGGTACGGGTACGCGCCGCGCCAGAGGTCGAACAGCTCATCCTCCGACCAGGACTCGCACGCGGACTCGGCCACGGTCTGCTGCGCCAGCACGTCGAGCGGCTGCGGCTTCATGACCAGCCGGTCCAGCTCCCCTTCATTCACCGCGCGCAGGAGCGCCGCGCACTCCACCAGGTCGTCGCGCGAGAGCGGGAACAGGCGGCCCCTGGGGGTGCCGCGCACGGTGTGGCCCGACCGCCCCACCCGCTGCAGGAAGGTCGAGATCCACCTCGGCGAGCCGATCTGGCACACCAGGTCCACGTGCCCGATGTCGATGCCCAGCTCGAGCGACGCCGTAGCCACCAGCGCCTTGAGGCTGCCCGCGCGCAGCCGGTCCTCGGCGCTCAGGCGCGCCTCCTTGGAGAGGCTGCCGTGGTGGGCGGTGACCGCCTCCTCCCCCAGCCGGTCGGTCAGCCGGGCCGCAAGCCGCTCCGCCATCCGGCGCGTGTTGACGAAGACGAGCGTGGTTCTGTGGGCCTCGATCGACTCCGTGAGCCGCTCGTAGACCTCCGACCACACCTCGTGCGACATCACCGCTTCCATGGGCGAGGGAGGCACCTCGATGGCCAGATCCATGGCACGGCGGTGCCCTTCGTCGATTACCGTGCAGCCGGTCTGACTCCCCAGCAAGAAGCGCGCGACCTCGCTGACCGGCTTCTGGGTGGCCGACAGCCCGATGCGCTGCAGGGGCCGGCCCACGACGTGGCCGAGCCGCTCCAGGCTGAGCGCCAGATGCGCTCCGCGGCGCGAATCGATCACCGCGTGGATCTCGTCCACGATCACCGTGCGCACCGTGCCGAGCATCGCCCGGCTGCGCTCCGCGGTCAGGAGCAGGTAGAGCGACTCCGGCGTGGTGACCAGGATGTGCGGGGGCGTCCGCAGCATCGCGGCGCGGCGCGAGGAGGGCGTATCCCCGGTGCGCACCGCGGAACGGATGCGGACGGCGGGCAGCCCGGCCCCCACAGCGCGCTCGCGGATGGCGGCAAGCGGCTCCTCGAGGTTCTTGTGAATGTCCGCGCTGAGCGCCTTGAGGGGTGAGATGTAGAGGACGCGCACCTCGTTCTCGAGACCGTGCTCGAGCCCTTCGCGCAGCAGCTCGTCGATGGCGTTCAGAAACGCGGCGAGGGTCTTTCCGGACCCGGTCGGGGCGGCGAGCAGGGTGTGCCTGCGCTCGCGGATGGCGGCCCAGGCGCGCTCCTGGGCGGGGAGCGGCGGCCCCAGGGTCTCGGTGAACCAGCCGGCGACGATCGGGTGAAAGGGCAGGCTCATCCCGTCTTCTGTCCCCCTTGCGGAACCGTGAAGCCACCCGACGGTCATGGCCCTCGCGGACGGAATTGACGGTCGCGTCAACGCTGTTGTCGGACGTCGGCGAACCGTAACCCGGATGTCCGACACCGGCAACCTGCATTAAGGTTCTTGCGGAAACCCGGCGGGAATGCCCGTCCCGGCGTCGGTGAACGCGGAATGCGGCTTTCGCCCGACGGCGCGCTTCCCGGGGTCGCGATCTCTGCAACGTCAGGAGGATCGATGAAGTCAGCATGGTGCATGGCCGCGGTCGCCGCGGCCCTCCTGTTCTCGACCGCAGTCGCCTCATACGGGCAGGATCCGCCCACACCGGCCGAACCGCTCGACACGCCGATCCTGCTGAGGCTCACGCCGCCGGAGGGCCAGGTTTCCCGCTACGCCCACGCCACGCAGGCGGAGGTGGAGAACCCGATGATGCCCTCGAGCCCCGTCATGACGATGCGCACGTATCAGACGCAGACCGTCGTCGGCGTGGCGGACGAGGTGATCCGACTCCGGACGACCATCGACTCGACCTCCACGGAAATGCCGATGCCCGTGCCCGGGATGGAGATGCCGGACTTTTCGGGGAGTGCCATCACCACGGAAATGGACACACGGGGCCAGGTGCTCGGCGTCATCGACACCGAAGGCGTGCCGGACGTCCCCGGGTTCAACCCGGAGAACCTCTTCCGGGAAGCAGGCTACTTCGTGTTTCCCGAGGAGGAGGTCAGTCCGGGGGACTCCTGGGCGATGGACGCGCCGATGAGTCTGCCCATGGGCCCCGGCGGATCGATGTCGGTGGAGGTGGGAATGACCTACAGCTTCGTCGGCCTCGAGGGCAGCCTCGCAACCGTCTCGTTCGAGGGTCCGATCGACATGCAGCTGGACGCGGGAGGTGCGGGAATGACGGCCACCGGAACCATGACCGGCGCCATGGTCGTGGACCTCGCCGAGGGCCGATTCCGGAGCCAGTCGACCCGCGCCAGCTTCGACATGAACATGGCCGGGATGACGATGGAGACGAACGTGACGACCACGATGGAACTGCTGCCGGATCCATGACCCGGACCGCCGGGACCTCTCGCGCCGCACACTGATCGGCGGCGGTGGGAAGGAGCGGCTACTCCACGACCATCCCGTGGCCCTCCCGGCGCCGATCCCCGCCGACCCCCGCCACACGCGGCGCAACGACGTGCACCCCGCCGAAGTACAGGTTCTGCTCCGGCCAGAGCGCCACGTCCCACTCCTTCGCGAGCGCGGCCATCGCCTCTTCGGGAAATCCCGGCTCAATCTGGAGTTGTTCGCCGTCGAAATGCATGCGCGGATAGTTGGACGCCTCGTCGGGCGAGAGTTCCAGGTCGAGGAGGCACGAGACCACCTGGAACACCGCCGACGGGATGCGGTTGCTGCCCCCGGTGCCGAGCGCGGCGAGCACCTGGTCTCCGTCCAGGAGCAGCGCGGGCGACATCATCGACGCCACCCGATCCCCCGGCTCCGACGAATGGAATCCCGCGGGGTGAAGATCGACTTCGCCCATCATGTTGTTGAAGTGGATGCCGGTTCCGGGAAGGAAATACGACGAGCCCGATCCGTTCGACATGGAGAGCGCGGCGACGTTGCCCTCCGCGTCGGAGGCGTTGAGGTGGGTGGTGCCCTGAACCGCGTGGATCAACGGAGCATCGACGCCATCCAGAAGCTCCGCGTGTGCGGGATCACGCGGGGCCGCCTCTCCTCCCCGGAGACGGACCGCCTGTTCGAGCGCACGGGCCGTCGCGCGCACGTGCTCGCGGCTTCCCCAGGCGCAGCGCGACAGATCCGTCTCCTCCTGAAGCAGGAGGCGAAGCGCCATGAGCGATCCACCCAGCGCCGGGGGCGGGTTGGTGAGGACGCGCCGCCCGCGATATGCCACGGAGAGGGGACGACGTTCGATGACCTCGTAGCGTTCGAGATCGGCCCGCGTCATCAGGCCGCCGCCATCGAGCATGTCGCGCTCGATGGTCCCGGCGAAATCCCCGCCGTAGAACCCCCTCGGATCACGCGGCAGGGTTTCCAGGAAGTCGGCCATCCCCGGGTTGCGGTGCAGCCGGCCCGCGGGCAGAACCTTCCCTTCATCCAGGAAGAGGGCGGTCCCCGCCGGCGAGTCCCGCAGCACGGGGAACATCAGCTGAAGCGAGTCCGACACGAACGGGGTGATGACGGTGCCGCCCCGTGCGGCGGCGATGGCGGGCGCGACCACCTCCGCGAGCGGCAGCCGCCCCAGACGCCGGTGCACATGCACGAGGCCCTTCAGGGTGCCGGGAACCGCGGCGGAGGCCAGCCCGATGGTGAACTCCTGCGGGATATCCCCGAAGAGGATGTCCACCGGGTAGAAGTCGCGATCACCGTCGTCCGGAGGCCCGGGATGCGCTCGCCCGGGTGCGGCGGCGATGAAGTCGAAGAGGATCTCCTCCCCCGCAGAGGTGCGTGCCAGCACGAAGCCCGCTCCGGCGAGGCTCGCCATGGTGGGCTCCACAAATGTGCTGGTGAACGCCGCCGCCACGATGGCGTCGAAGGCGTTGCCCCCCGCGCGGAGGATGTCCGCGCCGGCCTCGGAGATCAGCGGATGTCCGGAAGAGAGAAGTCCTTGCATGGCCCGGAATGTAGTACGCCCGGCGGCCCGCTGTCACCGACAACGGCGACGGCAAGGCCGGGTTCGCAGACGGCTCGTCGTGCCATGGAGGCGCCCGTGATGCCGGGGCAGCTTTCCGGCCATGTTCGCAGACGCCGATCAGCCCCGCGGGGATCCTGGAGATGCTCTTCATCGTATGTTATCATCATCCAATGTTATGATAACATCCAAAGAGGCGTCCCCACCCCGTGATCAGAACCCAGATCTCCGTGGATGAGGAGATGTACGCGCGCGCCAAGGAGGCCGCGCGCCGTCAAGGCATCTCGCTGGCGGAGCTGTGCCGGAGAAGCCTGGCCGAGACTCTGTCGCGCGAGCCCGCCTGTCATCCCTGGATGGCCTGGGTGGGCATTTTCGAAGGTGCGCCGGAAGACAGCGCGAGCGTTGACGACGTGGTCTACGGGCGCGAATCGCCGTGAAGGCTTCGAGGGTTTTCCTGGACACGGGAATCCTCATCGCGGCGCTCAACCGGCGTGACCAGCACCACGAGCAGGCGCGAGCGCTCTTCGCCGGGCCTCCGCCCCGCTGGCACACGTCCATGCTGGTGTGGTCCGAAGCGTACTCGTGGTTCCTGCATCGGCACGGAGAGGAACCCGCCCGCACCTGCCGGCTGTTCCTCGACAACCTGGACGGCCTCGTCGTGCTCGAAGCGACCATCGCACTCCACCGGAACACCTGCCGCATGCTCGACCACCTGCGGGGATCCCGCTTGACCTACGTTGACGCCTCCAGCCTGGCGCTGATGGAGCAGTACGGGATCGGGACCGTCTGGGGCACCGACTACCACCTCGGACTGACGGGGGCGGAGGTGCTGCCGAGGGTGTAACCGGCCGGCGCCCTGGCCTCCCCGAGGCGCCCCGCCCGGATCTCGGCCGGGCGCACCGGCGCTGTCCCGCGCCTACACCTGTGCCTCCCTCCACCGCCCCCTCCTGAAGAGCACCGCGGCCACCACTGCCAGCGTCGAGAACGACACCGTCATCGCGATGTAGACGCCGGTCGTCTGGAGTCCGCCGGCAAGCGACAGACCCCAGGCGAGCGGGATCTCCCAGAGCCAGAAGCAGAAGAAGTTGAGGATGGTGGGCGTCCACACCGCGCCCGCCCCGTTGAACGCGGCCGTGAGCACCATGCCGTATCCGTAGAAGACGAAGCCGATGGACACGATGCGGAGCCCGGTCACGGCAACGGTCGACGCGCCCTCGGTTCCGCCGAACAGCCCCACGATGCCGGGCGCGAAGCCGATGAAGAACACGCTGACCGCGCCCAGGAAAACGAAGTTCATCTTGCACGAGATCCACGCGGCGCGCTCGGCGCGCTCCGGGTTCCCGGCCCCGAGCGCCTGGCCAACCATGGTCGCCGCCGCGTTGGAGAGTCCCCAGGCGGGGAGGATGGCGAACAGGATGATCCGGATCGCGATCACGTAGCCGGCCAGCGCCTCGGCCCCGAACAGCGCCGTCACCCGCGTAAGCCCGATCCAGCTGGCGGTGGCGATGAAGGTCTGAAGCATCCCCGTCGCCGAGAGGCGCACGAGCTGCGCCATGAGGGAGGGCTGGATGCCGAGGTGCGGCAGCCGGATGCGGAGCCTGCCCCCCAGGCGAAACAGCGTGTAGACCTGCACCAGGACCGCCGTCCCGCGGCCGATGGTGGTCGCCACCGCGGCCCCCTGCACCCCCAACTCCGGAAACGGTCCGACGCCGAAGATGAGCAGCGGGTCGAGGACGATGTTGAGGCCGTTGGCGATCCACAGCACGCGCATGGCGATCGCGGCGTCGCCCGCCCCGCGGAAGGCGGCGTTCTGCAGGAACAGCAGCAGGATGACGACATTGCCGCCGAGCATGATGCGCGTGTACGGCACTCCGGTGGCCACCACGTTCTCGTCCGCGCCCATGATCCGCAGGATGTCCGGCGCGAAGGTCACGCCGACGATGCCGAACACGAGCGCCAGCGCGAGTCCCAGCAGGATGGCCTGCGCGGCCGCGCGCGACGCCCCTTCTTCGTCGCCTCCGCCGACCCGGCGCGACACCACGGCCGTGACCCCGATGCTCAGCCCCATCGCGAGCGTGTAGATCAGCGCCAGCACCGACTCGGTCAGCGCCACCCCCGCCATGGCCTCGTCCCCCAGCCTGGAAACGAAGTAGATGTCGACGACGGCAAACAGCGACTCCATCACCATCTCCAGCACCATCGGCACGGCGAGAAGGATGACCGCGCGGCGGATCGGGCCGTGGGTGGGGTCGCCGCCGGTACCGCGAACGGCGTGCACGAGGAGGTCCCACCAGGTTTCGGCCGACCGGTGAGGAGTCTGCTCCCGGTTGGGAAGCGGTCCGGGCTGGTCGGGCGTCTGGTGCTCGTTCATGGCGGCGGAAAGCTAACCGGATTCGGGCTGGAGAAGTCCGCAAGGCCAGGCTAGACTTGCCCGCCCCTCCCCTGGGCGAGCCCACACACATCACCGGAGAGAAGCGCCATGTCGCAGGCCGCCGAAATCGTCGCGCAGCTGGAGACGTCCCACGGGTACATCAGGAAGATGATCTCGATCTTCGAGGAGGAGGACGCGGGGTTCGCTCCCCAGCCCGAACTCTACACCGTGGCCGGCCACATCGCGCACGCCGCGGACTCGGTCGAGTGGTTCGTGGAAGGCGCCTTCGGGGAGGGGTGGAACATGGACTTCCAGGGCCTGATCGCCGCGGCCCGGGCGGTGGAGACGCTCGAGGAGGCCGTCGCGTGGCTCGACCGCGCATTCGAGAAGGCCATCGCGACCTTCAAGGCGGCCTCGGACGAGGACCTTGCCGCGCCGATCGCCGACGAGCGCATCATGCCCGGAGCATCCCGTTCGGCCATCGTGATGCCCCTCGTGGATCACACGGCACACCACCGGGGCGCACTGACGGTGTATGCGCGACTCCTGGGCAAGGTGCCGGGGATGATGTACGAGTGAGCCGATCCATCTAACGGACGTTGTTAAACGGATCGCACCGCCCTGGAGGCAGCTCCCGCTCCCGGAACTCGTGGCTGGCGGGGAAGAGCGGATCATCGTCCCGACGGTCTTCCGCGACAACTACCTCGCCGCGCTGCGCGCGCTGACGCGAACCGGGCGTCCGGACCCGCTGATCAGCGTGCTCGACTTCGCTCAGCGCTGGACACTTGCCGTCAACTGGATCTCGATCCCCGAGACCCAACGCGAGCTTGAGGCGTGCAATGCCTTTCTGGATTCAGATGAGGCGGAGGCGGAGGGTCTGAGGCTGCGGATGCCGGGGCAGAATCTGCGGGAAGGCTTCACCTGGGCGGACGACCTTCCCCGCCCCCCGTCATACCATCCACCGTAGTCGCGGCCGCCATGTGGGCGATCACGTTGGTCGCGGACCGGAACACGTCCGGCACGCGGTCGATCCCCAGCAGGATGCCCAGCCCGGCGACCGGCACGCCCACCACGTCGAGCGCGGGGGCCATGGTCACGATGCTCGCGCTGGGCACCGGGGCGACGGTCATCGAGGCGAGAAAGATGGCCAGCACGGCCGCCGCGATCAGTCCGGCATCGAGCGGCACCCCGTACATGGCCGCGAGGAAGACCAGCGACGTGCTCTGGAAGAGCGCGCTGCCCGGACGGTTGATGGAGGCCGCCAGCGGCAGGACCAGCGAGAAGGTGCTCTTCGACAGGCCCAGCTTCTCCGCCTCCTGGAGCATCATGGGCAGCGTTCCCACCGACGTCGTCGTGGTGAAGCCCACCGTATAGGTGCCCACCGTTCCCCGGATGAAACGCCCTGGCTTCATCCCGCCGACGAGCCAGACCATCGGCAGCAGCACGACGCCCTTCAGGATGAAGAAGCCCACGACCACGGCAACGATGAAGACGGCGAGGTTCTGAAGCATCGCCATCCCCGTCTGGGCGACCACCGGCGCCGCGAGACCGAATACCCCCACGGGCGCTGTCCACAGGATCCAGGTCATCAGCTTGATCAGGGCGTCCCCGAGCGTCTCGGCGAGGGACGTGAGCGCCTCGCGCCGTTCCGCCGGCAGGGTCGTGGCCGCTGCGGCAAGAAGCACGACGAAGATGAGCACCGAGAGAAGCGATCCGTCGGCCGCGGCCTGGATGGGATTGCGCGGCACGAGGTTGACGAGGAAGGCCACCACACCCGGCGTCGCGGTGTCCAGCTCCGTCATTGGCGTCGGCGGCGGCACCGGCGCCGTGAAGCTCAGGGCCAGCCCCATCACCCCCATCCCGATCAGGATCGCCGGCAGCGTCGTGACCCAGAAGAAGCCCACCGCCAGGCCACCGAGCCGGCCCAGCCTGCGCAGGTCGCCGATCCGCGCCACCCCCACGAACACCACCGCCGCCACCAACGGGATGACGACCATCTGAATGGCGCGCAGGAAGACCTCTCCCAGCGGCTCGACGGCGTCCGCGGCCTGCAGCAGCGCGGGAGATCCGGTCGCGGAGGCCGCGATCCCGAGCCCCAGCCCGAGGACCAGCCCGATGAGGATGGCGCGCGTGTTCATGGACCCGTCGGGCTCCAGTCCAGATCCTCCCGGGAGATGCCGTCCAGCACCATCAACAGGGGCCGCCCCGCGGCTTCGAAGATCTCGATGGCTTCCGCGATCCTGCTCATCGGCGTGGGGCCTCCAGCTGTGGAAAGTAGACGGGGACGGTCCCCGCGAATCGGCGCGACTCCGCGAAGAGATAGCCGTTGTCCCGAGCGCCGCGCCAGCGTACGATCAACGCGTCGGCACCATGGACCGCAGCACGAGGGAGGACACATGTTCGAGCGGTCGCCCCCCACCGTTCCCGACTCCGGCGCGCCACCGGCCGGAGATGCCCCCTGGGAGGGGCTGCTGGCGCAGCTCCCCGGGCGCGGCAACGTCTCTCGCCGCCAGTTCATCAAGGGGGTCATCGCGACCGGCGCCTCGGTGTCCGCGTTCGCGTACTTCGCGGGTCCGGCGGCGACGTCCGCCCGCGCCAGCGTCCCGCGGCTGGTCTCCATCAACGTGAACGGGCAGACTCGGCGGGTCGACGTGCTGCCGCAGGAGACGCTGGCCATGACGCTCCGCTACAAGCTGGGGCTCACCGGCACCAAGCTGGGTTGCGATCGGGCGGAGTGCGGCGCCTGCACCGTCATGATCGACGGCGTCTCCCACTACTCCTGCTCGACGCTCACGCAGCGGGTGCGCGAGCGCGAGGTCGTCACGGTAGAGGGCCTCGAGAGCCCGGACGGGACGCTCCACCCGGTGCAGCAGGCCTTCATCGACGAGCTGGGGCCCCAGTGCGGCTTCTGCACGCCGGGCCAGGTGATGGCCGCCGCCGCCCTGCTGCGTGCCAACCCCAGTCCGACGCGCGAGGAGGCGCGCCGGGCGATGTCGGGCAATCTCTGCAGGTGCGGGGCCTACGACCACTACCTGAACGGGGTCATGCGCGCCGCCGCAAACGGGCAGGCTGTCGCGGAGGAGGTGTCCAATGGCTGAGTTGATCGGGAGGGACTTCGCGCCCCCGGACGTCATCAGCAAGGTTACCGGCAGAGCCCGCTACGCTGAGGATTTCCGCGCCGACGGAATGCTCTTCTGCCGGCTCATCACAAGCCCGATGCCGCACGCGCGGGTGCGCGCCATCGACGCGTCGGAGGCGCTCGCGATGGAGGGCGTGGTCGCCATCCTGACGGCGGACGAAGTGCCGGAGATCGAGGCGCCGGGCAACCCCATCCTCACCAACACCCCGCACTTCGTGGGCGAGCCGATCGCGGCGCTGGCAGCGGTCGACGAGACCACCGTCCAGAACGCCATCGCGAAGGTCGGACTCGACCTCGAGCCGCTGCCCTTCGTGGTGGACCCGCTGGAGAGCCTGCGCCCCGGCGGCCCCAACGCCCGCCTCGAGGGCAACGTCACCCAGCGCGGCCAGCCGATCACCGAAGTGAAATGGACGGAGGCCGACTTCGCCGCAGCCTCGGGCGGAGAGCTGCCCATGGGCGAGGTCACCACCGAGTGGTCGTACGGGGATGTCGAAGCCGGCTTCCGCGACGCGGCACTGGTGCTCGACGAGACCTTCGTCACCGCAGGCACCTCCCATCACTCGATGGAGCCACGCACGGCGATGGCCTACTGGCAGAACGGCAAGTGTCACGTCTTCGGCTCGAGCCAGAGCCAGAGCGCGACGCTGAACGGGCAGGCGCGCTACATCGGCATCCCGCCCGAGGACCTGGTCTTCGTGGGCGAGTACTGCGGGGGCGGATTCGGGTCCAAGGGGAGCGCCTACCCGATCATGTCCGTCCCGGCGCACATGTCGCGGAAGACGGGCCGGCCGGTGATGATGCGCATCAGCCGCGCCGAGGAGTACGCCATCGGCTCCGCGCGGGCCGGCTTCCAGGGACGCATCCGCATGGGTTTCCGGCGCGACGGGCGGATCAGTGCGATCGACCTCTTCATCGTGCAGGAGAACGGGCCCAACAGCGGTTTCGGGGACTTCAACAGCGCCGCCGGCGCCGTGACCATCGTCTACACGCCGCCGGCGATGCGCTTCCGCGGCATTCCGGTCCTCACCAACACGCCCGCGCGGGGCGCGCAGCGGGGTCCGGGCCAGAATCAGATCGCCTGCGCGGTGGAGCCGCTGCTCGACAAGGCCGCCGCCGAGCTGGGCATCGACCAGCTGGCCATCCGCGGCATCAACGCGCCGGACTCGAACTCGCTCTACGGCGGAGACCAGGTGCCCGTCACCAGCGCTCATCTGGGTGAGGCGCTCGCCCAGGGCGCAGAGCGCTTCGGATGGGAGGAACGGCGTGCCCGGAGCGGCCAGCGCCAGGGGTCGCGCGTGACCGGGGTCGGGATCGGCCAGGCCTATCACGGGGCAGGGCAGAGCGGCCGGGACGGGCTGCTCCGCATTGCGCCGGACGGCAGGCTGCACATCCACACCGGGGTCGGCAACCTCGGCACCTATTCGTACGCCGCCACCTCCCGCGTCGCAGCCGAGATGCTCGGGTACGAGTGGGAGAACGTCGAACTCGTGCGCGGCGACACCTCGCGCAACCTCGCATCCAGCAGCGCACAGGTGGGCAGCAACACGACCTTCACCATGACCCGCGCCGGCTGGGCTGCGGGCAGGGACGCGGTGGAGAAGCTGAAGGCGATCGCGGCCATGGAGCTCGGCGGCTCGCCGGACGACTACGACATCGGGGAGGAAGTGACGTTCGCTCGCGCGAACCCCTCGCGCCGCATCAGCCACGCCCGCGCCGCGGCACGGGCCATCGAGCTGGGCGGGCGCTACAGCGGTGAGGAGGTGCCGGACGACATCGACGACATCACGAGGCGCTCCGTCCAGCACCTGGCGGGCAGCGGCCTGATCGGAGTCGCCCGCGACAACCTGCCTCGAAACGATGTCGTGCCCGCGCTCGCCGCCGGCTTCATCGAGATCGAACTGGATCTCGAGACCGGCATGTACGAGATCATCGACTACCTGGGGGTGGCCGACTGCGGCACCGTGGTGCACCCCATGGGGCTGGCGGCCCAGGTCGCCGGCGGCGCGGTGATGGGATTCGGCATGGCCTGTCTCGAGCGCCACGTCTACGACACGCGCTACGGGGTGGCGGGCAACATCGGCTTCCACCAGGCCAAACCGCCGTCCTACCTGGACGTGCCCTCACAGATGGACTGGGACGCCACCGACATCACCGACCCGCAGAACCCGGTGGGCGCGAAGGGGGTGGGCGAACCTCTCATGGGATGCTCGGGGGCGGCTCTGCTGTGCGCGATTTCGGATGCGCTCGGAGGGCACTACTTCAACCGCATTCCGGTCGTCCCGGACATGATCGTGAATGCGGTGGCCCAGCAGCCCCCGTCGCACCGGCCGCTGCAGGTCAACACTCAGTGATCGAGAGCGGGGAAACAGGACCGGGGGAGCGACGATGAAGATCTGGAAGTCCTGGTGGCCGGTGTTCATCGTCGGGGCCGTCGCTTCCTCCGGCGGCCTGCTCGACGGGTTCTGGGACTGGATGCCGCCCGACGTGGCCCTGGCCATCGGCGGGATCGGACTGGTCTGCATCCTGCGGGGAATCGTCAAGCCCCTGTTCCCGAGCAGGGACTGAACCGTCGGGGCTCCGCGCGGCCAACCCGCTGCTCGCGAAGGGCACATGCACGCTTCGCTCCGGGTCCGCTGGCGCTTTTGCGCCGCCGGGCTGAACCGGCAAGATTAGTCCAAGTGGAGGGACAGGGATGCTGCGCTGGCATCGCAGTCTGTAGCGAGACCATCTGGCTGGGGGGATCCCCATGATGAAGGACATGATGCCCCACTTCGATCTGGTTCAGCCGACCGACGTGGAATCGGCGCTGGATCTGCTGCGGGAGCACGGCCGCGACGCCTGGGCGCTCGCAGGCGGCTACGACAGCTTCGACTGGTTCAAGAACCGGGGCAAGCAGCCCTCCGTGGTGGTCGACCTGGAGGGACTCGACGAGCTGAAGGGCGTGCGCGAGGCCGGCGACGGCATCGAGATCGGCGCCACAACCACCCTGACCGACGTCGAGAACGACCCGCTGGTGCGCGAGCGCTACGGCCTGCTCGCGGAGGCGGTGAGCGTAGTGGCGAGCCCGCAGATCCGGAACGGCGGGACGCTCGGCGGCAACCTCTGCCAGGACACCCGCTGCTGGTACTACCGCTACGGCATGCCCTGCTACCGCGCGGGGGGCAACGTCTGCTACGCGGGCGCACCGGATGCGATGAACCGCGAGCACGCACTTTTCGACGCGGACCGCTGCGTGGCGGTGACCCCGTCGGATGCGGCCCCGGCGCTGGTGGCGCTGGACGCGGAGATGGTGGTGCGCAACGCCCGCGGCGAGCGGGTGATCCCTGCGGGAGAGTTCTTCATGGGACCGGGCGTGGACATCACCCGCATGACCGTGCTCGATCCCGGCGATCTGCTCACCGCCGTCCGCATCCCGGCCCGGTGGGCGGGCGCCCGATTCCATTTCGAGAAGGTCGCGGACCGCAAGACCTGGGACTTCCCCCTGGTCAACGTGGCGGCGGCGTTCCGGGTGGCCGACGGGCGCATCGAGGACTCACGCATCGTGCTCGGCGCGGTGCAGTGTATCCCTCGTCGCCTCACGGACGTCGAGCAGCTCGTTCTGGGCCGGGTGCCCAACGAGAGCACCGCCGCGGAGGCGGGCGAACTGGCCACGCAGGGCGCCAGGCCCCTCAACTACAACCACTTCAAGATCCCGCTGGTGAAGAACCTGGTGGCGCGGGCGGTACGGAGCGCCTGAAGGCGGACGCGCACGGACAAGCGAGAGCCCCGTCCCGCCGGCAAACGCGGGATCGGGGCTCTCTTGCGTCGGCGGCCGGCCGCTACGGCCTGAACCGAATCCACTTGGTGATGCGGCGCTGGCTCACCTCCGCGCCGTACACGTTCCCCTCGTCGTCCACGGCGACTCCCTCAGGTCCGCTGAACCCCCTCACGTTGGAGATGTCGTCGGGGAGGAAGTAGTGCACCCATCCCTGGTCCGCGTCGCCGATGCGGATGCCCTTCTCCCACCCCGCGTTGCGCTGGCCGGTGAACTGGTTGGGCGCCGGGCTCGACTCGGAGTCCGCCACGTAGATGTTGTCTTCGGCATCGATGTAGATCCCGCTGGGACGGCCGAACTGCGTCCAGATGGCGAGAAACTCGCCTTCCTGGTCGAAGAGCTGGATGCGGTTGTTGTAGCGGTCGCCCACGAAAATGCGGCCCTGCGAGTCCATCGCCAGCGCGTGCGGGTCGCGGAACTGCTTCGGCCCGTAGCCGAGTTCGCCCCATGTCTCCATGTAGGTGCCGTCGGCTGCGAAGCGGACGATCCGCCCGCGGGTGCGGTCGTGCGCGTCGGCAACGTAGATCTGTCCGTTGGGGGCCACCACCACGTCCGACGGCTGGGTGAAGTGGGTGGGCGGGTCGCCGGCTTCTCCGGGCGTACCCAGCGTCATGAGCAACTCGCCCTCGGGGGAGAACTTGAGCACCGTGTGCCCGGTCGTGGTGGCGCCGGGCCGCCACGCGTCGGTCACCCAGACGTTGCCCTCATGGTCCACGTCGATTCCGTGCGGCCACGCGATCATGCCGCCGCCGAAGCTCCTCAGCAGGTTCCCCTCCTTGTCGAAGAGGAGGATGGGGTCCACATCCGAGCCGACGCAGGTGTTCGCGCCGCATCGCTCCGCGACCCAGATGTTTCCGTCCAGGGCGATCTCCACCGCGCTCGTCGAGCCCCACTCCCTTCCGTCGGGGAGCTCACCCCACCCGTAGACGGGCCGGAAGGGGTTGGTCGTCACCGACTGGGCCTGAAGTGACGAAACCGCGACGGCGAGCGCCGCGACGGCGAAGATTCCAGTAGCGATTGTGGCGCGGGTCCATCCAGTCATCGGTCGGGTCTCCGTTGAGTGCGGTGGGTGATGGGTAGGCGGCGGTCCCACGGGGACAAACGAACTCCGCTGGCGAACGGTGCCGGAACAGGCACGGTAGGCAACGGCGGATGGGGCGACAAGTAGGCTCGGTCGAGCACCGGTGCCACCTGTGCCCCCACGGCATGGGGCGGGTGACGGGCGTCGCACCTGGCCGCGAACTCCCGGAGCTCCTCGTCCGTGAACTTGCGCGGGCGGGCTGTCGCCAGCTTCTCGCGGAAACGGGGTTTCGCGCGTTTCAGCTGAAACGTCTTCGTGGCTCGGTAGTGGTCAAGTACCTCCGCCCGCCTCCAGCTTCCCGTCCACGAACACCCAGCCCGGCACCACCCGGTAATCGAAGGGATGCCCCTCCAGGATGACGAAGTCGGCGTCCTTGCCCACCTCGATGCTGCCGATGCGGTCGTCGATGTCGAGGAGTTCGGCGGCGTTCAGCGTTGCCATCCGCAGCGCGTCCACCTCGGGCACGCCGTTGCGGAACGCCCACGCCGAGTTGAGGATGGGCTCGCCTCCAAGGCGACCGATGGGCGAAGCGCGCCGTGACGCCCCCGGACCGTAGAACGCCACCTTCACGCCCGCGCGGTTCAGGATGGCTGGGCCCTCCACGCTCCAACCCTCCCCGCCCCCGCGGATGTCGGACGCGTAGCTCCCCGAGTTGCCCAGGATGACGCCGACGCCGGCGGCCGCGAGCCGGTCCGCCAGCCGGTGCGCCTCGACCCCGCCGGTGACCACCAGCCGCAGGCCGAAGTCCCCGGCGATGCTCATCGCCTCCTCGATCTCGGCCACCCGGTCGGCGTGGATCATCGCGGGCACCTCCCGCCGGAGCAGCGGCAGCAGCGCCTCCATGCGCGCGTCGTATTCCCCTGACCCGCCCGCCTCCGCGTAGGCCCTTGCCGCGTCCAGCGTCTCCCGGATCATCGCGGAGGCGCTCTCGAGCGTCAGCGCCGCCCCCGATTCGTCAGTCCATTCCCGCAGCGCCCCGGCGGTCAGCGCGAACACCATGCTGGCCGGCTCGCGCCGCACCATCTTCTCGAAGTCGAGGCCGGGCGTCTTGACCACCATCCCGTTCCCGCCCACCAGGTTGCGGGTCCCGGGCGTGACATGGATGGCCGTCACCCCGATGGTCGTGTTCACGCCGTACGACGGGAACCATGGATCGGCGGCGTAGAGCGCGTTCATCTCCGGCACCACCGGCGCGATGATCTCGTCGTTCTGCACCTGCCACTTGAGGTCGCCGATCCAGTCGTTGGCAAAGGCGCGCGCGATCACGGTGCCCGGCATGACCACCCGCCCCCCCACATCCATGACCGGGATGCCCGCGGGCGGGGCGGCTCCGGCCTCTACCTGCGCGAACCGGCCGCCCTCGACCACCAGGGTCGCGTTCCCGATCGCGCCGCCGCTCACGGTGAAGACATGTGCCCCGGTGATGGCGAAGGCCTCGTCGTCGGCGGTGACCGCGCCGTTCACCGGGGTGAAGGGCCCGACGCTGCGCGGCCGCTCCGGCTGGAGCACCCGGCCGCGCTCGTATTCCAGCCGGCCATCCACGAACACCCGCTCCACCCGGTCCGCGGCGAGGTCCAGAAAGTGGCCGTCGAGCAGCACCAGGTCGGCATCCTTGCCCGCCTCGATGCTCCCCACGCGGTCCTCGAGCATCATCGCGCGCGCCCCGTTGATGGTCATCACCTCCAGCGCCTGCTGGTCGGTGAGGCCGTGGCGCGCCAGGAACGCCCCGTATTCGCGGAAGTCCCTGAGGTGCTGGTTCGACATGTCGGTCTGAATGCTGGCGTACACCCCGGCGTCCAGCAGCTCCTTCAGCAGGTTGAGCGGCTCCGGGTCGTTGTAGTACTGGACGATCATCATGGGACCGATGACGGGCACGATCCTGGTCCCGGCGAGCAGCTCGATGATCGGGAAGATCTCTTCCGCGTGCGCCAGCGAGAGGCGGTCGATGAAGCCGTACTTGCGCGCCAGGCGGAACACCATCATCACCTCGCTGGGATAGTGCGCGTGCACGTGCACCATGACCTCACCCCGGATCACGGCTGCAAAGGCCTCCAGGCGCTCGTCCCGTTCGGGAGCCGGTCCCCCTCCGGCCGCGTGCGCATCCTGCCGTTCCACGTAGATCCGCGCGCGCCGGAAGTAGTCGTCGGCGGTGGCGTACCATCCCATGACCGTCTGCGGCGTCTCTCCCGGGCGCAGGTTGATGAGCGGCCGAACGGCCATTTTCAGATCCACGTAGGGCTTGAAGATCATCTCCGGCCCCGGCGTGCGCTTCATCTTGAGCGCCACCGACTGGCCGCTCGAGATGACGCCGCTGCCCGAGCGCGTGATCAGCGAGGTCACCCCTCCGGAGAGCGCCACCTGGAGCATGGGGCTCTCCAGGTCCAGATGCTCCACCGCCTTCCACTCCGCGGTGACCGGTCCCGGGATGCGCGCGCGGCTGGAACGGTCGAGGGCCACGTGCGTGTGGGCGTCGATCATCCCCGGAATCACCACTTCGGCCTCGTACACGCGCGCATCGGCGGGCACGTCCACCGACGCACCCACCGCCTCGATGACGCCGTCGCGAATCAGGATTTCGCCGTCCCGTATCGTGCCGCTGGTGACGGTGTGAATGGTCCCCGCGCGGATTACGACGGGTTCGGACTGGGCCGAGGCTCCGGCCGGGGAACCCGCGCCCATGCCCGTGGCCAGCGTCAGGATGAACAGGCTGCGCATGCCGTTCCGAGTCATTGCCGCACCCTCCATGGTGAACGGACGTGGAGAATTCACCTGCCTTCGAGACGATCCAGGAACGGCGCGACTTCCATCAGCACGATGTCGTCCCGCCTCCGCAGCTCGCGCAGGAAGGGGCCCTTGTGGCCGGCGCCGTAGGTGAGCAGAAAGCGAGCCCCTTCGCCCCTGTGCCGGTCGAGTGCGCGCTCGATGTTCGCCCAGTGCGAAGCGTTGATGGCGTCCCAGCCTCCCGGCCCGAGATCGGCGTCGAACAGACGGGCATAGACCTGCATGCGGATGTCGTAGGCCTCGTCGTAGGCGTCGGTGTGGATCCAGCGGGGATCGTCCCCCGCGCCGGCGGCCAGCGCCTCGGCCGACGCCGCGGCGGCGGCCTGGTATTCGGCCCACGATGCGGCCCGCGCCGGGTCCCGTGAATACGCATCGAGATACGCCGCCCGAAAGTCGGACATCGGCTCCGTCCATCCCGCCGTGGGGATCACCTGGAAATCCAGCTCGCTCGTCAGCGGGAAGAGCGCGTCCATGTATTCGGGGAAGCGGCGCACGCGGGGCTCTTCGACGGACCCCGTGGCCTGATACTCGGCCCAGGCCCGGCCCCAGCGGTTGGGCGGGATCTCGGTGAGCCAGTAGTCGGGGGCGATCCCGCGCACCAGGTCCCGCACGACCTCGAGGCTGAAGGCTTCGCTGGTGTTGTGCCCGCCGTGGATCATCCCCAGGACGACGACTTCGTTGGGGACGAGCGGGGCATCGGGCACGCCCGCGGCCGCTTCACCGGATGCCGGCGCGACATCGCCGGCCGTCTCCCGTGCGGCCGGGATCAGCTCCACCAGGGTGCCCGAGATCTCGTTGGCCACGAAGACCCGCTCGCCGTCCGGATGCGCCCGCACCACGATGGGCTGCTCCCCCACCTCGAGGGTCTGCACGACCGCCCCCGATTCCAGGTCCACCACCGAGACCGTGCTGCCGCCCGCGTTGTTGACCAGGGCGAAGCGGCCGTCGCCCGGCACGACCACCGAGAACGGGCGCGGACCGAGTCCCGGGACCCGGCCGGTGACCGCAAAGGAAGCCGTATTCACGAAGACCAGTTCGTCCGACCCGCCGCACGCCACGACGTAGGTGACCTGGTCGGGCGTGAGCGCGCCGCCGGGCGGGCCCGGACACACCTCCACGGTGGCGTCCGTCTCCATGTTCAGCAGGTCGACCACGGAGACCGTGCCCGCATCCAGGTTGGGCACGAAGGCGTGCGAACCGTCCCACATGACGTCCGCCGGGTAGGGCCGGGCGCCGGTTGCGTGAGACAGGACGGGCACGCCGGACTCCGTGTCCACGACCCACAGCCGGTCCGCGAATTCGGTCGTGATCCAGGTCTCGCCCCGGACCTCGCCGGGCGAGAAGAGCGACGGACCCGAACCGACGCTCCACACCGCCCCCGGCACGACTGCCCCGTGAGGATCGAGTTTGATGAGCGTGGAGTCCCGGAACCGGCTGACCAGCCAGCCGTCGCCAACCCGCACGAGATCGAGAGGCGCGTCCCCCGCCTCCCAGCGCGCGACCACGGTTCCGGCCGCGAGATCCACGACCGCGATCTGCCCGTCCCCGCTCAACGCCACGTACGCGGTGTCGCCGTCGGCGCTGAAGCGGATGCCGTGCGGGGCCGCGCCCACCTCGATGGCGGCGCCGACCCGGAACGGCTCCCCCGTCTCACCGGACGGGCCGGTGTCCCGGCACCCAGGCATCGCCACGATCCCGGCCGCCACAGCGACAACCCTGCACGCGGCACCGAGGGAGGATCCGGGTGGCCGGCCTCGCAGATGATTCGTCATTGGATCTCGTCCCTCCGCCCGCTTGCGAAACAGGCGTTCAAAGTGTGGAGTATTGAGCCTGAGCGCACCCGACGACCATCAAACCGGCACCTCTCCATGTCATCCTCCCGCCACGACCTCCATCTGCATGAACAGCTTCTGCTCCTGGTGCTCCGCGACCGCAAGGGCACCGTGGACTATCGAGCCGGCTTCTACAATCTCGCCATGGGCGGCGCCGTCCTCGCCGAACTCGCACTTGCCGGGGTCATTCGCATCGAGGAGAGCAGGAAGGCGTTCGTGGAAGCGGCCACGGTTACGGGCCGGCCCCGGGACGAGATCATGGCCGAGGCGCTGGACAGGGTTCGCAACTCGAAGAGGCGTCGACGCGCGTCCTCCTGGGTATCGACCTTCGGCAACCTCAAGCGCCTCCGGCACCGCACCGCCCTGGGACTCTGCCGCCGCGGCATCCTGCGCACGAAGGAGTCGCAGATCCTGCTCGTCTTCAGGCGCAAGCTCTATCCCACCATCGACCCGGGGCCCGAGCGCAGGCTCATCGCCGGCTTGCGGGACGCCGTCATGGGCGATGGCGACATTGAAGCCGGATTGGGCGTCGTACTGTCTCTGGCGCACGCCACCGGTTCGTTGAGGATCCATTTCGAGCGCAAGGAACTCAAGGAGCGCAAGGCTCGCCTGAAGGCCATCAGCGCAGGAGAGCCCTTCACCGCGGGGGCCGGTCACCCCGCCATCGCCGCCCGGAACGCCGTCAAGGCGGCGGTTGCGGCGTCTCAGGCGGCCGTCGCCGCCACTCAGGCTGCGGTCGTGGCCAGCATCGCCGCTTCCTCGTCCAGCTGACCGATCATCCGCGGCCCGGGAAGCGCGGCGTGCTCAGGCGCAGCCGGCGCGCGCCCGAGCGGGGCGGACCCTGCGCGTTGAAAGGAGCGGACCTCACGCGCTGAGGAGGGCCGACCTCACGCGGGCTGCAACGCTTTCAGGTCCCTGAACCGGATCAGGCGGCGCCGGTCCTCGTCCCACAGCGCCAGGTTGATGAGCTTGAGCGTGTCCCGGACGCGGACCTCCCGCACCACGTGGAACTCCTCGTTCTCCTCGTGCGCCCGCTGGAGCTTGTAGTTGGGGATGCGCATGCTCATGTGGTGCACATGGTGGAAGCCGATGTTCGCCGACAGCCACCGGAGCGGGGCCGGAAGGACCAGGTACGAGCTTCCGTAGAGCGACGCGTCGTAGTAGTCCCAGTCTTCGTGCCGGTCCCAGTACGTCTGCTCGAACTGGTGCTGCACGTAGAACATCCAGACGCCGGCCGTGGTGGCGAAGACCTGAACCGGCGCGTGGGTCAGCAGGAAGCGCCCGTACCCGATCGTCTCGCCCATCAGCAGCACCACGGCCACCAGCGCCAGGTTCGTCCAGAAGACCCCGCGCCACGCCTGCTTCCATTTCGCCGGCACATCCCAGGGGAACCGGTGCTTGATGAGGAAGATGAAGATGGGCCCCACGATGAAGAGCACGAACGGATGCCGGTACAGCCGGTAGCGAAGCCGGCGATACCAGGGCCACGACAGGTACTCGCGCACCGTGAAGGTGTCGATGTCGCCGAAGCCGCGGAAATCGAGGTCGCCCGAGTGCGCGTGATGGTAGGCGTGGGTGCGCTTCCAGTAGTCGTAGGGGGTCAGGAGCAGGACGCCGATGCAGCGCCCGACCCACTGCCGCGCCGCGTGCGAGCGAAAGAACGACCCATGTCCGCAGTCGTGCTGGATCATGAACAGCCGCATCATGAAGCCGGCAGTCGGCATGGCGAGCAGGATGGTCAGCCAGTAGCCCACTTCGAGGCTGCGCAGGGCGGCATACCAGAGCACGGCGAAGGGGATGGCGGAGGTGAGCAGCTGTCGAACGCTGGCGCCGGTGTCAGGACCCCAGTACGGCTTGAGGATGGCGTTCCAGCGGGCGACCTTCTCGCGGTCGGGCGCAGTGGGCATGGTCTGGTCCGTAAGGGGGCCGGGTGAGGTGGGGTGACGGATTCGGGGCAGCGAAGCGACGCCTCTAGCGCCGGATCGTCTCCCCCGGCAGTGGCGGAGCGTGCACCGGATCGCGGCGCACCCGGGTCGCCTGCTCGAAGGCGTACCCCAGCGCGAAAAGGCGGGCTTCGCTGAAGGGCCGGCCGAAGAACGAGATCCCGACCGGCAGCCGGTTGCTCGTATAGCCGGCCGGCACGATCAGGTCGGGAAGCCCGCTAAGGTTGGCGAGGTTGGTCGCGGACGGCGAGGGGTTGGGCGACGACGATCCCCGGTAGACTCCTGCCTGGCCGGGTCGGGTCGGCGAGGTCGGATAGACGATCGCGTCGAGGGCGTTCGCGTCCAGCAGCCCCTCCAGGTTCGCACGCACCAGCGGCAGGCCGTGGTCGCTCATCGCCCTGTACAGGTAGTCGTCGGGCGTGCCGGTGTTCAGCTCCTGCTCGAAGAGGGTCCAGCGCGTGGGGTTGGGGACGCCTCCCTCGGGCGGGGCAGCGAGGATTTTCCCGGCGCGCTCGATCATCTCCTCGAGCGTGCGCGGATATCCGGGCGCCAGGGTGGCCAGGTACGCCTCGATCTGCGGTTTGAACTCGCGCCAGCGGATGGTCTGGTAATATTGAGCCTTGGCCTCCAGCAGCCACGGCGGGTAGCGGACGTCCACCACCGTCGCCCCGGCGGCGCGCATGGCGTCGAGTCCCGCCTCGATGATCCAGTCCACCTCGTCGTCGTAGCCCAGAAAGTCGCGCGCGACGCCGATGCGGGCGCCATCCAGCGCGTCCGCGTCCAGGAAGGCGGTGTAGTCGGTCTCGTAGCGCCCCTCGCTGGCCAGCGTCGCCTCGTCGGCGGGGTCCACACCCACCATCACGTTCATCATCGCCGCGACGTCGTAGACGTGGCGGGCCATCGGGCCGGCCGTGTCGAAGGAGAGCGCGAGCGGCACGATGCCGTCCCGGCTGAGCAGCCCGTGTGTGGGCTTGAGCCCGGCGATGCCGTTGGCGGTGGACGGGCCGCGCACGGAGCCTCCGGTGTCGGTGCCGATCCCGAGCTGTCCGTAGGACGCGGCGATGGCCACGCCGGTCCCGCCGGAGGATCCGGACGGATTGCGGGTAAGGTCGTGCGGGTTCCGCATGGGACCGCCGACGGAGCTGAGCTGCACTCCGGAGGCGAACTCGCTCATGTTGAGCTTGGCCAGGATGATGGCTCCCGCCTCCCGGAGCCTGCGCACGATGAAAGCATCGTCGGGCGGCATCGAGCCCTTCAGCAGTAGCGACCCCGCGGTGGTGGGCATGTCGCCGGTGTCCACGTTGTCCTTGAGCAGCACCGGAACTCCGTGCAGCAGCGAGCGAGGCCCCCGGGTGCGCCGCTCCTCGTCGAGCGCCCTGGCCCTCTCCAGCGCCCGCGGGTTGAGCGTCAGGATGGCGTTGAGCTTCGGCCCCTGGTCGTCGTACGCCTCGATGCGCGCCAGGTAAAGTTCGACCAGCCGCTCCGAGGTGAGCGAGCCCGCGTCGAAGGCCGCGTTGATGTCCGCGATGGTGACTTCGGAGAGGGCGATGGACTGCGCCCCGACGCCCACGGGCAGGACGGTGGAGGCCAGCCAGACGACGAGCGCGCGGCGGATCGGGAGACGATTCATGGGCCTCAGCGGCTGTATCGGAAGAAGCGGTCGGAAATGGTCAGCAGCAACGGCGTGCCCACGGTCATCGTCAGGATGCCGCCGATCCGGAGGGCGTTGTTCCGGTACTCCGGATCCTCGCCGTGCATCAGCATCACGTATCCGGCGGTCGTCGAGATCAGTCCGGACATGGCGACGTGAAAGAAGCGGCCGCGCGACCGCCGCGTGCTCCCCGAGCGCGTCGCCGCCATGCTGCCGACAGCGCCGGGCAGGCTCAGCGCGAACACGCCGGTCGCCATCGTCGTCAGAGCCCCGCACCGGGTGTCGAACCGCTGGCCATGGTCGGTGGCGATGGTCCCCACGCATTGCCTGAGCGTCAGGTACCCGAGCCCCACGCCCAGCGCGTTGGCCAGCATCGTGTTCCCGAAGACCTTCGCCGACGGGTGTGACTCCTCCTCCAGCGACCAGTCGTAGCCTCGCCTTGAAGAGGTACGGAAGGGGTTTTGCCGCTCCGGAAGGCTCGGGACCCGGGACTCGATGAGCAGCGCGCCTCTCGCCCCCCGGTCTCCGTAGCGGACGACCGCTTCCAGGGGCGAAAGAACCTCCACCCGATCGATATCGTCCAGGGCGAGACTCGAGTAGATCTGTCCGGGCTCCGCAACCGCGACTCCGTCCAGATAGACGGCGACCTCGTCGCAGACGCCGGCTCCGCTGCCCCGGTACTCCACGCACAGGTAGTCCCCGGGCCGGATGCCGCCGCGCACGCGTATGCCGGACATGCCGCCCCGCAGCAGATCCCCGAGGTGCTGGCCCGTCTGAGCCGCCTGCTCGATTTCCTCCGCGGGGATCTCGTTGACGCTGAACCCGGAAGTGAGCCGGCGGCGCTCGACTTCGCTGAGCGCCTCGACCACGAGGGGCTGGAACTGGATGGCTCGCGGCGACATGAACGCCTCGATCCTCAGATCCCTGCCCGCCTCGACGCCCACGTGCTGCGCGTATTCGCCGTAGGCGATGTGCTCCATGACCACCACTCGCTCGCCCACCGGCACGCTATCGATAAGAAAGGTGCCGCTCTCGCCCGAGATCTCCTGCAGGACCCCGTCCGGGACGGTGATGCGGACCACCACGCCCGCGACGGGCTGGAAGGTGTCCTGGTCGAGAATGCGGCCGAAGACGCTGCCCGTGCCCGGCGTCGCTTCGGCATCCTGGGCGATGGCGGCTGCGGGCAGCATCAGCGGAAGGATCGCGAGGGCGTTCCGGAGCCGTCTCGCTGCTGAATTCACCGCTCCTCCCGTTGATTGCGCCGGCGGAGTCGCCGCCCGCCAATGTAGGGCCACGTCCCCTCGCCCAAAAGATGGCTGCTCGCCGTCCCTCAAAAGATGTTGGCCTCGACGGGAATGTCCTTCCCGAAGCGGTCATGGCGGAAGGCGCGCACGTCGACGGTGTGGGCCTCGCCGTCCGCGATGAATTCCGACACCGCGAGTCCGGTGGCCGGAGCGTGCATGATCCCGTGCCCGGAGAAGCCGCACGCGTCGATCCACCCGCGAGCCCCCGGATTGAAGCCGATGATGGGGCTGTTGTCCGGAGTGACGCCGTAGTATCCCCACCAGCTCCCGCGCCGGTCGACACCGAGATCCTCCCACCAGGGGAAGCGCTCGACGCCCGTGAGGAAGACGTGTTCGAGCCAGTCCCAGTTCACGCCCTCGGTGAAGCCGTACGCCTGGGTGAGGTCGTCGAGGCCGAAGAGGACGCGGTCGCCTTCGCTGCGCAGGTACACGCCGGTGGCGAGGTCGATGGTCAGGGGATAGGTGCGGGTATCGCGCACGGGCGCGCTGAGAAAGATGTTGATGCGCTTGGGTCCCACGGGGAGCTGGAGCCCGGCCAGCTCCGCGACCGTGCCCGACCACGCACCCGCGGCGTTGACGAAGTGCGCGCACGAGAAGACTTCGCCGCCGCACTCGACCCGCCATCCCTTCCCTTCCGCCCTCACCCCGGTCACGGGGGAGGAGAACCGGTAGCGCACCCCCAGTTCCCGGCTCATCGCCACCCAGGCGTGGGTGGCCATGTGGGGGTCGATCACCCCGTCCCACGGCCCGTAGGTGGTGCCCGCCAGCCCCTCCGTCTCGAAGTCCACGTAGCGCTGGGCCTCCACCGGATCGACCACCTCCACGGGGGCGCCCAGGCTCTCCTGAAGCGCGACCGACTCCAGGTGCCGCTCCCACTTGTCGTGCGGGACCAGAAGCAGGTAGCCGATGTCCCGGTAGCCGACTTCGTGTCCATGACGCTCCGGAAACTCCCGGTACACGGGCAGGGAGTACATCGAGAGCCCGATGTTGGCGGCGGTGGTGAACTGCACGCGCACGCCCGCGGCGCTTCTGCCGGTCGAGCCCATGGCGGGCGCGACGTCCATCTCGGCCACCAGCACGCGCAGACCGCGGCGGGCCAGGTGCCAGGCGCAGGAGGCGCCCATGATGCCGGCGCCGGCGATGACGACGTCGGGGTTCTTCAAGTCCCGGACAGCGCCAGCAGGCTGCGGGGATCGACGCTGGTGGTTCCGTAGCGCACCACCCAGTGCAGGTGCGGGCCCGTGACCCGGCCCGTGGCGCCGACCAGCCCGATGGGGGTCCCGGCGGTGACCGTGTCGCCCGCCTCCACCAGCTGTCCGCTCAGGTGGAAGTAGCCCGTCAGCAGCCCGGCGCCGTGGTTCAGGTAGACGATGTCGCCGGCCAGCAGGAAGCCGTCCACCAGCGCGACCACTCCGTCGGCGGCCGCGCGCACCGTGTCACCCGGGCCCCCCGCCAGATCGAGCCCCATGTGGCGGCTGGAGATCTGCCCGTTGAACTCGCGGCCGGTGCCGAAGCCGCTGGTCACGCGGGAGTCGCGCGGGAGGACCACTTCCGGGCTCCACAGCCGCGGGGTCGCGTGCGCCTCGCGCGCCACCTGGCTGGCCTTGGCCTGGTCGCTGCGCAGCCGTGCCTGGTCCTCCTCGTTCAACGGCGACCCGAAGCGCGGCGCCACCGTCAGGCGCTCGTGCTCGTACTCGCCCCCCAGGATCGCGATGCGCAGCGAGTCGGTCCGGGTGCGGCCGTCGGCGTAGCTCGCCGTGACCCAGGCGTCGATGGAGTCCGTCGCTCCGATGGGAACCGGCGCCAGGCTCGCCAGCACCATATCGGCGGCTGTCTCCCCGCCCTCGTCCGGGACCGGCGCCGGGCTCTCCGCCACAGGGCCGGCCGGCTGGAAGTGAAGCTCCTCGCCCCCGGCCTCTCCCGTGGCCGACACCATCCCGTCGATGACCGGCGCCGCCACGCGTATGAGGAAGAGATGGCCCTGAACGGGCAGGGCGGGCTCCCAGCTCACCTCGATCGGCGCCAGCTCGGGCAGCGGCGCCTCCCGGAAGCTGAGCAACAGCAACCCCGCCACCCCGGTCAGCAGCAGGCCCGCGAGCCCGACCCACACCCCGCGGTGCGTCCTCTTCCTCCGGTTGGGTGCGGCCATCGCCATCCCCCCGTCCCCTTCTTGTTCGCGTGTCCCTCCGGCCGCGCCCGCCCTCCGCGCGCCGTCTTCCGCCATGAGCCGGGTGGGTCTCGAACCCACGACCTACGGATTAAAAG
>JAJEBS010000312.1 GCA_022822425.1 Gemmatimonadota bacterium | reverse complement strand
CTCCTCGCCTGCTTCGACCGCCTCGGGGTGACGGTTCGGCGCGGCGGCGGGAGGGACGTGTCCGACAGCCCGAGCCCGAGCCTGTGAGCACGTGCATCCCGACTCGCTCCGGGAGGTGAACGTTTCGGGCCTGTGTGGTGTCCTATTGGGCAGCAAGGCACCTCACGCTGGCGGACGTCGATGTTGACAGGGAGGGCAGGAGCCTCCTACCATGCCTTGGTGGTGCAGAATCAGGTTTTCCAGGATGCCTGGGAGGGCTATCGTTCCTAAGCTACTGCACAGAAAAACCTGTGCGGAGGGTTGATATGAGACGCTTTCTACGCGTCTTGACAGGCCTCCTCCTCATCCCGCTCGCTGGTCTGGACCCTGGCTTGGCCCAGGAAACGGGTGAACGGGGAAGCCAGCAGAATGCCGGATTCGAGTTGCGTCAGAACTATCCGAATCCGTTCAACCCGGAGACCCGCATCCCCTTCTCGTTGGGTGACGAGCTGTTTTCAGGCGGGGAGCCGGTCGTCGTGTCGATTCGCATCTACAACGTACTACAGCAACTGGTCGCTTCCCCCACCGCCCTGCACAACCCGGGGAGCGACGGCTTCCCCGTGTCCGACATGGAGTACGAAAGACCGGGGGACTACGAGGCCTACTGGGATGGACGCGACCTGGATGGCAACCAGGTTGCGTCCGGAGTCTATCTGCTGCAGTTGACGGTGAACGGCCGGTCGAACGTCATCAAGATGTTCGTGACCAAGTAGGCTTGCGGCTGGCCGCCGCTTCTTTCCTGCCCTACGATTAGCCTGTCCGCGCCCGATTTCGCGGGTCGCGGTCGGTCATCGCCCGAATGACGCGGGCGACCGCTATTCCAGGGGAGGAGCCGCATGAAGCCGCTCGACCGCCGCAACTTCATCCGCACCACCGCGGCCGCCGGTCTGGCCGCGCTTCCCGCCGGAGGACTGGCGGCCCGCATCGCCGAGGGATCCGAGCCCGCATCGGCCGCATCGCCCGACCCGGCGTCCGCGAAACTCTCCCGCGACGACCCGCTCGGCGTCCGCGCCAGCTTCCCGGTGACCGAGGAGCTCGCGTACCTCAACACGGCCTCCGTCGGGCCCATCCCGATCGCCGTGCGCGATGCCCTGTACGCGTACGCGGACGGCAAGATGCGGCGACGGGGCAGCGGTTCCGGCCCCTCCCCGCGGCAACGGGCGGTCTCCGGATTCGCCGGACTGTTCGGGGCCGACGAGGACGAAATCGCCCTCCTCTATTCCACGACCGACGCGGAGAACATCGTCGCGAGCGCGCTGGACTGGCGCGCGGGCGACAACATCGTGGTCGACGAGCTGCACTTCGTCTCCACCTACGTGCTCCACCGGCAGCTGGAGCAGCGGATGGGGGTCGAACTGCGGGTGGTGCCGTCGCGCGACGGCGTGGTCACCACGGAGGACTTCGAGCACCGGACGGACGGGCGCACCCGGCTCATCAGCGTGGCGTGGGTCTCCAACCGCAACGGCTTCCGACACGACCTGTCCGCGCTCGCCGAGCTGGCGCACGCGCATGACGCCTATCTCTACGCCGACGCCGTCCAGGCGTTGGGCACCTTCCCGGTGAACCTGCGGGAGGAGGGCGTCGACTTCGCCGGCGCGAACGGCTACAAGTGGCTGCACGCGGACTTCGGATGCGCCCCCTTCTTCGTCCGCCGCGAGCACCTGGAGTGGATGGCGCCCGACCGCTACGGGCACCGGCAGGTGGCCGAGACCCTGCCCGGGCACCGCTACCGCCTGAGAACCAGCGCCGCCAAGTTCGAGTACGGGAGCCTGGCCAACGGCCCGATGGCCGCCATGGGCGCCGCCCTCGACTTTCTCGCAGATGTGGGGCTGGATCGCATCGCCGGACACACCCACGCGCTGGCGGGCGAACTGCGCGCGGGAGCGGAAGCGCTGGGGATGCAGCTCTTCACCCCGCCGCGCAATCCGTCGCCCATCGTGAGCTTCCACCACGGCCTCGAGCAGGAGCCTCTCGCGAAGGCGCTCGCCGACGAGGGCATCGCCGTCACCTTCCAGGAAGAGGGGCGGCTGCTGCGCGCCGCGGTCGCGATGTTCAACAACCGCGAGGACGTCGACCGGCTGCTGGGCGTGCTGGCGCGGATGGTGTAGAACGTGGTGGCCCGAAGGTGATGCTTCGCGGGGATCCTGCCATGAGTGCTCTTCCGCGGATGGCGGCCCGCTGGCCCGGGGCAAGTCGCCGTGCGTTCTGCGCGTGGATCATCGGGTCGATTCCGTCCATTCCGGCGACCCAACCCCTCACGGCCCAACTGTGGGAACCTGCGGATCTCCAGACGACCATCGGGCGGTTGGACGGCCGTGGCGCCGACGTGTTCGGTCGTGTACGCACGACCGAGGTGGACGCCGCCGGCAACGTGTACGTCCTGGATGAACAGACATCCGGCATTCACGTATTCGATCCGTCCGGCGATCACGTCACTTCATATCGGCGGAGCGGGCAAGGTCCCCGGGAACTCCGGGGCATTCGCGGCTCGGATCTCGATTCGGAAGGGATCCTCCACGTCGCGGATGTCGGCAACGGCCGCATCAGCACATTCCGGCTGGAGGGCGACAGCCTTGCCTTCAGGGGGGTGACGACGCTGAGGTTCGCACCCGAGGACGTGTGTGTACTGGGAGGGCGGAGATACGTGCTGCACCAGCCCGGACCGCCGGGCGAGCCCACGATCAGCGAGATCGACGGTGATGGCCGGGTCATCCGGCGCTTCGCAAGCCCGGAGGAAGGGCAGGGTGGCGCGCAGCGCGGCGAGTTGGGACCGACGCCGCACCTGCTCAACTGGGGTTACATGGCGTGCGATGAAGCGACTCGAACGATCGTGAAGTTCAATTGGTTCGTGCCGATCGTTCGCGCCTACGATCCCGAGGGAGAGGAACTCTGGACGGTGAGGCTGGAAGACTACGTTCCCTGGCGGATCACTCGGAACAGACGTGGCCTGTGCTGCTCGTATCGCCCGGATCCGGATGAGGAGGGCTCGCATTCAGGCCGTTCCGTTGCGACGGATGATGCCGGGAACGTGTTTCTCGGGCTCCAGATCGATGGCGCGCGATGGGCGTTTCGGCGTCACGAGTTGATCGTCCTGGATGCATCGTCGGGGCGACTGTTGGAACGGCATCCCGCGGTCGGCATGGTCGGTTCCGTGCGGGACGGGCGCCTTGTCACGCACGCCGAAGATCCGTTTCCCCAGGTGCGCGTCTTTGGAACCCGTTAGCGACGGGCGGCGTGCCACCGCGAACCGGAGTCAGTGCTCCAGCAGCGTCTCCACGTGCGCCGCCGCCGCGAGCGCCGTCCCGTCCAGGTTGTACCCGCCCTCCAGCAGCGACACCAGTCGTCCCTCGCAGCAACTGTCGGCGTAGTCCATCGCCATGCGGGTCATGCGCCGGAACGCGTCGTCGGTAAGGTCGAAGCACCCCAGCAGGTCGTCGCGGCGGCTGTCGAAGCCGGCGGAGACGATCACGAAATCAGGGTCGAAGGCGGCTACCGCGGGCGAGAGCGCGTTGTCCCAGTAGCGCAGCATGTCGGCGTCGCTGGAGCCGCAGTCCAGGTGGACGTTGATGTTCAGACCCGTGCCCTCCCCCTCGCCGGTGAGAGACGGATCGCCGGTCCCGGGATACGCAGCCCAGTCGTGGGAGGAGAAGAAGAGCACCGAGGGGTCGTCGTAGAACGCGTTCTGGGTCGCGTTGCCGTGGTGGTAGTCCCAGTCGATCACCAGCACCTTCTCGTGGCCATGGATCTCCTGCGCGTACTTCGCCGCGATGGCCGCGTTGCTGTAGTAGCAGAAGCCCTCCTCGGCGCCGGTGTTGTTGGCGTGGTGCCCCGGAGGCCGGATGGCGCAGAAGACGTTGCGCACCCGGCCCTCGGCGACCGCGTCCACGCCCGTGAGTGCGCCCGACACCGCGAGCTCGGCGACGGTTGCGCTCACACCCAGTTGGCGCACCGAATCCACGTGCTCGCCGGTGTGGTGGGCGCGGATGCGGAGCAGCGGATCGGCGGTGGGCGCGATCGGCACCGTCGCCTCGATGAGCCCGCGCGCCTCCAGTTCGGCCCGCATGCGCACCAGCCGCTCGGGGATCTCGGGTGGCCGGCCGCCGTCCGGCCGGATGAGCACGTGGTCGAGGTAGCGCGCATCGTAGATGAGGGCCGTTCCGGCGGCCTGCGGAGAGGTGCCGGACATCGCCCCGTGACCCACCCGAGAAGGCTCGGTACGCGGGTGGAAGGGGGCGTCGCGTGCCGGAAGCGCGGTGGTCAGGGCGGGCAGAGCGCCAAATGCGGCGGCCGAGGATTTCACGAAGCTGCGTCTGTCCATGACAACCCTCACCGGTCCATCGGGATCACTTGTCCTCAGGCGGGCATAATACTCATGGTTGCTCAGTCATTCCAGCCGGAGAAGGCCATGAAGTCCGAAGCCAGGTCAGCCTACCGATTCGCCCTCTGCGCTGCGGTCGCCACGCCATTCCTCCTGTTAGGGGTCATCGGTGCCGTCGGCCTGATCGGGGTTGAAGGCGACCCCTTCGACCGCATCTACGGAGGCGTAATCGCGGTTGGGATCGTCGGAGCCACGATCGCCCGCTTCCGGGCACGGGGCATGGCGCGCGCGCTGGCCGCGGCGGCGCTCGCGCAGGCACTGGTGACCGTGATCGCCCTCGCCATCGGCAAGCAGCATTCCCCGGTCAGTTCCGTGGTCGAGATCCTGGGCCTGAACGGGTTCTTCGTGGTGCTCTGGCTGGCGTCGTCGCGACTGTTCATCCGCGCCGCGCACGCGCAGGAAGCTGAAGCGGTTCAGCCGGGATGAAGTCAGGCCGAACGTTCGCGACGCGCGTCGGCGTCGACCTTCCAGTGCGGCCGGCCGTCGCGCTGTCCCGGCGTTCGGCGGTCTTGCCGCTCGCCCTCGCCGTGTGCAGCCTGGCCTCCGCTTGCACCCTTGAAAGGCCGAGTGTGGAGCATCCTGTCCCCGACAGCCTGGCCAGCGCCTTCAATCCCGGTTTGGTAGTGGGCGCACGGGATGCGCCCGCTCCGACAGGTCCCGGGGTCGAGGTCGACTCGCTCATGGTGACGTTTGGAGCGCGCGACATCCCGGAGGCCGATGTCATCGGAAGAATCAGGCTGGCGAAGCGATGGGGCGAGGAGATCTTCGTCCTCGATGACCAGCTGACCACGGTGCATGTGCTGAACCTTCGGACGCAGTCCCATGTGCGCGTCGGGAGGCCGGGGCAGGGTCCGGGAGAACTGGCCATCCCGCTGGGCCTGGCGCTGTCCGGGGACCGCATGTACGTGGCGGACGAACGGCAGGCCATCCGTGTGTTTGCCCGCGCTGAGGGAGAGTGGTCGTGGGCGCGGGATATTCCGGTCCCGTTTCTTCCCCTGGATATCTGCTCCATGGACGACGGCCTGTACGTGCTGGCCGTGGGCGAAAAGACATCCGCCGTCATTCATCGCCTCGAGCAGGACCAGGTGGCTGCGTCGTTTGGCGTCCCGTACCGTTGGGACGACACGTTCATTCGCTACACGGCGGCGGAGGGACGCCTCGCCTGCCTGCCGGAAGTCGATGGCATCGCCTGGGTGCCGATGCGCCTTGGCGAAATCCACCTCTACGGAACGGATGGCGCGCTGCGCTGGATCGCCCGGCTGCCGAACCACAAGCCGATGGGCATCGTGGAGAATTTTGAATCGGGTTCCGTGTCCCTGGGGCTGACCCCCGGAGTGACGGAAATGCACATGCTGCACGCGGTGGCGCCGCTCGCCTCGAATCTCCTGGTTCAGTTGAGCCTGTACGATCGGGACGCCGTAGAAGCGGATGCGCCGAAGGCGATACAGAGCTATCTGCTCGACGTGACTTCGGGCGCGGTTCGCGAAATCGAGTCTCCGTATCACGGTCTGATTGAATTGGCCGAAGGACAAATGGCCCTGTTCGCGAACCATCCCTGGCCGAAGGTGGAGGTCTTCGCCGTCTCGGAGGCCAGGTGACTGCGGAGCACGCCATGATCAAGCGAGCGGGCATCATCCCGATCATCATCGCTCTCGCGTCGGCAGGCGGGCTCGCGGCCCAGACCGGACCGGGCGCGCGGGACGCCGCACCTACCCGGACCATCTTCCAGGGCGCGACCGTGATCGACGGCACGGGCAGCGGGGCGCGGACCGGCATGGCCATCGTCGTGGAGGGCGAGACCATCACGGCCGTTGTTCCGGTGGCGGACTTGACCGAGGAGGTGCGGGAAGGAGCCGCCGTCGTGGATGCGAGCGAGTGGTTCGCCATCCCCGGTCTCGTCGAATCGCATACCCACGTGGCCACGATGGCCAGCCGTGCCCGCGCCGAGTTCATCCTCAACCGGCAGCTGTATGCGGGGATCACGACGGCGCGCGACATGGCGGGCGACGTGCGCTCCCTCATGGACCTGCAGCGCGCCTCCCTGGTCAAGGAGATCGACGCACCCGACCTGTACTTCTCGGCCCTGATGGCGGGGCCGGAGTTCTTCACGGACCCGCGCACGGTCTCGTCGGCGGCGGGCGAGACGCCCGGCCAGGTCTCGTGGATGCAGGCCGTTACGGAGGACACCGACCTGGCGCAGGCCGTGGCGCTGGCGCGCGGCACCTGGGCCACCGGCATCAAGACCTATGCGGCGATCGACGGGGAGCTGCTGGCCGCGATCACCGCCGAAGCCGGCAGCCAGGGAATCCCCGTGTGGTCGCATACGCACGTCGGGCCGGCACGGGCGCTCGAAGTGGCCGGGACGGGCGTGCGCTCAATGTCGCACGTGTGCAGTGTCGGCAGCGCGGCGATTCCCGACGACGTCTTTCGCGAGGGACAGGAGGGGCGGCGCACGGGGTTCGTCGACGTGGACCTGAACCACCCGGCGGTGGACTCGGTGTTCGCGCTCATGCGGCGGAACGGCACGGTGCTCGACGCGACCATACGGGTCGTAGTCCAGGTCGGGCTGAGACGCATGGCGGCGATCGACACGGTCAACGCCCCCCGCCCGGTCGAGGCGGCGGACAGCGCGCGGGCAGGACCCCCGCAGCCGCCCATCGACCGGCGCCGCCGCGGCGTGCGTGCGCAGTGCGAGACGGCCGACGCGATCGCGCTCACCCGCCGGGCATGGGAAGCGGGCGTCATGGTCGCGACCGGCACCGACGGCATGACGCCGCCCGCCTCCGACTTTCCGGCCCTCTTCGACGAAATCCGCCACCTGCACGACGACGTCGGCATGCCGATGGCGGACGTGCTCAGGGCGGCCAGTCACCATGGCGCGGTCGCACTGGGGCTGGAAGATTCGATCGGCACGATCGAACCCGGCAAGCACGCCAACATCGTCTTCCTGCGCGAGGACCCGCTGGCCGGGCCGGAGAGCCTGCGCTCGGTGGAGCTCACGGTGAAGCGCGGTACGCTCTACCCGCGCAGGAATTTCGTGCTTGGAGCGCCGCCGGGACCAGCAGGACGATGACGCCCGCGTCGCACCCCCTCGAGCTCCTCCGCGAGGTCAGCAACATCCTGGACCAGACGGCGGACCTGGGCTCGTCGGTGCGGCCGATCCTCGGCGCTCTATCGCGACACATGCAGTTCGAGTGCGCGACGCTCACGGTGCTCAACCGCCGGACCTCCGAGATCCTTCTTCATGAGGCGGTGGGCCTGACGGACGACCAGCGGGAGCGCGCCCGGTACAGGCTCGGCGAGGGCATCACGGGACGCGTGGTCGAGACCGGCGTCCCCGTCGTCATTCCGTCCGTTACCGCCGAGCCGCGCTTTCTCAGCCGGGCCCGCCCGCTGGAGGAGCGCAACGAGACCGGCTTCGTCTGCGTCCCCGTGCGCGAGGGCAACGAGACGATCGGGGCGTTGAGCGCCGAACGTCCATCCCGGGACGCGACCTCCTTCGACGACGACATCCTGGTCCTCTCGGTGCTGTCGTCCCTGATCGCCCACGCCGTGCGCCTCCGGCAGTTCGCGGAGGAGGAGAAGGCGTTGGTTGCAGAGAACCGGCGCCTCCGGCGGGAGCTGGCCGACCGGTACAGGCCCGACAACATCGTCGGCAACTCGCGTGAGATGGCCCCGGTGTTCGAGATGATCGGCCAGGTCGCGGGGAGCGACGCCACCGTGCTGATCCGCGGGGAGAGCGGTACCGGGAAGGAGCTGATCGCCCAGGCCGTACACTACGGGAGCCGGCGGTCCGAGGGGCCCTTCGTCCGCGTGAATTGTGCGGCGCTTCCCGAGGGGCTCGTCGAAAGCGAGTTGTTCGGCCATGAGCGGGGCGCGTTCACGGGCGCGCTGCAGCAGCGGGTGGGCCGCTTCGAGCGGGCCGCGGGCGGGACCATCTTCCTCGACGAGATCGGCGATCTGCCTCCTTCCGTGCAGATCCGCCTCCTGCGGGTGCTGCAGGAGCGCGAGTTCGAACGGGTGGGCGGAAACAGGATGCTCAAGACCGATGTCCGGATCGTTGCCGCAACGAACCGGGATCTCGAGGCGGACATCGAGGACGGCCGCTTCCGCACGGACCTCTACTATCGACTTAACGTCTTTCCGATCCACGTTCCGCCGCTGCGCGACCGCCGGACCGACATCATCCTGCTCGCGGACCACTTCGTCGAGAAGTACAACAAGAGGCACGGGCGCGAGATCGTACGCCTGTCCACTCCGGCCATCGATCTCCTCATGGCCTACCACTGGCCGGGGAACGTGCGCGAGCTGGAGAACGCCATCGAGCGAGCCGTGCTCCTGGCCGATGGCGACGTAATCCACGCCCGCCTCCTCCCGCCCAGCCTCCAGATGGCTACCCCGGGCGACAAGCGTTCGGGTCCGCTGAAGGTCCAGCTCGCTGCGCTCGAGAAGGAACTTATCGTCGACGCGCTCAAGGTGAGCGGTGGCAATCGCGCCGCGGCGGCGCGCCAGCTCGGCATCACGGAGCGGGTGATGGGGCTCCGCGTCGCCAGGTACGGCCTCGACGGAGGCTGACCTCCCGCGACCTACAGTTCTGTAGGTCGCCGCACAATCCTACCGAAATGTAGGAATTACTTCCTCCGGCCGTGACCCGGTTCACCTGCCTCCTGTCTCGCAAGAGACGTCGCGGCAACAGGTTGAGCACCATTGTGCCTCCCCCGGCACGTCGCTTGCTCCATGTACCGCCCCGAGAGCGATGCAGACCCCCACGCCGCACCGACTCCCGGGAGGTGAACCATGCGGTTCCTCATGACGCTCGCACCGTCAGTCACGCTTCTCGCCGCCTTTCCCGATGCGGCCGCCGCGCAGACGGCCTCGGCGGCCGACGCGCTTTTCGCGGTCAACAACACCTGGATGATGGTGGCGACCTTCCTCGTCTTCGTCATGCATCTGGGGTTCGCCACCCTGGAAGCCGGGCTGACGCAGTCGAAGAACACGGTGAACATCCTCTTCAAGAACATGGGGATCATCGCCATCGGGCTCCTCACCTACACCCTGGTGGGGTTCAACCTGATGTATCCGGACGAGTTCACGCTCGGCGGCTTCCTCGGCTTCACCGGGGTGGGCATCGGGACGGATGCCGCCGGGGTAACGGCCGAGTACAACCCGGGTTACACCTACTGGACGGACTTCCTTTTCCAGGCGATGTTCGCCGCGACGGCCGCGACAATCGTGTCGGGTGCGGTAGCCGAGCGGGTGAAGCTCGGTTCATTCCTCCTCTTCGCGACCGTTTACGTCATGTTCGTCTATCCCGTGGTCGGATCCTGGAAGTGGGGCGGAGGCTGGCTGGACGGGCTGGGATTCTACGACTTCGCCGGTTCGACGATCGTCCACTCGGTGGGCGGCTGGGCGGCGCTCGCGGGCGTGATCTTCCTCGGCCCCAGGCTCGGCAAATACGTGAACGGCGAGATCCGGCCGATCCTCGGCCACAACCTCCCGCTCGCCGTCATGGGGATGTTCCTCCTCTGGCTGGGATGGTTCGGCTTCAACGGGGGTTCGGTGCTGAGCGCCGACCCGGGACTGGTCTCCTACGTGCTCGTCACCACCTCCCTCGCAGCCGCCGCCGGCATCGTCGGGGCCATGGCGACGACCTGGGTGGTCCACAGACATCCGGACGCCTCGATGGTCCTGAACGGGGCGCTCGCCGGGCTCGTCGGGGTCACCGCCGGCGCCGACGTGGTGAGCGTTACGGCCGCGGTCATCATCGGCCTGGTCGCGGGGGTGATCGTCGTCATCTCCGTCGAGGGCCTCGACCGCGCAAAGCTCGACGATCCCGTCGGGGCGATTTCCGTGCACCTGACCTGCGGCGTCTGGGGGACGCTCGCCGTGGGGATCTTCAGCGCGGATCACAGCCTCCTCACCCAGTTGCTGGGCGTGGTGGCCTGCGGCGCCATCGCCTTCCCGGCCGCCGCGCTCATCTTCTTCCTCCTCAGGAGCACCATCGGTCTCCGGGTGAGCCCGGAGGAGGAACGGCGGGGCCTGGACCTCGCGGAGCACAACATGGAGGCCTACCCGGACTACACGATCTTCACGGCTCGCTGAGACCACCCACACCAGACGGGAGTGCATGATGAAACTCGTGATTGCATACGTTCAGCCCGATCGGCTGCACAGCGTCAAGGACGCCCTGGCGGAGGTGGAGGTGAACCGGATGTCGGTGACCAACGCCCTCGGCTGCGGGCAGCAGGGAGGCTTCACGGAGACCTACCGGGGCGCGGACTTCGAGGTGAGGCTCCGCAAGAAGGTGCGCTTCGAGATCGCCGTAAACGACAATTTCCTTGAGCGGACCAGGGAGGCCATCATCAAGGGCGCGCGCACCGGAAACATCGGAGACGGCGTGATCTTCGTGCTGGACCTCGCGGAGTGCTACCGGATCCGGACGGGCGAAGACGGCTCACCCGCGATCGGCTGAGGTCTTGTCGATCCGGTACATGCGGACGTACTGAACGTCCAGCTCGTCGGTCCAGACCCCGAGAACGTAGTCGTCGCCGATCTCCATGTAGGGCGCCTGGTACTGGATGAAGGCGCGGACGAGCCCCGGGGGCATTGACACGCTGCCGAGCCAGGTGCCGTCGGGGGCGAGGATCTCGAAGGGCGGGGGTTCGGCGCCCGCCACGTAGTACGGCTGGAGCCACAGATGCCCGGCCGCGTCCACGTGGACGGAGCGGAGAACGGGGAGGTGCGGCGCCCGCAGGTATCCCCGCCACATCCGCCGTACCCTCTCGACATCTTCCGTCGGGGCCTGGTGATCCGCGAAGGCCAACGCTACGATGCCGTCGAGATGCAGGTCGACGAGAGCCGCGGTCGCTGCGCGGGGGGCCACGTCACGGCGAAACACCGCCGTGGTGGCGCCATCGCGAGGCGAAATCAGGCGTACCGACCAGGCCTCCGTGTCGATCAGCGCGAGACGCCCCGCCGCGGCGCCGAATTCCGGCCCGTTGGCGAAGAGATACCGGCGCCGCGACAGACCTCCTTCTTCCCGGGCCCGCATAACCTGTTCCAGGCCTGGAAGCACGATCAGCGACCTGACCGCGCCGTCCGCGAAGTCAAGCGCCGCCAAGCGCTCCAGGGGCCATCGTACGACGCCAGTGGGAACCTCGTCGCCGGACTCGATGAAGCGCACGACGAGCAGGCCGTCCACGACCCCCACCGCCTTGTCGGCCAACGTGCCTTGGCCGGTGGCTTCGCCCTCGGAGATAGCCACCCGGTAGGTTCGCGCCAGGCGGCCCTGCGGGTCGAAGAGCTGGGCGCGCAGCAGCGCTCCGTCGTAGGTCACCAGAGAATCGCCGGCCGTGGTGCCGACGAAGTCGAGACTCCTGAATTCGCCCGGTCCCTCCCCGTCTCGTCCCGCCCGCCACTGGAAGTTCCCCGCGGCGTCGTAGCCGCGCAGCTCCGAGGCGGCGCGCTCGGCCACCACGATGTCGCCAGTGCTCAGACGCACGGCCGCGACCACATCGGTGAACAGGTATTCGGGCGCGCCGGTGACGGTGCCGATTTCGAGGAGAGGCTCGGGTTCGACGGTCCAGCCTTCACCGGGCCCCCACACCGGCTCGATGGCCGTGGCGATGGAGATGCCGGCCGAGTCGGTGTGTATGGTGTGAACTGCGGGGGAGGCGGAGTCGCAGCCGGCGGCGGCCATGAACGTCGCCATGGCAGCCAGGCTCGCTGTGAGTGATGCACGAATCTTCATCTTCAACCCCGTAAGATCGTCGTCATGCCTGATCCCGCGGAATGGCGAGCGCAATCGATGGTCTTTCCGCGGCACGCTATCTTCTCTGCCTTGGGCCAAGGCCATTGTGACACGCCTTATTGGAGGAGACAGCATGCCGAACCGTCCGCTCCGGGACCATGTGGCCGTCGTCGCCGGCGCGACGCGGGGCGCCGGCCGCGGCATCGCGCGCATGCTCGGGGCGGCGGGCGCCACCGTCTACTGCACCGGCCGCAGCGTGCGTGGCCGTCCGGCGACCCCGGGGCGTCCGGAGACCCTGGAGGAGACCGCGGAGCTGGTTTCGGCCGAGGGAGGCCGGGGCATCGCCGTCCGAACCGACCACACGATCGAGTCGGAGGTCGAGCAGCTCTTCGCCCGCGTGCGCACGGAGGAGGGCCGGCTCGACGTGCTGGTCAACGACATCTGGGGCGGCGACGCGCTGACCGAGTGGGGCACTCCCTTCTGGGAGCTCTCGACTGCCAAAGGGATGGAGCTGCTCGAGCGGGCCGTCCACACCCACATCATCACCAGCCGCCACGGCGCCCCGCTGATGATCGAGCGCGATGCCGGGCTTATCGTCGAAGTCACCGATGGCGACACCTTCGGCTACCGCGGCAACCTCTTCTACGACCTGGCCAAGAACGCGGTCGCGCGGCTCGCCTACGCGATGGCCGGCGACCTCCACGCCCACAACGTGACGGCACTGGCGGTCACCCCCGGGTTCCTGCGCTCCGAGGCGGTGCTCGACCACTTCGGGGTCACGGAGGCCAACTGGCGCGAGGCCATCGAGAAGGACGAGTACTTCGCCGAGTCCGAGACGCCGTGCTTCGTCGGCCGCGCGATTGCCGCGCTGGCCGCCGATCCCGGCGTCGGCGAGAAGAGCGGCGGGCTCTTCTCGAGTTGGACACTGGCGAAGGAGTACGGCTTCACCGACATCGACGGGCGCCGGCCCGACTGGGGCAGCTTCTTCCTGCGCAAGGTGCAGGGCATCGTCAACCGGGACGCCCCGCCCGACGAGATGGACCTGTTCGTCGTTCGCAGCCGGCTCTACCAGGCGGAGCTCGATCCGGCCGCCGCCGGGGAGGCGGAGCGCCTGGGCGCATGGATCGAGCGGCACGGGTGAACCCGACCGGCCGTCCGTGGGCGGCCGGCTAGGCCTCCCTCACCCACCTCATCAGCTCGCGCAGCGTGGGCCGCTTCCCCTGCATGAGGATCCCGACGCGGTAGATCCTGCCCGCCACCCACGACGTGCCCACCACGGCGGCGGCCATGAAGACGAGCGACAGCCCCGTCATCCACCAGGGCACCGCTCCCTCCAGCGCCCGCGGGAACATCATGATGGGGCTGAAGAACGGAAAGAGCGCCACCCAGTCCATCCACGGCATCGAGCTTCCCCCCAGGGTGGACGACTGCAGGATCAGCGGGATGACGAGAAGCATGATCACCGGCAACTGGGCCTGGCCGGCCTCCTCCTCGGTGGCGCACATCGCTCCGACCGCGGCGAAAAGGGACGCATAGAGGAAGTAGCCCAGAAGGAAGAAGACAACGAGCAGCAGCAGGACATCCGGCCCCGGCAACACCTGCGCGAAGAGCTCGAGGTCCGCGCTCGGGATCCGGGCCGCGACCATCGGTGCCGCGACGAGAAGCAGAATAGCCGCGCACGCCGCCCAGATTCCCATCTGGGTCAGCCCCATCGACCCCACGCCGAGCACCTTGCCCAGCAGGAGCCGCCACGGAGTCACCGACGAGATCACCACCTCCACCACCCGGTTCCGTTTCTCGTCGAGGACCGACCGGAGCACGAAGGCCCCGTAGAGGAGCATCGCCATGTACAGAAAGAAGGCTCCGCCGATGCCGAAGGCCATCCCCGAAACCCGGGCCGCCTCGGCCTCCGCCGGGTCCTCCCCTTCAACCACCGACTCGAACTCCAGCCGTCCGCCTTCGATGAGCGAACGCAGGCCTTCCCCGGTGCTTGTCGTGGCCAGGTAGTGCTCCAGCGCGACATCGTTCACCGCCGACTCGAAGAGGGCCACGCGCGTGCCGCCGGGCGAGTCCTTGCCGTGGTAGGCGAACACTCCCTCCGACAGCGTGAGGTCGTCGAGCACCAGGTAGGCTTCCAGCTCGTCGTCGACGACCTGACGATCCAGCTCCTCCAGGCCGACCTCCTCGCCCACCACCTCGACGTCGTAGCCCAGTCCGTCGAGCCGCTCGGCCACCTCCTCGCCAATGCTGCCCGTGAAGTCCACGAGGGCCAGCTCCCGGTCGGAGTCCGCGGCCTGTATCGCAATGAAGATGTTGAGCCCCATCAGCCCCATGATCAGGAGCGGCAGGGCGATGGTGCCGATGATGAATCCCTTCGTCCTGACCCGCTCCAGGTACTCCCGCCGCAGCACTACCCAGACCTGCCTCACCGTACACCTCCCGTCGGCCGCATCGCCGGTTCGGCCGATTCTTCCCCTGCGTGGCGCACGAAGATTTCGTGCAGGCGGGGCTCCAGCACCTCGAAGCGGCGCAGGTTCACCCCTTCGCGCAGGGCGGCGCCGAGCAGTTCCTGGTGGGGGATCCGGTTCGGCGGGATGTGCCAGGCGCCGTTCACCTGCTCGCAATCGACAACGCCGGCCCGGTGGAGCCAGCCGGCGTCGCCGTCGAATTCGACGGCCAGCGCGCCGGTCCTCTCCCGCCGCTTGAGCTCCTTGAGGTCGCCGTCGAGCACCTTGCGCGACCTGGAGATCATGCAGACGCGCTCGCACAGCCGCTCCGCCTGCTCCATGAGGTGAGTGGAGAAGAGAATCGTCTTGCCGCGCGCCCTCTCCTCGCGGACGATCGACTCGAGCACGTCCTGGTTGATCGGGTCGAGCCCGCTGAAGGGCTCGTCGAGGATGAGGAGGTCCGGGTCGTGGAGGATCGTCCCGATGAACTGGACCTTCTGCTGCATCCCCTTCGACAGGTCCTGCACCTTCTTCGCCGCCCAGTCATCGAGACCCAGCCGATCCAGCCATTGCGCCGCGCGCCGCTGGGCATCGCTTCGCGCCAGGCCCCGAAGCTCACCGAG
>JAJEBS010000055.1 GCA_022822425.1 Gemmatimonadota bacterium | reverse complement strand
CGGCGCGGACCTGAAGTACGGGATCACCCCGAACCTGACCCTCGACCTGACCTGGAACACGGACTTCGCCCAGGTGGAGAGCGACAACGTCCAGATCAATCTGACGCGCTTCAACCTGTTCTATCCGGAGAAGCGCGAGTTCTTCCTTGAACGCGCCGGGCTGTTCCAGTTCGGCGATCCCGGGAACACCGCGGTCTTCTTCAGTCGGCGGGTCGGACTCGAGACCGACATCCAGGGCGGAGGACGACTCACCGGTCAGGTGGGGCGGATCTCGGTTGGGGCGCTCGCCCTCCGGACCGAGAAGGGCGAAGAGGGTCTGCCGTCGGCGTGGAACTCCGTGGGCCGCGTCCAGATGAACCTCAGCGAGCGGGCCACCGCGGGCGTCATCGGGACGAGTCTGGACCGAGCCGACGGGCGTTCCAGTCGCGCCGCCGGGGCCGATGTCGTGACCCGCTTCTGGAGCAGCTCTTCCTTCCGGATGTGGGGCGCGCGCCTTTGGGAATCCGAAGCCGACGGCGCGGAGGGCGGCGGCTCCGGGTGGAACGCCGGAGCGGGCGCGGCACGGCTGAACCTCGAGAACGACCGCTACGGGGTGTTGCTGAACCGGACCGTCGTGGGGAAGGACTTCGAGCCCGCGCTCGGCTTCGCCCGGCGACGGGACATGGACCGCTGGTACGGGTCGGCCGTCTTCCAGCCGCGCTTCGAGTCCAGCCGGTGGGCGCGCCGGCTGTCGGTGCGGGGCAGCGGAGGGACGACCCGGGGGACCGGAGGCGAACTCCAGAGCCGCGAACTCAGCGCGAACACCTCGTTCCGGCTCGAATCCGGCGACTGGATGTACATCGTGGGGAGAGACCGTTTCGAACGGCTGCACGAGCCGGCCTCGATCAGCGGCCGCGCACTCTCCCCCGGGGACTACGAGTTCCGGTCGTGGGAAGCGGGCGCGCTCTCCAACGACAGCCGGAAGTTCTCCGGCCGGGTCTCCGTCTCCGGAGGGGAGTTCTGGGGCGGCGAGCAGACCGGCGTGGGCGCCGGGTTCACCCTCATCACCGGGCCGCACCTCACCGTGGGCGCGCAGATGAGCCGCCGGAACATCTCGCTGCCAGCCGCGGACGGGGACTTCACGGCCACGCTGTTCGGTCTGAACCTCGATGGCGCCGTCAGCCGGAAGCTGTTCGCGAGCGCTCTCATCCAGTGGGACGACGACTCGAAGGAGCTCCAGGCGAACATCCGGGTGGACTGGATCCACACGCCGGGCAGCGATCTGTTCGTCGTGCTCGACACCGGGTATCTGACCGACGGCGACCTCGACCCCCGCATCGAGCGCTGGACGCGTCGCACCGGCGTCGTGAAGCTCACCTGGCTCCGAACCTTCTGACGAGCCTCCCTGTCCTCTCCCTCAGCGGCAGATCGTGGTCTCCAGGAGTCCGGCGTTCTTCTGTCCGGAGTAGATTCGGCCCCGTGGCTTCTGGACGAAGCGCGGATCCCTGAAGTCCTGCATCAGGCGTCTGTCCCCGGTGTAGAGAAGCCGCGCGCCGCTGGCGCGGGCAAGGGCGATCACGTGGGCGTCGTTCGACCGGAGCCCTCCCTGCCGGCGCAGCCTCCGCTCATCCGCGACGAAGGAATGCGCCGGAATGCGCCGCGCCCGGCCGGCCCGGTCGTACTCGAGGAGGCGCTGCCGCTGTCGCCGGAGAACCTCGGTGGCGAACTTCCCTCCGGTCGAGTACACAAGCTTCCCCCGACCACGACTCAACCATCGGTGGATGGGCGCGGCGTCGGAGTCTTCCCGATCCTCGAGGAACGAACCGATGCGATCGGCATCCACGATCATGCACATCGGCGGAAAGTCACTCCGTGAATCCGAGCGTCCGGTCCATCTCGCGAAAGAAGAAAGCCCGGTATCCCGGCGGCGCGTTCTGGACATTGCCGAACTCGTCGAGCCGCAGGCTGTACAACCGGACGGCCTTCAGTTTCTTTCTCGGCTCGAAGTACAGGATGGATACATCGTCGGCTGCTATGCGGCCTTCCCGCACCGAGGTGCGAACCCGGTCCACGATATAGTCGCTGTGGGTCTCCACGAGAAACCGATGACCGTAGCGGCGGGCGGCGGCAACCAAGAAGCTCGCAAGTTCAGCCTGCCCCCGAGGATGCAGGTGCACTTCCGGCTGCTGCAGAAGGAACTGAATTGGACCACCGGCGCGCCGTTGCGCCTGCTCCTCCTGGGCGGTCAAGACATCCACCAGGATGGGCAGGCTCTGGCTCACGCCGTAGCCGACATCCACGATATTGGCATGGGTTCCCGAGTTCGCCTTCACGCGCAACTGGAACGGATCGCTCAACTGCTGCCCATGGCTCTTGACGGTGATGTCAGTGAAGAGTCCAGAGTCCTTGCCAAAGGCGACCAGGTGCTTCTGCAGTCGCCGCCACCGCTCACTGTCCGCACGCGCCAAGCGCATCATGAGCATGGGCACGTGCATCCCTTCCGGCGTCGCCACTTCCCGCACCGGGTCGTAAGTGCGCGCAGGCTTCGCTCTCAGAGGGGCCAGAGGAACGGACGGTGGCAGGAGCGGCAACAGAGACTGCTCCGGACGGATCCTCCCGTCGAGTGAGTTCTTCACCAAGGAGCCAAGGAAGTCGTGGATCGGTTGGAACGCGGCGCTTGGAAACAGGCTCCGGAAACTGCGGCGCTCTCGCTGCGGGAGCGACAGCAGGAACAGGGCGTCGCTCAGTCCCCATGGCTCATTCAGCCGCGTCTCGTGATCCTGGATTGCCACGATCGGCGGCGAGTCCGGCTCGTCCCATCGGAACGCCAGGAACCCCTGCTCGCGAAAGTCGTAGCGCCAGGCGGCCAGGACCGGCTGCGAGCCGTCCTCGACGAACTCGGCCCGGACGCTGTAGTCAGGAAAACCCTTGCCTCCGTTCATGAGGTGAGCATCAAGGCGGAATGCGGTGATGCGTCCATGCCGACCACGACGGGATCTGACGATGTCCCGGAACGAGCCCAGAGAGAACGGTTCGTGGTTGAAGTCGGGAGCGAGCCTTTCGTCCCTCCCGCGGCGCAACTGGTGGACCACCCGGTGGAAGATGTCGAAGCAGGCCAAGAACGTGGTCTTTCCCGTGCTGTTCTCTCCGACGAGCAGCGTGATGGGACGTACACGGCCCTTCTGTGAGCCGGCGAAACACCGGACATCGTCGATCGTGAGTTCGTCTAGTCGGTACATCGTACGGTTCTGAGGCCTCGGGCCCGCGCAAGTGAGAGCTCCAAGGTTCCGGGCATGGTCCCTCGACGGCTGGGTTGTAGCAGGCGGAGTGTAGCAGCGGCCCGCGAGGCCCATCGGGCGTCAGAGATGGGCGCCCAGCACGTCCACCGGGGGCCGCTCCAGGCCGGCGGCGCTGAGGACCGTCCCCAGCGCCCTCGCGTCCATACCGACGAGGCCGGCAAGCTCGGTCAACCTGGCGTGACTGATCTGCTCCCGCCGAAGCGCTTCGATCCCGAGCGACAGGAAACGTCGCCGGAAGCCCCGCCCCGGCCGCTCCGAGTCCGGCGCGACGAGACGACGCAGCCGGGCCACTGCCCCGCTGGCGCCACGTCGCTCCTGCCGAAGCAGGCGGTCCATCTCGCGCCGCCGGATCACCCGGAGGTTCCGAAGTCGGCGGATGGCGGTGACCTGGCTGACCCCGAAGTGGTGCGCCAGCAGCGCCGCGTCGCAGATCTCCAGGGGGCGGCAGCCCGACGCGGCGCGGCTCTCGACCCGGGGGACAGGCGGTCCGAGTTCCCGGCGCAGCCCGACCCGCTCAGGGCTGTC
>JAJEBS010000185.1 GCA_022822425.1 Gemmatimonadota bacterium | reverse complement strand
CTTGACCCCCGGCCAGTTGATGAGATCGACGTCGATGCGCTCGATGCCGGTGACGTCGCAGGTGCCGGTGCCGCGCCCGTCGGAGCAGGTCACGAAGTCCTTGATCGCGTTCCTTGAGGCACCGCCCTCGTGGTACAGCGCGGTGACGGCGTTGTAGGGCACCACGGCGATCACATCCTGGAAGTCGTAGCTCCAGTAATCGGCGGACAGCTGAACCGGCACGAAGCCCGATTCGTCGGCGACCGACAGGACGAAGCCGGCGTTGTAGGTGAACGCCGTCTCGGGCTTGAGATCCTTGCTGCCATAGGTGTCGACCGCCTTGTATACCCCCGCCTCGTTCACGTAGGCGAGCGCCGTGACCCGGTCCCCATTCAGGTCGTCGACGGAAGGGGCGCGGAAGGTCGTCTGCAGCGAGCCGCGCAGCGCGAACCGGTCGGTGACGTCGTAGCGGATGGCCATCTTGGGGTTGAAGGTGCTGGCGACGCTGTAGAACTCGTAGTTGGCGGCCAGCTGCACGTGGAGGCGGTCGTCCGCGAGGTGCATGGGGAGCTCGCCGAAGAACCGGTGCACGGTCTGGGCGTCGGCGTAGGGATAGGTTCCGGTGGTGAAGGTGAACGGGCCCGCCCTTTCCAGGCAGGCGCTGCTGCCGAGCACGGAACAGGGGTTGATGTTCAGGTTGCCGGCATCGTTGACGCTCGCATCGACGTCGAACCAGCGGAACTGGTAGCCGAGGGCGTAGTTCTCGGCCGCGCCGCTGCTCCCGGTCAGCGTCGCATCGGCGACCAGCATGTTCGCCGCGCTGAACACGTCGACCTCTTCGTTGATCCACGCGATCAGTTCGGGGTCGTTCGCCAGGTTGGGCGAGAAGTCGGGGTTGGCCTCGCCGACAAAGCGCGCGCCCGGCTGCTGGGAGTGCTGGAGGGCGTTGCTGAACGGGTTGTAGAACTGGCAGTTGCCCTGTCCCGCCACCTGGCTCCCCGTCGGGCCCAGCGCCATGCCCGAGGCCGAGTTGGGATCGGCGACCACGTCGACCCCGCAGTCGGGACCGCCGAAACCGCGGAAGGCCAGGAACTTGCGGTAGGCGTATTCCGCGGGCTGGTTCACGTTGCCCGAGGAGCGGGAGTAGCTGACGGCCAGGTTCAGCCGGTTGTCGTGCCCCTCCAGGGCGTCGATGCCGGTGTCCAGGGAAGCCGACGCCCGATGGGTGCGCGAATTGCGGTGCAGCGTCCGTCCCGGGCCGGAGTGCCCGACCAGCCGCCCGAAGAAGTACCAGTCACTCTCGAGGCAGTCGCCGCTGCCCATGAACCCCACGTTGGATGCGTACTGCTGGCAGAAGGCCTGCCGTCCGGGGTTCGCCGGCGGCACGATCTGAAGCCCGTCGTAGGGGCTGATGGGGGGGAACGACGGGGTGGTGACCCACTCCGGGGTGTCCGCCTCGGCGAACAGGCCCTCGATGTGGAAACTCGTGTTGTCTCCGACCTCGCCGTTGATTTCGGCGAAGGCCCGGAAGTGGCTGGACTCTTCGAGGAGGTTGTCCCAGGGCTGGTAGCGGAACCGGCAGGTGTAGGTCTCGAGGAAGCCGCCGAATTCCAGGCAGCGCGGATCGATGAAGATGTCGTCGTCCGAGAAGTGCGCGGTCGAGAGCTTGCCGATGAGATCCGCGGAGCTTTCCATCCCCGTGAGAGACGGCGTGAGAAACGCCCCCGGGTTTCCGGTCCACGACCAGGCGCCGGCCCCGGGCTCAAACGGGTGCAGCGCCCAGTCCCGCTCTTCCGGAGTGAGCCGCTGGCGGGTCAGGTATTCGGCGGACAGGACCGCGGTCACGCGGTCGCCCAGCCGCCGTCCCACGATGCCGGCCACGTTGCTGTCGCCGGCGCCGGCGAAGTACTCGTGCGAAGCGGTCACCTCCGTCCCCTCGAAATCGCCGCGGGTGAGGAAGTTGGCGACCCCGGCCACGGCGTCCGACCCGTAGATGGCGGACGCGCCCTCCTTCAGCACCTCGATGCGGTCGATCGCGATGGACGGGAACGCGTTGATGTCGACGTAGCGTCCGCCGATCAGGCGTGCCGGGAGGTAGACCTGGCGCCGCCCGTTGAGCAGCACGAGGGTCCGCGACGCCCCGAGGCCGCGCAGGTTCACGTTGGCCACGGTCTCCGGAACGGCGGCGATTTCGTTGGCGTTGTACCAGCTCTGCCGCTCGCCGACCACCCCGTGGCTCACGCCGAGGGCCTTGAAGAACTCGGTCACGAGCGGGAAGCCCTGTTCCTCCAGCTTGCGGCGGGCCGCCACCGCCACCGAGTAGGGCAGCTCCGTGGCCGCCGCCTCCGCGCTGGTGCCGGTCACGACCACCTCGTCGAGCTCGAGTGCCGTGAAGCTCAACTGCAGGTCGACCGTGGTGGCTTCCCCGGGAGCTACCGCGACGTCTTCGGTCACCGCCAGGTAGCCGAGGATGTTGGTGGAGAGCTGGTGGGCTCCGGCCGGCACATCCTGGATGGAATAGCCGCCGTCGGCGTCGGTGACCGCCCCGATGCCGAGCGCCTCGATGAAGACCTGCGCGCCCGCGATCGGCCGGCCGTCGGCGATGTCGGTTACGGAGCCTTCGATGGATCCCGTGGATTGTGCTGAAACCGGAACTGCGGGAAGGGCGCCGACGAGCGCTAGTGACAGCAAAACGCGCGGTGATCCCGAGAGCCATCTACCCATTGCCAGCATCCTCCTTCTCAGACCGGCGTAACCCTTCTCCTCGGAGCGATGGCTTGGCCATTCACCCGGGAGCATCCTGGCCTGTCGTAAAACTGTCGCAAAAAAATCGCTATTCCGTCGCTATTCCGAGCCCAAGATAGCGCCCGCCGCCAGGCAGGGCACTACCCCCAGGGACGCTAGCGCTGGCGATTGCTCTGGATCAGCACCCGCTCCAGGGACTCGCGGGCGGCGCCGAGCTCGACTTCGCCGGGGGGAAGACCGTTCAACTGCAGGATGTAGGCGATGATGTCGGCGTACTGCTGGACAGGGAGGGAGCCCGGCTGGTCTTCGGGCATGAGCGAGTAGATGTCGTCGAAGAGCGCCGCCACGCTGGCGCCGGCCCAGGATCGGATGAAGGCTCCGACGAACTCCTCGTCGTCGTGGCACTCGCGGCAGACATCCTCGGTCACCTGGGCGCCGCGTGCCGCCTGTTCTTCGGTGTAGACGCCGTCGAGGGTGGTCACCCGCTCCTCGGTCTGCGCAAGGGCGGGCAGGGCCGCCCCCAGGGAGAGCAGCACCATGGCTGCAACGAGTGCTCCGGTCCGTTTCATTCCGCGCTCCAAAGATGCCATTACATTTGAACCCACAGCTTTAGAAGATCGTAGGTCCGGCTCATGGCGGTCAAGTTGAGGTGGGCAATCATCACTCGCAGAGGTTCTCTCCTTGGAAATCGCGCTCCTTTCATCGGCGTTCGCGGCCTCCGTGGCCAGCGGCCTGGTGCCGTTCGTGAACGCGGAGGTCGTGGTGGCGGCGGCCGCGGTCGCGGTGCCCGGATCCCAGGTGTGGCTGGTGGTTACGGTGTGTTCGCTGGGTCAGATGATCGCCAAGGCCGCGCTCTACGCGCTGGCCCGCTGGCTGCCCCAGAAGCTGCCGGCCCGGGCGACGCGCCACCTTGAGCGAGCCTCCGAAAAGGCGAAGCGACTCGAGCAGGCGGGATGGACGCTGATTCTGGTCAGCGCGTTCGTGGGGCTGCCGCCCTTCTATGTGATCTCGCTGACCGCAGGTATCGTGCGCACCAACTTCGCCGCGTTCCTGGCGCTGGGATTCGCCGGCCGCTGGGCCCGATTCGCGATCCTGGCGTACGGGGCGGCGGCCGCGGGCGGGGCGATCCAGGGCGGACTGTGAGCGCGTCGGCGGACATCGAGCGGGCGCGCCGGCTCGTGCGGGAGGCCGGACGGGTGGTGGCCCTCACCGGCGCCGGCATCTCGGCCGAGTCGGGCGTGCCCACCTTCCGGGACGCGGGCGGGCTGTGGCGCAACTACCGGCCGGAGGAACTCGCCACCCCGCAGGCGTTCGCGCGCGATCCGCGCACCGCCTGGGAGTGGTACGACTGGCGGCGGTCGGTCCTGGCGGGATGCGCTCCCAACCCCGGGCACCGCGCACTGGCGCGCTTCTTCCTCAGGCGCGGCGCGGCCGGCCTGGTGACCCAGAACGTGGATGGGCTGCACACCCGCGCGGCGGTGGAGGAGGCGGGCGAGGGGCCGCCGGAAGCGGCACTTCCGGTCGAGCTGCACGGGGCGGTCGGGCGGGACCGCTGCAACCGCTGCGAGGCGCGCTTCCCCGCCGAGCCCCTGGGCGACGCGCTGCCGCGGTGCGACTCGTGCGACGGCCTGCGCCGCCCGGACGTGGTGCTCTTCGGCGAGTCGCTGGACGGCGACGTGCTGGCCCGCGCCTACTCGCTGGCCGAGCGCGCCGACCTTTGCCTGGTGGTGGGAACCAGCGCGGTGGTCTACCCGGCGGCGGCGGTCCCGCTGGCCACGCTGGAGGCCGGTGGCAGTCTCATCGAGGTCAACCTGGAGGACACCCCGCTCACCGGATCCGCCACGGTGGCGCTGCGGGGGGCGGCGGGGGAGGTGCTCCCGGCCCTGCTGGGCTGAGAGCACCTCCGCGGTTCACCCCTCCGCACACCCCTAACGGCGACCCGGGATCAGGGAGCGCCGCGGTGGTCCTTCGCCCACGACCCTGGGTGATACCTCCCGGACCGCGCGGGTGTCGTTCAGGGCGTCCAGCGGGACCACCGTGCGGTATCTGTCTGAGCCGGCGGTGGTGGCAGAACTCTCGGTCGGGACGCCATTGAGTTCGATCCAGTCGAGAAGGCTTGGATTGGCAGCTGCGTCGTCAAGGCTCCAGAAATGCACCTCGCTGATTTCGGGCAGCGAGGATGAGAATCTCGTTCCCGCCACAGAAACAGAGAAGAGTGTTTCACCGCCTGCCAGGACCTCGAAAATGCCGTCGTGGACGCTGACGGTGATCTCGGTGAATCCCCCCGCGCCATCGTTGACGGCGTCAGACATACCACTGAGATCGCCGAAATAGTACCAGCCGGCCTCGCGATCCGGGGGCGTGAAGTACGCCTGGAACAAGTAGTTGACGGGTTGTTGCTCTCCATCGATAGGGACGGTCAGGCGCCCAATCCGAAGTCGATACACGAGAAAGTCCAGCTCGCCGGGATTGGTAGGGACGAACGCCAGTGCGGTGGCCATCGAGTCGGCCGAGACGCCCAGCCGCGCCCGAACTTCCCAGGATGTGACAGGCGGATCCATACCGCGGCCGGCGATTGCCCAGAACCCGGTGGTGTCGTTCGTCACTCGCAACATGCCGTCCGCCACCTCAGCCACCGCTCGGTCGCTTAACGTCCAGTCTTCCAGGCTGCTTTCGTCGTCGAAGTCGTCGCGGAAGATCAACCCTGCGGCGGGGAGGACGGTGATCTGGAAGGACACCGACGCCGACAGGCCGCCCGGATCGGTCGCGGTCACGGTCCCCGTCGCCGTCCCCACTTCGATGGTCGCCACATTGAGGACACTGCCTGACACCGACACGCTCGCCACATCCGGATCCGACGACTCCGCCGAGTAGGTCAACTCGTCGCCATCCGGGTCGACAAAGAGCGGGGTGTCGTCCTCCAGTTCGAGGGTTCCGGACCACCCTGCCGACCGTGAGATATCGCTAATCTCACTTTGCGCCTCCGGGGCCTGGTTCACCCGCTCGATCACCGTCACGGTACCGCTCAGCGAAGCCGTCAGATCGTACGGATCCGTCGCCGTGACCGTCACGGTCGCGGTCCCGATGGCCCCTGCCGTCACCGTCATCGTCGAGCCCGACACCGAGACGGTCGCCACCGTCGGGTCGTCCGATTCGGCCGTATAGGTCAGTGCCTGTCCGTTCGGGTCGGTGAAGTACTGGGCGACGTTCACCGTCTCGGAGTTGCGCTCCTGGATGCTCAGCGAGGGAAGCGAGTCCTGGGTGGTCTCCGGCGGCCGGTTGGGCTCCACGGTCACGGGTACGCTGAGGGAGCCGGACAGGCCGTCCGGGTCGGTCGCCGTGACCGTGAGCGTCGTCGAACCCGCGCCCACCGCGGCGGCGGACACCACGCTGCCCGCCACCGTCACCGTGGCCACGGAGGCGTTGGCGCTGGTCGCCGAGTAGGTCAGGGCGTCCCCGTCCGGGTCGCTGAAGAACGGCGACATGTCGACGTTCAGGGTGTCGCCCACGATGGCGGTCTGCGCGGGCGCGACCGGCACGGCCGGCACCGGCGCCCGGTTGGGCTCCATCACGGTCACGTTGGTGCTGGCCGCGGTGGAGAGCCCCGCGGGGTCGCGGGCGGTCACGGTGACCGTGGCGCTGCCGGCGGCCACGGCCGTGATGGTCAGGTCGGTGCCGGACAGGGCGACGCTCGCCACGCCGGCATTCGACGAGATCGCGGTGAAGGTCAGGGCATCGCCGTCGGGGTCGCTGAAGAGTCCGCCCACGCTCACCGTAGCCGACTCGCCCGCCGTCATGGTCTGGGCCGGAATCGAGCCTGACGCCGCCGGCGGCCGGTTGGGCTGCGGCGCCGGCTCGGGCTCGGTGGTGCCTCCGTCTCCGCCGCAGGCGGCGGCCCAGGTCACGGCCAGCAGCGCCAGCGGACGAACAAGGCGTCCCCGGAGAACGCCCAACTGGTGGACACCGGAATCAGCGAGCATACCCGAACCTGTCATTACAGACATACCTGTATACCTGTGGCGCAAAGTGGTTGGAGGCTCCGGCCCGCGGCCGCGGGGATCGGTCCGTCTGAAACATGAGGCCGCGCCCCGAAAAAACGAAATGGCGGTCGTTTGGCGTCAGCGCGCGCCCGGCCCGGCTCCGGACAGCCGCAACATCCGCGCGGCCGCGGCCATTGCCGCGCCGGGTGTCGCGGCCCCTTCGGCGGCGGCCAGCGGCGCGACCGCCGGGGCTCCTTCGGTCGCGGCCCCGGCCGTGTGCGTCCCGCTCACCTCCACCCAGTCGAAAAGGGCGGTTCTCGCCTCGGCCCCGTCCAGGGGGAAGACCCACAGGCCCATCGCGGTCAGGCGAGTCGGATGGTCGTCGCCCAGGGTGACCGCGAAGAGCTCCGTCTCGCCGGCCCACACGCGCAGCTCGCTCCCGTCCAGTGATGCGGCGATCTCCGTGAACTCGCCGGCATCGTCGTGAACGGCATCCGAGACGCCGTAGGTGCCCTCGACGACCACCCAGCGGTTCTCCGGGGGCCACCGTGACCGGTCCAGCACGTAGAACCGGTAGTTGGTGTCGTTTCCGCCGACCGAGACGCCGGACCCGACATCGAGCGCGTACCACGCATAGCGTTCGTGCCCGGTGGCAAGGATCACCGACGCGACCACGCTGTCCGTCTGCGTGCGTCCCAGCCGCGCGCGCACCTCCCAGAAGTTGATCGGGGCCTCAAGGACGCGATTCGCGCGGCCCGCGATGCCGCGTTCGAGATTGGTCAGCGCCAGGACACCGTCGGACAGCATCGTGTCGGCCTGTTCAACGCCCCACGCCTCCAGGCCGGCATCGAAGTCCTCCCGGAAGCCGAGCATCGGACCCGGCACGACCGTCACCGCGACTTCATGCGCCGCCGTCAGACCGCCGGGGTCGCGGGCCGTCAACGTCAGCGTCGTCGTGCCCGCCGCCACGCCCGAGATCGACATCGACAGGCCGGACACCGAAGCCAGAGCCACGCGCCGGTTCGAAGAGGCAGCCTGGTAGCTCAGCGCCCCCCCGTCCGGATCGTCGAAGTACGAAGTCACCTCCAGCAGGGCCGTCTGGCCGGAGGCGAGGCTCAGCGCCGGAATCGAGCCCGTCGCCACGGGCGCCCGGTTCGGTCGCACCGTGACACCGGTGCTCTGGCTGGCCGCGAGCCCGCCCGGATCCCGGGCCGTCAGAGTCAGGATCGCCCTCCCCGAAGACACCGCCGTGACCGTCACCAGGGTGCCGGCCACCTCGACCCGCGCAGCCGCCGCGTCCGTCCTCGCGTCGTAGCTCAGGCTGTCGCCGTCAGGATCGGTGAAGTAGGGGGACGCCTCCACCAGCACCACCTGCCCCTCGACCAGGGTGAGGGCGGGAATGGACGCCGCCGTCACCGGTGCCCGGTTCCGGTCCGCGAGGGTGGGCCCGGTAGTGCCCGGGCGGCAGCCGGCGTTGCCCAGGACCAGCAGGAGGAGCCCGTAGCCGAGAGCTGCGGGAGCGCCGCGCGGACGATGGATGATCACGGGAGGTCGACCCCGCCCGCGCCCTGTCCCCTGGGCCACGCCAACCGGAAAGCGTTTGTCCACGGCTGCTACAGCTCCGAAATCCCGACCGCCGTCACGCCGGAACCCGGAGAGGGCCGGGAACCCGCGGCCGCGCTTCAGACGCGCGCTGACCTTCATCGGATCCGGACCCCTTCACGCGTTCTCGGCCGGTGGCGTTGCGCTCACCCGTCCTGCACATACTCCGCCACCGCCCGGTGCGTCGCGTACCACACGTCGCCGCGGGCGTTGATGTGCTCGATCAGGCCTTCGAGGATGAGGATGCGGGAGCGGTGGCCGATGTAGTGCGGGTGCATGGTCAGCACGAGCATGGTGCCCTCCTCCCACGCGCGGTCGAACTCGTCGATGTAGACCTGGAGGACGTCGCGGGGGGCGCTGTAGCTGTTGCCGCGCGGGTTCAGGAGAGGGGCGTCGTCCAGGATCCACTCCACGGGCAGCTCGATCAGGCCGGTGGGCTCGCCGTTGGCGACGATCTCGTAGGGCCGGTCGTCGGCCATCAGCGAGCTGTCGTAGAGGAAATCCATGTCGAGGATGATGTCGAGGGTGTTCGGGCTGAAGTTCCACGACGGGGCCCGGTAGCCGACCGGACGCTCGCCGGTGACCTCGGTCAGGTACGCGACCGCGCGCTCGAGCAGGGCCCGTTCCTCGTCGGCCTCGAGCAGCGAGTTGGTCTCGTGGATCCAGCCGTGAATGCCGATCTCGTGGTGACCCGGGGCCAGGATCGCGTCCAGCATTTCCGGGTTGAACCGGAGGCTCATCGCCGGGATGAAGAAGGATGCGGGGATGTCGTGCTCGTCGAGGATCTCGATTATCCGCGGGAGCGCCCGGCGGGCACCGTACTGGCCCTGCGACAGGCCGCCGATGGTGGGTTGCCCGTTGCGGATGGGAATGGTTTCGTTGTCCACGTCGAAGGAGAGCAGCACCGCGGCGCGGGCGCCGCCCGGCCAGCTGGCAGGTGTGAGGTCGCGTCCGGCTCTCACTGCGTTGACGGTCGCGAAGACGCGCTCGTCGCTCCATCGCCAGCCGGGCTCGTCGTCGGCCTGCGGCGACTGGGCGGCGTCGGCGATTCCGGCGGAGGGCACGCAGGAGGAGAGGATGATGGTGCAAGCTGCGGTAGCGAGAAGGGTCGGGCGCGCGTTCATCGATGCTCCGGGTCTCGGGTTCCGGCCGGGGGGGCAGTCGCAACAATAGGGATTCGGCATGGAGCGTAACAGTATGCATGGGAGGCGCATGGATGCAGGCGAGGACCATGGGACGCCTGCGGCGTGCGCAGACCTGGCTTTTCGTCCGGCCACCGAGATCGCTGCCCGGGTGGCGGCGCGGGGGGTGTCTGCGGAAGAGGTGGTGTCGGCGGCGCTCGACCGCATCGGTCGGCACAACCCGGTGGTGAACGCGGTGGTGACCCTCTCCCCGCGCGCTCTCGACGACGCGCGCGCGATCGACCGGCGGCTGGAGCGGGGCGAGGATCCCGGGCCGCTCGCGGGAGTGCCGGTCGGGATCAAGGACATGACGGCGGTGGCGGGGCTGCGCACCACCTGCGGCTCCCCGCTGTACGCCGACCATGTGCCCGAGGAGGACGCGCTGGTGGTGCGCCGCCTGCGGGCCGCCGGGGCGGTGGTGGTGGGCAAGACCAACACGCCGGAGTTCGCCGCGGGGGCGAACACCTTCAACGACGTGTTCGGCGCGACCCGCAACCCGTGGGATCCGGCGCTCTCGGCGGGAGGGTCGACCGGCGGGGGGGCGGCGGGGCTCGCGACCGGCATGTTCGCGCTGGCGGAGGGGACCGACCTGGGGGGGTCGCTGCGCATCCCGGCGGCCTTCTGCGGGGTGACCGGGCTCCGCCCCTCCCCCGGCCTGGTCCCCACCGAGCCCACCGACTGGGTGTGGGACACCATCATGGTCACCGGACTGATGGCGCGCACGGCAGCGGACATCGCGCTCGGGCTCGCGGCAGTCGCGGGGCCGTCGGCGGGGTCGCCCTTCCGCCAGCCGGTCGCGGGGCGGGACTTCCCGGCCGCCGCCGGGGCGGGAATGGCTCAGGGCGCCCGCGTCGCATACTGCGCCGACGTGGCGGGGATGGGGGTGGATGCGGGGGTGGAGGGGGTGTGCCGGGACGCGGCGTTCGAGCTGGGGGGGGCGGGCGCCGTGGTGGAGGAGATCGACCTGGACCTCTCGCACGCCCGCCGGGCCTTCCTCGACCTGCGCGGCCGCTGGATGCTCGCGCACCACCAGGACCGCCTGGACCGCATCGGCGAGCTGGGTCCCAACCTGGCCGGCAACATCCGCGCGGGCCTCGCCACCACGGCCGGGCAGCTCGGCCGCGCCGACCAGGTGCGCAGCGACCTCTGGCATCGGTTCGCCCGGCTGCGGCGCACCTTCGACTACCTGCTCACGCCCACCACGGCCGTCCCTCCCTTCCCCGTCGATCAGAGCCATCCCACCGAGATCGCGGGTCGCAGGCTCGAAACCTACGTGGACTGGTTCGCGCCGACGTTCCTGCTCTCGCTTACCGGTCTTCCGGTCGCCTCGGTGCCCGTCGGGCTGGACCCCCGGAGGACCCCTGTGGGCCTGCAGGTGGTGGGTCCTCCCGCGGGCGAGGAGGCGGTGCTGGCCCTGGCCGCCACGCTTGAGCGCCTGCGCCCGCCGGGGCGGCCACCGCTCGCGGATTAGGCGGCGCCGTCCCGCGCCTTGCCCGCCTTCCGCGCGGCATCTACGATCCTCCATTCATCCCCATCTCCCATCGACGGAAAGGAGCAAGTCATGGCCAGAGCAGCTTCCGGTTCTTCACGCCGGCGATTCTTCAAGCAGGGCTTCGGCGTCGGCGCGGGAGCGCTGGCCCTCGGCCGCTGGCCGCGAGGGCTGTTCCGCCGGCAGCAGGCCGGCGCCCCCCTCATCATCACCAGCCACACCAACGAGACCGGGCGCAACGCCATGGCGCAGGCCTGGGACATCCTCTCGCAGGGCGGGAGCGCGCTGGACGCGGTGGAGCGCGGGGCCAACGTCATCGAAGTGGATCCGGATGATGCCGGGGTCGGCTACGGCGGACTTCCCAACGAGGACGGCGTGGTGCAGCTCGACGCTTCCTGCATGGACGGCAAGACCTACAGCGCCGGTTGCGTCGCGTCGATCGAGGACATCAAGACCCCGTCGTCGGTTGCGCGCCTGGTGATGGAGCGCACCGACCACGTCATGCTGGTAGGACCGGGGGCGCGCGACTTCGCGCTGTCGTTCGGCTTCAAGGCCGAGAATCTCCTGACCGAAAACGCGCGCATGGCGTGGGTGCGCTGGCGCGAGACGCACAGCGAGAGGCGGGACGACTGGGGTCCGCCCGACCACATCCGCGACCGGCCCAACAGGCAGACCGGCGGGCTCCCCGGCGAGGACGACTTCAACTACGGCACCACGAACGTGCTCGCGGTGGACGCCAACGGGGACGTGGCCGGGATCACCACCACCAGCGGCCTCTCCTGGAAGATCCCCGGCCGCATCGGCGACTCGCCCATCATCGGCGCGGGGCTCTACGTCGACAACGACGTGGGCGCGGCGGCGGTCACCGGGCGCGGCGAGGACGTGATCAAGTCGTGCGCGTCGTACTTCATCGTCGGGCGCATGCGCGAGGGACGTTCGCCGCAGGAGGCCTGCGAGGACGCGGTCGAGATGATCGTGGGCCGGTACCGCGCGGTCGACCTCGATTTCGTGCCCAGCGAGAAGTTCGTGGCGATCAACAGGGACGGCGAGATCGGCTGCGCCCGCATGGCGGGCAGCTCGGGCCGCATCGGCACCCTGACGTACCGCAACTCCTCGGGCCTCGGCACCTTCGAGGGCACCCAGCTCTACCCGACGAGCTGAGGCCGACCGAGGGGAACTCCATGTCTCGCGGGCGGCCGGACGGCGCTGATGCCACGTCCGGCCCGCCCGCGGAGAGCGTCGCCGCCTGGTGGGCCCGCGGTCTCCTGTTCGAGAGCTGCAACTGCCAGGTGGTCTGTCCGGGCCACGTCCACTTCAGCCAGAACTGCACCCACGAGCGCTGCATCGGCTACTGGGCGCTCCGCTTCGACGAGGGCCGATACGGCGACACGCGCCTCGACGGGGTGCGCGCGGTGGTTGCGTTCGAGTGCCCGCAACTGATGATCGCGGGCGACTGGACCGAGGTCCTGTTGATCGACGACGAGGCGTCGCCGGATCAGCGCGCGGCGCTGGAGGCCATCCTGCGCGGCCATGCGGGAGGCCCCTGGGAGGTGCTGGCGCGCTTCGTCTCCGAATGGCTGCCCACGCGCTTCGTCCCCATCGAGATCGAGGATGTGGGCAAGGTGAAGCGGGTGCGGGTGGGGCGGCTGCTGGAGGCGTCCGTCGAGGACATCCGCGGGTGGGACCGGGATCTGCCCGTCACCTTCCGGAACATGTTCAACCAGATCCACGCCCCCACCCAGACCATCGCCCGGGGCCGGACCCATGGAGACATCGGCGGCATCCGCCTGCGCAACGAAGCGACGCACGGCCTGCACTCGCGTTTCGAGTGGCGGGTGGGGAAACCGAAGGAGAGGAATTGATGCCGACCTGTTCAGCAAAGACCCGCCGGAGTTCACTCGCCGGAGCAGTGCTCCTGGCAGCGCTCGGCTCCGCCGTCGCGGCGTCCGCCCAGGAGGAGCCCCCGGCCACCGCGCCCCCGGAGTGGGAAGCGACGGCCATCGACTATTCCAACGTCCCCTATCCGTATCCGGTGAAATACCTGGACGTCCGGCTGATGGGCGAGGACTATCGCATGGCGTACATGGATGTGGCGCCGGTGGGCGAACCCAACGGGCAGACCGTAGTCCTGTTCCACGGCATGAACTTCTTCGCCGCGGCCTTCGGGCCCACCATCGCCGCGCTCACGGAAGCCGGGTTCCGGGCGATCGCGGTGGACCGGCTGGGGTACGGGCGGTCGTCCAAGCCGGTCATCCACTACAACCTGCACATGCCGGCGCGACATACGAAGGCGCTGCTGGACGAGCTGGGCATCGACCGGGTGGCGGTGCTCGGGCACTCGATGGGCGGCATGGTGGCGACGCGTTTCACGTCCACCTACCCTGACGTGGTCACCCACGTGATCATGTCCAACCAGATCGGGCTTGCCGACTCCCGCCACGGACGCGCGTGGAGCGACCCGCAGGACGTGTACGAGTCGACGCTGAACGGCACCACCTACGAGTCGACCCTGGCCGGGCACCGGCGCTACTACCCGAACGGGTGGAAGAACGAGTACCTGCCGTGGGTGAAGGTCCAGTACGGGCTCACGCTGAGCGGTGACTGGCCCCGCATGGCCCGGGTGCGGGCGGCCCAGCGGCAGATCACGTTCGAGGACCCGGTCGTCCACGAATGGCAGTACATCCGGACGAAGGCGCTGGTGATCGGCGGAGCCGACGACCGGCTGAGCCGCGACTTCTCCGCCGCCGCGCGCAACGTGGCCGAGACGCTGCCGAACGCGGAACTGGTGCTCTTCCCCGGAATCGGGCACGTGCCGGCGTTCGAGTACCCGGAGCCGTATCACGCGGAGGTCATCCGGTTCCTCCTGTCGGATCCGGAGGACCCGGCGGACCAGGGGTGGAGGTAGGGGGGAATTGACAGGGGTTTCGATTCGCCGCCTTCCCTCGAGATCGTGCCTCACTGCCTGAATCAGAGTTGACTCACCAGATGAGTCGAGGCCGGTGAGCTCATCCTTCCTCCTCGCCGCGTTGATGTGGTTCGGGATGATGGCCGCGATGATGCTGCCGGTGTCGATCCCGTGGGTGCGGGTGCTGGCTTCGCTGAGTGATGGGGGTGGACGGGCCGCACGGGCGGACCCCGGCGGCGAGGTGCCCGGCGGGTGGCCGCGCCTCCGGTCGGGGGCCCTGTTCCTGGCGGGCTACCTGTCGGTGTGGCTGCTCTTCAGCGTGGCCGCGGCGGCGGTGCAGCTGGGGACGGCGGCGGTCGTCCCCCTCGGCCGCGACGGGCCGCTCGCGGGGTTCCTGCTGGTGGGCGCCGGCCTCTACCAGCTCTCACCAGTCAAGGCGGCCTGCCTGCGCCACTGCCGGAATCCGTTGACGTATTTCCTCACCCGCTGGCGGGACGGCCCGCGGGGCGCACTGGGGATGGGATGGGGGCACGGCCTCTATTGCCTGGGGTGCTGCTGGGCACTCATGGCGCTGGCGCTCGTGCTGGGCGTGATGAACCTGCTGTGGATGGCCGTGCTGGCGGCGGTGGTGTTCACCGAGAACGTCGCGCCGGGCGGGGCGGCGATCGGCCGGGTCGCCGGGGTGGGGCTTGTGGTGTGGGGGGTGGTGGTGTGGGTGACCTCCTAGGCCAGCAGCGACACCACCCGATACGTCACGAACGCAACCGCCCACGCCAGCACCGTCATGTAGCCGAACTGCAGGGCCGGCCACTTCCAGCTGCCGGTCTCGCGGCGGGTTACGACGTTGGTGGGCAGGCATTGCATCGCGAGCACGAAGAAGACCAGCAGGGCCATCGCCGTCGCGGTGGTGAAGACCGGGCCGCCGTCGGCGTGGCGCTGGGCGGCCAGAGTCGCGCTCAAGGTCTCCTCGTCCTCGGCAGCGTCTTCCCCGATGCCGTAGACGATGGCGAGAGTGGCGACGATAACCTCGCGGGCGGCAAACGAGGAGATGACCCCCACGTTGATCTTCCAGTCGAACCCAAGGGGCGAGAACACGGGCTCCACCGCCTTGCCCACGCGCCCGGCAACCGAGTACTCCAGCTCGTAGGGTGACAGCAGTGCACCCGCCTCCGCCTCCAGCGCCTCCGCCCCGGCCTCGCTGTCCGCTGTAGTCGCGGCGGTGCGCAGACCCGCCACCTGAGCGATCGTCTCGGCCGGCACGACCGTGCTCCACTCGGATTCGTCCAGCTTGGGATAGGTCGCGAGCACCCAGAGCACGACCGAGATCCCGAGGATGACGGTGCCCGCGCGCGTTACGAAGGCCCGACCGCGATCGTAGGAGGTCAACAGGGCGTTGCGCATGGACGGCAACCGGTAGCGCGGCAGCTCGATGACCAGGGGGCTGGACGCGCCCGGGAGGATGGTGCTCTTGAACACGAAGGCCATCCCGATCGCGGCGGTCATGCCCAGCAGGTAGGCGCCCGTGAACACCAGCCCCCCCACGACCGGGCGATCCGCGAAGAGCAGCGCCGTGATCATCACGTAGACCGGCAGGCGGGCGGTGCAGGTGAGCAGCGGGATCACCAGGATCGACACCAGGCGGTCGCGCCAGTTCTCGATCACTCGCGTGGACATGATCGCCGGAATCGCGCACGCGTGCGCCGAAAGCATGGGCACGAACGCGCGGCCCGGCAGCCCGACCCGGCTCATGGGCCGGTCGGCGACGAACGCGGCCCGCGCCAGATACCCGCTGTCCTCCAGAAGCGTGATCAGGAAGAAGAGGAAGCAGATCTGCGGCAGGAAGACGAGCACTCCGCCGATTCCGCCGATCAATCCGTTGACGACGAAGCTGTTCAGGTCTCCCGGGGGCAGAATGGCGCCGAACACGTCACCGGCGAAGCCGAAGCCGGCCTCGATCCAGGCCATCGGATACTGCGCCACCGTGAAGATCGAGATGAAGACGGCCGCCATGATGAGCACGAACCCGGCCACGCCGTGGATCGGATGGGTCAGCCAGCGGTCGATGGCCTCGGTGAGGCGCACGGACATCAGGCGGGTGCCCTTCGCCGCACGAACCGCCCGCGCGCCCACCTCTTCCGCCCAGTCGTAGCGCGCCTCGTGCGGGCAGGTCGTGCACGTGCCGCACGCCGCGATGCCTTCCGGGAGGGCGGGCATGGCTTCCGGCCCCGAATCCAGCACGTAGCCGAGCTCGCGTTTGAGCAGATCGAAGCCCTGCCCGGAGCGCGAGTTGACGGCAACGACGGGAGCGCCGAGTTCGACCGCCAGAGAATCGGTGTCGATCTCGAGCCCGTCCGCCTCCGCCAGGTCGATCATGTTGAGGGCAATGACCATGGGTACGCCCAGCTCGCGCACCTGTCCCGCCAGGTAGAGGTTGCGGGCGAGGTTGGTCGCGTCGACGACGACGATGGCCGCCTGCGGCCGGGGTCGTCCCGAGAGCTTCCCCAGGAGGGCATCCCGCGCCACGCGCTCCTCGGTCTTGTGCTCGGACATCCCGTAGAGCCCGGGGAGGTCGAGGAGCTGGATGGACTTCCCGTTCAGCGGAAAGCTGCCCAGCCGCACGGAGGTGGTGGTGCCGGCAAAGTTGGCGGTTTTGCCGCGCATGCCGGTGAGCTGGTTGAAGAGCGTGGTCTTGCCCGCGTTGGGATTGCCCGCCAGCGCAACCGTGACCGGGACCGTGGCACGGGCGGGAAGGACCGGGAGAGAGACGGGGCTCACGTGTCGTCCGGGCTCATGCGCCCCGGTGCCGCTCATGGCACGGGACGCCGTCGTCGGGGCGCAGGAAGACGTGGCGCGCGAGCCGTCCCGCGATCCCCAGGCGCGTCCCCATGACGCTTACGATCATCGGATCGCCCGCCTTGATCACGTGCAGGCGCCGTCCCAGGCAGACGCCCATGGTCTTGAGGCGCTCGATGTCCTCATGGTCCCCCTCGATGTCGCAAATCAGGCCGCACTCCCCGGCGGAAAGCCGGTCGGCGGAAAAGCTGCGAGCGGGATCCGGGACCTGCCCCGGACCGGCTGGATGGATTGGCGCTTGGAGTGGAGGCACGGATGGGCTTGGAGTTGGGGGGCTATGAGAATCATTCTCATCCGCAGGGAGCGAAGAAGCAAGGGGCGGCGGTTCGCGGCTACGTCCGAGCCCACGGATGATGGTTCGGGACTGTGGCGGGCGCGCGCTCGATACCGGCAATGGGCGCGACGATGCGAGTCCGCGACCGCACGGGGCTAACGAGTGTCGCATGCCGCACCGGGGCACAGTATGTTGCCCTGTTCGAGGCGGGGGCGCGCGAAACACCAGGGTCGGGCGCCATCCTTGGGCCCTGCAAGGGGGAGAATCGAGATGTCAGAGGATCGAAAGGGCGGGATCGAGCGCAGGCGTTTTCTGGGGATGGCCGCGGCAGGAGTCGCTGCCGGGAGCCTTCGCCCGGAGATCGTCCTGGGTGAGGAGCGTCTTCCGCCCCAGGCCGCAGCCCGGCTGCTCCAGGAGGCCCAGGAAGCGGAGCTGCCGCCGCTCGGTAACGGCGAGCCGCCGGCAACCCAGTTCCAGGCGTATCCCGGAGGCACGGGATCGCTGCTGGAGAAGCTGTGGAAGGACACCGGAGGGTCCCCCTTCGAGCGGCACGAGATCGAGATCGGACCCTGGCCGGGACCGGCCCCGACCGATCCCCAGGAGATCGCCTTCCTCCCGGCGCACCGGCTGGGCGCCCTCATTCGCGAGCGCAAGATCACGTCCGAGGAAATCACCGAGATCTACCTGGACCGGATGAAACGCCACGATCCGACGCTCCTGTGCGCGGTCAGCATCCTGGAGGACCGGGCCCGCGAGGAGGCGAAGCGCGCCGACGCCGATCTGCGCGCCGGGCGCTGGCGAGGGCCGCTGCACGGGGTGCCGTGGGGCGTGAAGGACCTCTTCGCCGTGCGCGGGACCCGCACCACCTGGGGATCCGCCGATTTCCAGGATCAGGTGATCGACGAGGACTCGGAGCTTGTGGTGCGTTTGCGCGAGGCGGGGGCCGTCCTGATCGCCAAGCTCGCGACCGGGCAGTTCGCGGCGGGCGACAACTGGTACCGGGGCGAGACGAAGAACCCGTGGAATCCCGAGCAGGGGTCGAGCGGTTCGTCGGCTGGACCGGGCTCCGCCACGGCGGCGGGGCTGGTCGGCTTTTCCATCGGCACCGAGACCCAGGGCTCGATCGTGAGCCCGTCTCGGCGCAACGGCCTGAGCGGCCTGCGGCCGACCTTCGGACGCATCTCCCGTCACGGCGGCATGGTGCTCTCCTGGACGATGGACAAGCCGGGGCCCATGTGCCGCACCGTCGAGGACTGCGCGCTCGTTTTCAACGCCATCCACGGGGCGGATCCCAAGGATCCCGCGACGCTGACCGCTCCCTTCCGCTTCGAGCGCGACCCGGACCTGTCCCGGATGCGCATCGGCTTCACCGAAGATGCGCCTGAAGCCTTCGTGGCGAAGCTGGCGGAGCTCGGAGCCGACCCGCAGCCCATGGCGGAACTGCCCGAGGGCGGCTCCAACTCGCTCGGCGTCGAGTCATCGGCCGCCTTCGACTTCCATGTGGCGCCCGGGGGCGTGCTGGAGGAGGTCCCGGAGCCCCAGGAGGGAGAGGAAGCCCGCCCGCCCCGGTTCCATCGCGGACGTGACATCCCGGCGCTCGACTACGTCCAGTCGCTCAGGCGCCGCCACATCCTGATGAAGGAGATGGCCGAGGCGATGGAGGGCTTCGACATGTTCGTGACCGGGTCCGGCGAGGTGCGGCTCACGAACCAGACCGGACATCCCGCGGTGGTGTTGCCCTATGACTTCGGCGACGGCAACACGGAGGACGACTTCGACCACGAGCAGCCGATCTGCACCACGATCATCGGCGACCTGTTCTCGGACGACAGGATCCTCAGCGTGGCGCACGCCTACCAGTCGGTGACCGACTGGCATCGCATGCACCCGGATCTGGCGTAGGGGGAGGGGTCCGCAGACGCATCCGCGCGGGTACCTGGAGCGGGCCGGCGTCGGGAAGAGCGGCTGGGTCAGAGGCCCGTCACGTACACGCGGCGCAGCGGCCGAAGAGAATCAGCTCGTGGCTGTCGACCTCGAAGCCGTCCGGCGCCAGCGCCTCGACTTCGTCCGGGCACCGATGGATGTCGAAGGCTTGATCGCAGGAGTGGCAGAGGAAGTGGTGATGATGCGGGCGGTCGGCCAGCTCGTACCGAAGTCCACCGCCCGGGAGCTCCACCTCCGACAGCCACTCCTCGCCAACAAGGGTCTTCACGTTGCGGTAGACGGTCGCCAGGCCGAGTGAGGGCACGATCTGTTGGCCGTACTCGAGGATCTCGTCAGGTGTGAGAGGGCGCGCCACGTTCATGAACACGCTGCGGATCGCCCGGCGCTGACGGGTGTTTCGTTGCATCGGAGTGGCGGTGGAGGATGGATGCGTGCCGATGCAAGACGATAACGCCCCCGGGCCGAACGCCCCAGCACGGCCCCGGCGGGCAGCAGGATTATCGAGCAGAGGACGGGCAGCCATGCTGATCCGGATGTCTTGATCTACCAGCGGCGGCCGAGGGTCCGGGCTCTGGTTCCCCACAGCGAGCGGCTGGCCAGCCCGAGCAGCTTTCTGGTGATGAGTTCGCCGTCGAGGCGAATCCCGGCCAGGATCGCTGCGGCCTCGGCAGGGGAGAGCGCCTCCCCGCCTTCCAGGTCTACGACGGTCTCCTCCTCTCCGAGCATGCCCGGAGGCGCCATGATCTCGCCGGATTCGCCCTCCGCCCGGGTGTCGTCGCCCGTCAACTCCGCATCCGAGAAGGCTTCGCCCGCCTGGACGCCCCGGCGGCTTCCGGCGTCAAGCGAGTCGAGCATGCGGCGGGCGAAGGCGAGATTCCACGCCGCCTCTTCGCGGCCGGGGCTCAGGCGCAGGGCGTTGCGGTTCTCCTCCATCGCGGCCACGACGTGGACCAGGGCGGAGTCGGAACCGGGCGCGGCGATGGCGGCGCGCAGGCTGGCCACGCCCAGGTTGTACCAGGCGAGGGAGCGCAGTTCGTCGTCGGGACCAGCCGCGCCGCGGGAGAGGCGGACGCGGGCGTCGGCCGCATCGGCCAGTTCAAGGAGGGCGGTGCCCAGGTTGTAGTGGAGGTGCGGGGCGGGAGGGGTCGCGGCGGCCGGCCCCCTGTCGGGAGCGGCGTCCCCCGGCGCGACCGGAGACCCGCCGGCAGCGTCGTCCCGGGCCACCGGAACCTCTTCCTGCAGACGCGCTCGGTAGATGCGGGCAGCCGTGCTCCAGTCGCCGCGGCGGTGCAGCCGGTTGGCGCGTTCCTCGCTGGCGCGCTCGGCGGCGACGACCGCGGTGAGGGCGGCGGCCAGGGCAACCGCGACCGCCAGACGGGTGCGGGTGGTCATGGACGCAGCCATTGCGGGAGCCGGCGGGGGCGGGGTCGCGGAGTGGGCGCCGGCCGGAGGCGCGCGCTGCCCGGGCGGTCCATGAGGCCGTCGGCGGCGACCAGCACGAGCCCGAGGAGGATGAGCCAGGTCACCGGGTCGCCTGGGCCGCCGCTTCCTCCACCGTCCTCGGGAGCGCGGCGGAAGCGGGCGGCCAGTTCGGCCAGGCCGCGGTCGTCGGACACGTCCAGGTAGCCGCCCCCGCCGGCGCGGGCGACACCCCGAAGCAGCCGTTCATTGAGCCGTGAGACCACCCGTGCACCGCCTGCGTCCGTGAGCGCAGCGCCCGCGCCGTCCCCGCCCAGCCCCGCCCCCTCCACCGTGCCGATCCCCGCGACCCAGATGCTCAGGTCACCCGCCGCCGCCAGGGCCGCGCTGTCCGCCACGGCGAACTCGTCCTCGTGCGCCTCGCCGTCGGTCACCAGGAGGATTACGCGCTCCCTTCCATCCTCCCGGCGTGCGTCGAGCTGCCGATGCGCCTCGCCGACGGCCGCGCTCACACGGGTGCCCTGGTCGCGCTCGCCCAGGAAGTTCTCCGCCAGCGAGTCGGCGAAGAAACGCACCACCTCCTGGTCGTCGGTAATCGGCGCGAGCGTGTGGGCCCAGTCGGCGAACACCAGCAGGCCGACCCGCTCGCCCGGAAGCGCCTCCAGGAGCGCAACGACCACCTCCCTGGCGCGGCTCATCCGCCCGCCCGGCACGTCCCGCGCCCCCATCGAAGCGGAAACGTCCAGCGCAACGACCACGTCAACCGGACGCGAGGCGTTCAGGCTGATTCCCGGCCCGAAGCGGACGCCGGCGGCTGCGAGGACCATGACCGTCACCGCCAGGCCGAGAACGCGGAGCCGTCGCCGGGGAAACTCGAGGAGGCCGCGGCTGGTGAGACGTCCGGCCGCCTCTCCTCCTCCGAACCCCTCCGCCAGCCGGCGCGACCGCCGGGTGGTGCGTGCCAGCGCAAGAGCGGCGAGACCGATCACGACCGGAAGGAGGAGCAGCAGCTCCGGGCGGGCAAAGGTCATCGCGTCCTCACGGCAGAACCGCCCAGCGCGAGGCCCGCAACCCGACCGCCCCCAGCAGCAGCGCCAGCGCCCCGGCGACCAGCCAGAAGCGGAAGGGCACCAGGGCGGTGGTGAGGCGCGTCTCTCGCGAAGTCGTCTCCAGGCGGTCGATCTGCGCGTAGATCGAGTCCAGCGCGACCACATCCGCCGCCGAGAAGTAGCGCCCTCCGGTGATGCGCGCGGCCTGGGTGAGCACGGTCTCCATGCGCTGGCGCCGCGTCTGAGCGCTGGCGTCCCCCGCGCCGATACCCGGCTCGGGCGGGTCGGGCTGCCCGATCGCGACCGGGTAGATTCGCACCCCCACGGCCGCGGCGGCGCGCGCGGCCATCGCGGGCACGAGGCCGTCGCGGTTGTGCGCGCCGTCGGTGACCAG
>JAJEBS010000228.1 GCA_022822425.1 Gemmatimonadota bacterium | reverse complement strand
ACGCCTTCCAGTACAACATCGCCCAGTCGCGGAGCGGAGGCGGGCTGCGCGGCATGGCCCAGTTGCCGCTGTGGGTGGTGGAAGGGATGGCCGAATACCTCTCGGTCGGGCGCGAAGATCCCCTTACCGGCATGTGGCTGCGGGATGCCCTGCTGCGCGACGACGTGCCGACCCTCGAACAGATGACCCGGGAACGACGCTTCTTCCCGTACCGCTTCGGCCAGGCGTTCTGGACCTACGTCGGCGGCACCTATGGCGATGAGGCCGTAACCGAGCTGTACCGCCGCTCGCTCCAGGTGGGGTGGGAAAACGCCATCGTGAGCGTGCTGGGAAAGACGCAGGATTCCGTGTCGGTGGACTGGCACCGGGCGATCGAGAGCGAGTACCGGCCGCTGATGGCCGGCCGCCTGGCACCGGGCGAAGTGGGCGCCCTGCTGCTCGCTCCTTCCACGGGGGCGGGCAGCCAGAACGTGGCGCCCTCGGTCAGCCCCGACGGCCGCTACGTGGCCTTCATCTCGGAGCGGGACCTCTTCTCGGTCGACCTGTTCATGGCCGATGCGCGCACCGGGAGAATCATCCGCAGACTGTCCAGCGCCGCGTCGGACGCGCACATGGACGCGCTTCGCTTTCTCGACTCCTCGGGTTCCTGGTCTCCGGACGGGCAGCTGTTCGCCTTCGTGGCGATCGCAGACGGGGACAACCAGCTCGTCATCGTGGATGTCGACAACTCGGACGTGGAGCAGCGCATCCAGGTCGAGAGTGCCAACATCGGGGCCATCTCCAACCCCGCCTGGTCTCCGGACGGCGGTTCGATCGTGTTCGCGGGACAGTCGGGGGGCATCTCCGACCTGTTCATGCTCGATATCGAGACGGAAGAGATCACCCGCCTCACCAACGACAAGCACGGGGACATGCAGCCGGCGTTCTCACCCGACGGCTCCATGCTCGCCTTCGTCTCCGACCGGGGACCCGAAACGGACTTCACCGATCTGGTTTTCAGCCGCCCGCGCATCGCGCTTCTCGACATGGAGACCCGCGAGGTCCGTACCCTCGACCTGTTCGAGAACGTCAAGCACCTCAACCCCCAGTTCACTCCGGACGGCCGGGGACTCTACTTCATCTCCGACCGGGACGGCTTCAGCGACATCTACCGCGTGAATCTTCCCACCGGCGAGATCTATCGGGTAACCAACATCGCGACCGCGGTCAGCGGAATCACGAGCGGTTCGCCGGCCATGAGCGTCGCCTCTGAAACCGGAACCCTGGTGTTCTCGGTCTTCGATGAATTCGAGTTTCACATCTACTCGCTCTCCTCGCAGGAAGCGGGCGCCGCCCAGGAACTGGCGCGCGAGGGAACGGAAGTCCCCGAGGGCCGTCTGATTCCGCCGGCGGAGCCGCTCGTGCGCAGCCGGGTCGCCAACTACCTGGCCGATCCGCTCACCGGGCTGCCTCCCACGGGGACCTACCTCTCCGAGGAGGCATCCACCTACGACCCCGGCCTGAAGCTCGACTACGTGGGTCAGCCCATGATCGGCATCGGAGCCGGCGACATCTACGGCAACAACCTGCAGGGCGGAGCCGCCGCGTTCTTCAGCGACATGCTCGGGGACCGCAGTCTGGGGGTCGCCGTCCAGGCCCAGGGCACCTTCAAGGATGTGGGCGGACAGTTCCTCTACCAGAACATGAAGCGGCGCTGGAACTGGGGCGTCTCCGGGGGACGAATACCCATTCAGCTGCTTTGGGCGAGCTTCGAACGTTCGCCGAACGGCATGCCCGCCTATCGGGCCCTGCGGGAGCGGATCTTCATCGACTCCGCGATCGGAATGCTGGCGTATCCCTTCTCCACCACGCAGCGGGTGGAAAGCCGGTTCGGGGTTACCCGCTACTCCTTCGACCTGGAAGAGGAGTACCTCTTCTTCGACCCGCTCGGGCGGCTGATGGATCGTCGCGTCCGCCAGCTGGAGGCCTCGCAGCTGCCGCTCAACATGGTGCACGCGTCGATCGCGCTGGTGGGCGACAACTCGTATTCGGCCTTCACTTCGCCGGTGCGCGGTTCCAGATACCGCTTCGAGTACGAGAACACCGTGGGCACCGCGGACTTCCATACCCTGACGGCCGACTACCGCCGCTACTTCAATCCCATGCGCGAGCTCACCATTGCCTTCAGGGGGATGCACTACGGGCGCTACGGGATCACCGCCGCCGAGACGCAGACCGGCCTGCGCCAGATCTTCCTGGGGTACGAGAGCCTCATCCGCGGCTACGCCAGAGAGAGCTTCGATTTCACGGGCTGCGTGCAGGTGGAGACCTGCATGGAATCGGAGCGCTACCGGCAGCTGTTCGGCCAGCGCATCCAGGTGTTCAACTTCGAATTCCGGATTCCGGTCACCGGCGTGAGCCAGTTCGGCCTGCTCAACCTGCCCTTCCTCCCCATCGAGCTGGTCACCTTCGCCGATGTGGGGTTGGCGTGGGACGACTTCGGGGCTGTGGATCTGCGCTTCGACAGAAGGACGACCGATCGCGTTCCCGTCTTCAGCACCGGCGTCTCGGCGCGGGCCAACCTGCTCGGGTTCCTGATCCTCGAGAGCTACTACGCCTATCCCTTCCAGCGACCCGACAAGGGCTGGCACTGGGGCTTCACCCTGGCGCCGGGCTGGTAGGCGGAAGGAACCCCCTCGGGCCGTCAGAAGATCGAGAGGCTGATGTACCTGCCGGGGTTCTCTCGGATGTCGTCCAGGAGGAGCTGAAGACTCGACGCGGCCGAGTTCAGGCTGACATAGAGGGAGTCGTCGTGGGCGAGACGTCCCAGAGTCCCCTCCCCCCTTTCGATGCGGCCCAGGATGGAGCGCAGGTCGGTGGCGACCGCCTCGAAGGCCTCGAGGTTCCGGGTTGCCACCGTGAGAGCGGAGTCGGCGCGCGCGGCCGCGCTCTCGATCGCCGGCCCGGCCGAGGATGTCGTACTGCTCACGGAGCGCGCAGCTTCGTTCAGGGACTGCACGACTCCCGTGAGCTCATCCCGCTGCTCGCGACTGATGGCCGCCAGATCCGTGAGGACGGATTCCAGCTCCTGGGCGCTCGCCTGAAACGACGCCACGGTCGGTTCGGTCAGCAGATCGCTGATCCGCCGGATCATCTCCTCCGCGTCGTCGCCGACTTCGGACACGATCCCGAAAACATCCGAAGACACTGTGCCCGCCAGGACGTCGCCGGCTTCCGCCATGACGGGGGAATCGCCGGGAAGGATCTCCACGGTACGCCCTCCCATCAGCCCGATGCCCACCAGCCGCACCTGGGAGTCGACAGGGACCTCGTATTCCCCTTCGATCTCCAGTTCGATGCTCACCCCCTCGGGCACCATGACGAAGCTCATCACACGCCCGATGTTGACGCCACGCATCTGAACGGGATCGGATCTTCGCAGGCCGCCCGCGTTCTCCACCACCGCCATGACCGAGTAGCGCCCGCGGAACATGGACGGATCGGTCAGCATGAAGAGGGCGACCAGCGTGGCCAGCACCCCGGCGACGATGAAGATCCCTACGCGCGCCTCGCTCATGAGCGCCCGCGGCGGGACGGCCTGCCTGAGTTCCGCGTCCGAGGGTCCGGAACTCGCCCGGTAGTCCGTTTCCGCTTCGTTCATGTCGTTGCCACCAGGTCTACCGCCGCCTCGGCGGCGGCTCTGTCCACGAATGCCCTTACGATCGGATCGCTGCTTGCCCGGAAGGCCGCGGGACTTCCGAGGAACCGCAGCCGCCTCCCCTCCAGCATCCCCACCCGGTTGCACATCTCCAGTCCCCCCTCGATGTCGTGGGTCACGATGACCGAAGTCACCTCCAGTTCGCGGGAGAGACGCCGTATCTGGCGCTGTACTCCGGCGGTGTTGACCGGGTCCAGTCCGGTGGTCGGTTCATCCCAGAGGAGGATGTCCGGCCCTCCCACGATGGCGCGCGCGATCCCCACCCGCTTCTTCATCCCTCCGGAAAGCTCGGCGGGAAGTTTGGTCATCACTTCACGCGGGTCCAGAAGCACCCGTTCCAGCGCCTGCCACACCAGTCGCGCGATGCGCATGCCGTCCATGGCGCGAAGGCGCCTGACCGGGAGTCCCGTCTCCACGTTCTCGAAGACGTTCAGGGAATCGAAGAGGGCGGCATGCTGAAACACGTACCCGACCTTGGCGCGGATCTTCCGCAAGTCCCTGCGATCCCCGAAGAACACCGATTTGCCGTCCACCTCCACGTCGCCGCGGTCGGGCACGATGAGACCGATGGTGGTCTTGAGCAGCACGCTCTTGCCCGCGCCCGAGGCGCCGAAGAGGCCGAACATCTCTCCCGGGAAGATGTCCAGGTCGATGCCCTCCAGGACGGGGATGTCGAACGCCTTGTGGATTCCGCGATACCGGATGATGGGACGAGTCTGCATCGCGCCCTAGTCGAGCAGGAGGGGTGGGAAGAGAGCATCCATGATCAGGACCGCCAGCGTCATGAACATGACCGCCTGCGTCGTCGTCTTGCCGACGCCTTCGGCTCCCCCCTCCGTCCGCAGTCCCATGTGGATGGCGACCACGGGGATCGTGAAGCCGAAGACGAGCGCCTTCGTGAGCGAGTAGAAGAAATCCCAGGACTGCCAGTAGAGACGAGCCCCGTACAGGAAACTGTTGGGCCCGAGCCCCACGGTGAGCTGGGCCGAGATCATGCCCGCCAGGATTCCCACCAGATTCGCGATCGCGACCAGGACCGGGACCACGACGATGCCCGCGACCACCCTGGGAGCGGCCAGGATCGACACCGGATCCCGCCCGACGCTGTAGAAGGCGTCGATCTGTTCGGAGACCTTCATGGTCCCGAGTTCCGCCGTGATGCGGGCGCCCACGCGTCCCACCAGAACGATCGCGGTCAGCACAGGGCCCATCTCCAGAACCACCGACTCGGCGACGATGCTGCCCAGCACGTACAGGGGGATGGCCCCGGTGAACTGGTAGCCGCCCTGCTGGCTGGTGACGATGCCCGCGAGCACGGCCGTCAGCACCACGATGGGAATGCTCTGCACGCCCATCACGTACATCTGGCGCAGGATCGATCGCGGCGAGACCCGGAGGCCGACGAGCGCTACGACAATGTCGCGCAACAGGATCGCGATCTCGCCGGAGTGCTGCAGCACGGTGCGGCCGGCGCGCGCCACCTGCGCCAGTCCGCGTTCGGCGCGGGAAGGGGTCCTGGCGCGCCCCGTCACGGCCGGGAACCCGCGAGCGGCGCAGGTGCCGAACCCGCTCCGGCGAGTGGCCGGATGCTCCTCATGCCTGCCGTTTTCTCCTGGGTAACCTGCTGAGGTACAATGGCTCTCCAACCAGTGCGCCGCGAAAGGCCATTCGGCGTGAAAAGCATCTAGCATTACCGGGACGATGGCAAGGGACCGGGCGTTGGCCGGAAGGCAGTCCGCGCGTCATGTGGCCTGCCCTGCCCTTTCGGCGCACCGGGTGACCTCGTTCAACAGCGACTGCAGCGGGTGTTGGCCGTCGCGGTTCGCGCCGCCGGAGACTCGCCCCGCTCGTTCATCGGAGAGGTCCCGGCCGGAACGACCGCCGACTTCAAAGCGACGGACGCAGAGGCGAACCCGCGTGAACGGCTTCGGAATGATCATCCGGTCCCAGGAGTTGAGTCGCCAGTGACGGTCGGGTGCAAAGCCCATGGCCAGGACGGAGGCGCCGGACATGCGGGCGAGCACGAGAATCCCGCGCTTCAGGTGACGCGCCGGGCCCCGCGGGCCATCCGGGACCAGGATTGGACACGAACCGTGGCGCCGGACCACCGCGCGAAGATCCCACACCGCCTCTCGCCCACCCGCGCTGGAGGAGCCTCGGACCACGCGTGCTCCCCATCGGTGCATGATGCGCGCCACCAGCTCGCCGTCTCCCGACCGGCTGGTGAGGGCGGTCACGTCCACGCCCCCCTTGCGGGCCATCCTGACGCCCGTGTAGTACGCCCCGGGGATGACCTGGTCGTGCCAGAAGGCGAGGATGGCGGGCGGGCCGCCCGCGGACAGCGCGTCCAGGTGTTTTCGGCCCTCCACCACCTCGATGCGCCAAGTGCGGCCAAGGGCCTCAACCAACCAGCCCAGCAGAGTGGTGGCGAGGGCCATGCGCCCGCGGTCGAGCCGCGTTGCGATGTCGACACGCATGCGGCGCTTCCTCCGTCCGTGCGTGAGTGCCGGGAGTGGGACTCGAACCCACACGCCCCAACGGGCAAAGGTTTTTGAGACCTTCGCGTCTACCTGTTCCGCCATCCCGGCAGGGTGGGCCCAGAGGCAATTTGGCTTAAGCCATTGAACTTACGCGATTGCGTGGATCGGAAAAGTCGCACCCGCAAGCCTGCCTCGCCAATTGTTGCGACACAGCCGCTTTCGGGCTATCAATCTCTCCGGCACGGCGTTCGACGCCGGTGCGGACGTGAACGCCCGGACGAAGCACGGCTCGACGCCGCTTCGCATGGGCAGTGATTCTGCTGCTCCTCGCCGGGCAGTTCAACTCGCTGCGCAAGCCGCTCATCATCGTGCTGACCATCCCGCTGGGGCTCATCGGCGTGGTGTTCGGGTTGCTCGTCACCCGCGAGCCCTTCGGGTTCATGGCGCTCTTGGGCGTGATCTCGCTCGCCGGCATCGTCATCAACAACGCCATCGTGCTCATCGACCGGATCCGCATCGAGATCGACGAAAACGGGCTCGAGCCCTCCCAGGCGGTCGTGGAGGCCGCGCAGCGCCGGCTCCGGCCCATCGTGCTCACCACCGCAACCACCGTGGGCGGGTTGCTGCCGCTCTGGTTCGGCGGAGATCCCCTGTTCGTCTCGATGGCGGTGGCCATCCTCTTCGGCCTCGTGTTCGCCACCGTCCTGACGCTCGGGTTCGTGCCGGCGCTGTACTCCGTGTTCTTCCGCGTGCGCTACCAGGGCGTCCCGTGATCCGCTCCATGGGTCGTGGCCTGCCGATGCTCGCCGCGCTCCTCGCCGCCGCCGCTCCGCACGCGGCCGCCCAGACCGTATCGGTGGCGGGCCGCGCCGGCACGCTCGGGCTCGGACCGGACGTCTCGGTTTCGTGGGACGACCGGTTCATCCTGCGCGGCGGCGTTTCGCTGCTCCCGCTCGCCGTCGACCTGACCTCCGTGTTCCGCCTCGCCGACGACTTGTCGGCGCGCCTGACGTTGCCGAACGCGTTCTACACGCTCGGCGCCGCGATGGAACACGGCATCTTCCGCGTCGGCGCAGGCCTTCTCTACAAGCACAACGACCCGCGCCTGGTGATCGAGCTCGGCGATGGCGCGAGCATCAAGATCGGCAACGGGAGGTATACGGCGTTGCAGGTCACCGAACTCACGGCAACGCTGCGCTCGGACCCCTGGTTGCCCTACCTGCTTGTCGGCCTCGGAGAGCACAATGCCAGAGGGCTGGACATCTTCGTAGATGTAGGCGTGGCGTTTCTCAACGATCCCGAACTGGTCCTGCGGGCCCATGGCGAGAGCGCGCTGCTGCGCTCGCGCCTGTTCCGCGACCACCTGAGCGCCGAGCAGTTCACGGTGCGCCGGGACCTCGGCAGACTAGTCGACTACTGGCCGATCGTGAACTTCGGGGTGCGGTACGGGTTCGGGGGCTAGAAAACATGGAAGGGCCAGCCCCTGCCGGCTTATCGTGGGTTAGCGCCTGCGGTGAGCGGAGGTGCCAGAGCCACATGCGACTGCTTGAGGTCGCAACCGGGTTCGGTCTGATCGAGACTAGGCTGGGTCTCCAGGGGGAGAATCCCGCGCCCCGGCAGGGTGGGCCGATTAAGCTACCCGGTAGCGCCCGCTCGCAAATGGGACCGGATCCACCGCGGGCTACACGGCAGCGCCCAGGGGGCATCAGAGTGCGACCCGATCGCCGGCCGGCGTCTCCAGCACGGCAACCAGCCCCGCCGGCCCCACCGCCACCCCGAGTGCCACGCCGAGCCGATCCAGGTCGCCTCGCACCGCCTCCGGATCGGGATGGCGCGCACCCAGTCGGACGAGGCGGACTCCCCGGTCGGGGAGTCCGGCACAGGGATGCGGAGTGTCACCCCAGTCGATGAAGAAGGGGACGATGCCCTGCCGGGGAAGCGGTTTCCCGGGCATCGTGAGCGTCCAGGCGATGCGTTCGCCGCCCGGCCTGCTGCGGGACATGGACCGCACCGGACCCACGAGGCGGCCGCCGGGACCGGTGGCCAGGCCGTCGAGATCGGCGGATCGGACCGCCCATGTGACCAGCGCCGGCAGCGGGGCCGTGCCGCCGGCGAACCAGAAGCCGCCGGGCGGCGCCGGTTGCTCCGGGTCCGGGCCGACGACCTCCAGGTAGACCCGTTCACCGATGCGCAACAGGGAGTTGCGGGTTCCGAGTCCCGGATGACTGCCGCCCGGCGTCTGGCGTGCGCCGAGACGCGCTTCTAGGTCACGCACCCCGGCCGAGAGGTCGGGAACCGCGTAGACGAGGTGGTCGGTCCCCGGGGGCGCCGGCCGACGACCACGAGGAGCCGCAGCCCCCCGGTCAGACCCGGAATCAGTCATTGGCAGTCGCGAGGGAGGACGAGTCGGCGCATGGGGTCCCCATGGCCGCGGCAACATCCTTCAACGTAGCGCCCCAACTGCGCTGCCGGACGATGCGCGCCAGGGGACGCCGGCAGGACCATCGGCGACCCGCCGGCGGATGCAGCCATGGACGGGCCGGGACGAAACCCCCGGTGAGCATCATCGGGAGGCGGGATGTTATCTTGGAGCCGACGAAACGCGTCGCCTCGAGCGACGATGCGCCGGCTTTCAGGATCCAGGGACAGACTCGTGCAATCATCGACCACGAACGCCTTCGGCTCGCTCGCCACCCTGAACCTCAGCGAGGGCGAGACCTCCTTCTACCGCCTCGGAGCGCTCGAGGAACAGGGCATCGCCTCCCTCGACCGCCTTCCCTTCTCCATCCGCATCCTGCTCGAGAACGCGCTACGGCACGCCGGCGGGGGCTACGTGGGCGAGGAGGACGTGCGCGCGGTGGCGGCGTGGAGCCCGACCAACGCCGGCGCCAACGTGCCTTTCCTGCCCACCCGGGTGGTGCTGCAGGACTTCACGGGCGTGCCCGCCGTGGTGGACCTGGCGGCCATGAGGTCGGGGATCGCGGCCATGGGAGGCGATCCCGAGCGCATCAACCCGGTGGTGCCGGCCGACCTCGTCATCGACCACTCGGTGCAGGTGGACTACTTCGGGTCGGACACGGCGTACCGCAGGAACGTCGAGCGCGAGATGGAGCGCAACTGGGAACGTTACGCCCTGCTGCGCTGGGCGCAGGACGCCTTCCGCAACTTCCGCGTGGTGCCGCCGGGGACGGGCATCGTGCATCAGGTCAACCTTGAGTACCTGGCGTCGGTGGTGGAGCGCCGCCGGCACGGCGATGCCTGGATCGCCTGCCCCGACACGCTGGTGGGCACGGACTCGCATACCACCATGATCAACGGCCTGGGGGTCGTGGGATGGGGGGTCGGCGGCATCGAGGCGGAGGCGGTGCTGCTCGGGCAGCCCTACTACATGCTCCTGCCGGAGGTGGTCGGGGTGAAGTTCACCGGCGCGCTGCAGGAGGGCGCGACCGCCACCGACCTGGTGCTCGCCGTGACCGAGAAGCTGCGTGCGTACGGGGTGGTGGCCCGCTTCGTCGAGTACTTCGGGTCGGGGCTGTCGAGCCTTTCGCTGGCCGACCGCGCCACCATCGCCAACATGTCGCCCGAGTACGGAGCGACCATCGGCTTCTTCCCGGTGGACGACGGCACGCTCGAATACCTGCGCGGCACCGGGCGTCCCGCCCCGGTCGTGGAGCGGGTCGAGCGCTACACCAAGGCACAGGGGCTCTTCCGCACCGACCAGACCCCCGATCCCGAGTACACGGCGCGGCTCGAGATCGACCTCTCCACGGTGGAGCCATCGGTGGCGGGGCCGAAGCGGCCGCAGGATCGCATCGCCCTCACCGGCCTGCGCTCGAGCTTCCGCCGGGACCTCCCGGGGCTGCGCCCGGGCATCCCGCTCCCGCAGGCCAACGGCGGCTCCGCCGCGGGCGGCGCGACCGCTTCCGCGAACGGGGATCGGCGCACCGTCGAGGTCGAACTCGAGACCGGCTCCGCCGAGATCACGGACGGCACCCTGGTCATCGCCGCCATCACAAGCTGCACCAACACCTCCAACCCGTCGGTGATGGTGGGCGCCGGGCTTCTCGCCCGGAACGCGGTGGCGCGCGGCCTCGCCGTGCCCCACTGGGTCAAGACCAGCATGGCGCCCGGGTCGAAGGTGGTGAGCGACTACCTGGACGCCGCCGACCTCACCCGCCACCTCGACGCCCTGGGCTTCAACGTGGTCGGGTACGGCTGCACCACCTGCATCGGCAACAGCGGGCCACTTCCCGAGCCGATCATTTCGGCGGTCGAGAACCAGGGGCTGGTGGTCACCTCCGCCCTGAGCGGCAACCGCAACTTCGAGGCGCGCATCCACCAGCAGATCCGGGGCAACTACCTGGCTTCGCCGATTCTGGTGGTCGCGTTCGCGCTCGCGGGCCGCATCGACATCGACTTCGGGGAGGAGCCGCTGGGCACCGGATCCGACGGCGAACCCGTCTTCCTCGCCGACGTCTGGCCGGCGCCGGAGGAGATCCGCGACACCGTGCAGAGCGCGCTCAGGCCCGCAATGTACGAGAGCCGTTACGCGGAGGTCTTCGAGGGCGACGACCTGTGGAAGTCCCTGGCGCAGGCCGAATCGGCCGGGCTCTACGACTGGGATCCGGAATCGACCTACATCCGCGAACCTCCCTTCTTCCAGGGGATGAGCACGGAGGCCGAACCCTTCGCCGATGTCGAGGGAGCCCGAGTGCTGGCGGTGCTCGGCGACACGACCACGACCGACCACATCTCCCCGGCAGGGGCCATACCGCGGGACGGCTCCGCCGGCCGGTTCCTGCAGGGAGTCGGGGTGAAGCCGTGGGAGTTCAACACCTTCGGCGCCCGCCGCGGCAATCACGAGGTGATGATGCGCGGCACCTTCGCCAACGTGCGCATCCGCAACCTGCTGCTCGACGACACCGAAGGCGGATACACGGTGCATCATCCCACGGGCGAGGTCATGTCGATCTACGACGCGGCGATGCGGTATCGGGACGACGGCACGCCGCTGGTGGTGCTGGCCGGCAAGGAATACGGGACCGGCAGCTCACGGGACTGGGCCGCCAAGGGGACGAGCCTGCTCGGCGTGCGCGCGGTGATCGCCGAGAGCTACGAACGCATCCACCGGTCGAACCTGGTGGGCATGGGCGTGCTTCCCCTGCAGTTCCAGGAGGGGGAAGGGGTCCAGGCACTCGGACTCACGGGCCGCGAGACCTTCCGCATCTCGGGCGTCGCCGACGGCGTCGACGTGCACGAACTGCTCACGGTCACCGCCGGGCGTGAAGACGGCTCGACGGTGGTCTTCGAGGCGATCGCCCGGCTGGACTCCGCGGTGGACATCGAGTACTACCGCAACGCGGGAATCCTGCACACGGTCCTGCGGCGCATGGCGCGCGGGGAGATGTAGTTACCCCGTCTGACGCCGATCCGCGGGGCGCTCCGAGGACGGAGCGTCCAGAACCTCCTTGAGCACGAAGGCGCGCCGCAGCGAATCCCGTTCGCCGCTCCCGAAGAGTTCCCTGTAGATCGGCGAGCGCCGGCGTCCGCCGCGTCCGACACCCGGCGCACCGGACGCCGCGGGCTCAAGGCGACGCCGTTCCCCGGCGGTCGAGTCCCGCAGGGGCACCACCTCACGGGGCGCGCGAGCCGGGCGACCCCTGCTCTCGTCGCGTCCGGACCGCCGCTGGCGGCGCTCAGGGGATTCCCGTTCAACGCGCGGCCGCGCTCTGCCGGCGCCTTCCGGCGCCCGGTCAACCCGTGCCCGCCTCTCCGCGTCGGACCTCCGGCGTTCCTGGTCCGAGGTGCGCCGCTCGCGCGCGATCGTCCTGCGCTGGTCGCGGCCCAGCGAGGACGTCTGCCGCTCATCGGGGACCGCGGCAGCGGAATCCGGCGCGGGTTCCCGCGGCGCGTCCTCCTCATCTCGTATTGCGCCCGCAAAACCGGGCCCCATCAGCTTCTCGAGATACCCCGGGCCCATGAGTTTCTCCAGGCCCACCAACTCGCCCAGGGCTTCGCCCGGCTCCTTCTTCCGCGCCTGGCCCTCCTTCGAGGGAGCCGGCAACCGTTCCGCGCGCAGCTCCTCGTCGCCCTCTTCCTCGCCGGAAAGCGCCTCCTTCTGCTGCTGGCTGCGGCGTGCCCTTGCGACGCTGTCGATGATGGACAGCGCCATGAAGACCAGGAAAAGAAGAAGTCCGGTGCTCATCCGTCTTCGCCCTCCTCGATCCGGAACCTCATTCGCCGCCCAGCCGACTACGCCAGGGGCTCACCGGACCCGGTCTCGTCCTCGCCCGCGATGGAACTCCGCATCGCGGTGTCCGCCTGCACGTTGCGGTAGCGGACGTAATCCATCACGCCAAGGTTGCCGTTCCGGAAGGCGTCCGCCATGGCCATCGGCACCTGCGCCTCGGCCTCCACCAGGTTGGCGCGCATCTCCTGTACCTTGGCGACCATCTCCTGCTCGGAAGCGACCGCCATGGCGCGCCGCTCCTCCGCCCGCGCCTGGGCGACGCGCTTGTCGGCCTCGGCCTGGTCGGTCTGCAGCTCGGCGCCGATGTTCTTGCCCACATCCACGTCGGCGATGTCGATGGAGAGGATCTCGAAGGCGGTCCCCGAGTCGAGCCCCTTGGCGAGCACCGCCTTGGAGATGCTGTCCGGGTTCTCCAGCACCGCCTGGTGCGTGTCCGACGAACCGATGCTGGAGACGATTCCCTCCCCAACGCGCGCGACGATGGTCTCCTCGCCGGCGCCCCCGACCAGTCGGTTGATGTTGGCCCGCACGGTCACGCGCGCGACCGCGATCAACTGGATACCGTCGCGCGCCATCGCCGCCACCCGGGGCGTGGTGATGACCTTGGGGTTCACCGAGACCTGGACCGCCTCGAAGACGTCACGGCCCGCCAGGTCGATCGCCGCGGCCTGGTTGAAGGAGAGTTCGATGTTGGCCTTGTCGGCGCTGATGAGCGCCGTCACCACGCGGTCCACCCGTCCGCCCGCGAGGTAGTGCGCCTCAAGGTCCGCGATGCGGATGAACAGCCCGGCCTTGGTGGCCCAGATGAGGGGCCGCACGACGGCGGGCGGAGGCACTTTGCGCAGGCGCATGCCGATCAGGTAGGTGATGCCCAGCCGCACGCCGGCCGAGATGGCCTCGATCCACAGGCGCACGGGCACCGCCCACAGCACCATGAGGATGAGAACGACGATCAGAACGGGGAAAAACAGAGCGGCGATGGCTTCCATTGGATGTCATCCGTGTGGGGACAAGGGACGTGGGAGTTTGGAGCTTCGTGCTGTTGTCACGTGGTTGGCGCCGGCGCTGAACGGACCGGGGCACACTTCGGCGGACAGGTCTCCGGACCTCACGGGACTAGCTCTGCGCTCCGGATTCGGCGGGACGGGAACGCTTCCTCACCGGGCGGACCACGCACCGGTAGCCTTCGGCGCTCAGGACCCGGATGGATTCGCCTTCGGAGATGAACTCCGAGTCGGCAACGACATCCACTCGCTCGTCGCCGAAGAGACCGGTGCCGGCAGGGCGCAGATCCGTGAGCGCCACGCCTTCCGACCCGACCAGGTCCTCGCGCCGGCGGGCGGACTCGAAGCCGTGTTCGCGGTCGGTGGCGTCCTTGAGCAGGAGGCCGGAGCGCGCGATGTGGCGGCTCCGCGGCAGCCGCCGCAAGAGAGCCCACGAGGTTACCAGGATGATGACCAGGCTGAGCGAGACGACGGTGCTGGCCTGGGAGAAGTCGGCGGCCGTGGGCAGACCGCCGAGCATGCTCATGAACACGCCGCCCACGATGGCGGCGATGCCGAGCACGCCGAGGATGCCGAACCCGGGGATCAGGAGGGCTTCGGCGGCGAGCAGCCCGACGCCTCCTCCCACGAGGAGAAGGTCGGTCCAGGCGGCCAGCCCCACGATCAGGTGCGAGCCGAAGTACCCGGACAGGCAGAGGACGCCGACCAGCCCCGGCGCGCCGAGCCCGGGGGTGCGGATTTCGATGATGAGCCCCAGGAACCCCAGCGAGAGCAGGAACGGGGCGACGGTCGGATGGGAGAGGAAGCGCACCAGGCGCTCGGACCAGTTGATCTCGTGCCTGCGGATGGGCGCTTCGCGTGCGCCGGCGACCCCCAGCACCGCATCAAGGTCGTCGACCTGGCGCGCGTAGCCGAGGGCCACGGCCTCCTCGGTCGTGAGCGTGAGCAGCTGCCCCTCCTCCACCACGTCCGGAATGGCGATGGCCTCGTCGACCATGGCCTCGGCGACCGCCGGATCGAGTCCCGCGGCCTCGGCCAGCGCGCGCATCTCGCTCCGCATCGCCGAGACGATCTTCTCGCTGGCCCTCTGGCCGGAGCCGTCCACCGGGGTCGCCGCGCCGATCACCGAGCCGGGGCGCATGAGGATCCCGTCGGTGGCGAGGGAAATCAGGGCGCCGGCGGACAGGGCGCGGCGATTGACATAGGCGTACACGGGTATGCCGGCATCCGCGATGGCGTCGCCGATGCGTTCGGCGGCGTCCACGCGACCCCCGGGGGTGTCGATGTCCAGAACCAGCGCCGCGGCGCCTTCCTCCTCCGCTTCGCGGATGGCCCGCTCGATGGACGGTGCAAGACCAAGCTCGATCACGCCGGTGACCGGGACCACCACCACGGGTGCACGGCCCCCGGTGTCTTGTGGCGCTTCGCCGGCGACAAATCCCAGAGTCGCCCCGGCGGCGACGAAAATCCCGCCGGCCATGACACGCATTGACGTCTTCACCAGTGTCGGCCCTCCTCCTCTTGCTGGCTCCCGAAACCTGCGGCTCTCCGCGTTGTCCTGTAATCCCCCGATCCGCGCGCGCCGTTCCAGCAAGTTAGCGGACCGTGGATGAATTCGCGCGCACCTGGAGCAGCGCCTCCTCCCGCGCGGGGCAGATGAAGGGACGGAGCGCGGCGCGGCGTGCCCGACGGCCCGGACCTGAAACCGCACCTTGCCCGCAGGGGCGCTCCCCGGCATGGTGGCGGTGTCCCGCAGCCATGTGGCCGGCCCGCGACGGACCCGGCAATCCGTTTGCCCGCCCCGTTGCGCGCGCCACGGCCCGACCCTTCCCAACCCCGTATCAGCCATGCGCATCATCGCCCGCTCAGCCCGACACTCACTCGCCGCTCTCGCGATCCTGACCTTCGCGCTCCCCTTCCCGGCCCGTGCCCAGGTGTCCGTCGCCGACGCCCTCTCCAGCGTGTCCCTGCGCGAGATCGGACCGGCGGTTGCGGGGGGCCGCATCGCCGACATCGAGGTGAACCCCGCAGACCCGTCCGTGTGGTACGTCGCGGTGGGCTCCGGCGGCGTCTGGAAGACCACCAACGCCGGCGTCACCTGGACACCCGTGTTCGACGACCAGCCCTCCTATTCCATCGGCGACCTCGCCCTCGACCCCGCCAACCCGGAGGTGGTATGGGCGGGCACCGGCGAGAACGTGAGCGGTCGGCACGTGGCGTGGGGTTCGGGGATCTACCGCAGCCGTGACGGAGGCGGCAGCTGGGAGCAGGCAGGACTCGAAGACAGCGAGCATATCGGCAAGATCCTCGTCCACCCCGACGACGGGAACACCGTGCTGGTCGCGGCAGAGGGGCCGCTCTGGTCGGCCGGCGGCGAACGCGGCGTCTACCGGACCCGCGACGGCGGCAACAGCTGGCAGCAGGTGCTCGCGCTCGACGAGCACACCGGGGTCACCGACATCGAGTTCGCGCCCGGGAACCCGGACGTGGTGTACGCCGCGGCCTTCCAGCGCCGCCGTCACGTCTGGGGCTACATGGCGGGCGGCCCATCCTCGGGCATCCACAAGTCCACCGACGGCGGCGAGAGCTGGCGCGAGGTGACGCGCGGCCTGCCCTCGGGCGACATGGGCAAGATCGGCCTCGCGGTCACGCCGGCCGACCCGGACATCGTGTACGCCACCATCGAGGCCGGCGAAGAGGAGCGCGGCTTCTACCGCTCCACCGACCAGGGCGAGAGCTGGGAGAAGCGCAACTCCTACATCTCCGGCGGCACCGGCCCGCACTACTACCAGGAAATCGAGGCCTCGCCGACGGATGCGGACCTGGTGATCCAGATGGACGTGTTCTACCAGATCACGCGCGACGGTGGAGCCACCTTCGCGACGCTGGGCGACGGTCGCCAGAAGCACTCCGACAACCACGCGCTGTGGTTCGACCCGGAGGACACGCGGCACATGCTGGCGGGGACGGACGCCGGACTCTACGAGACCTTCGACGAAGGAGAGACCTGGCGCCACTTCCCCAACATGCCCATCTCGCAGTTCTACAAGGTCGCCCTCTCCAACCGGGAACCCTTCTTCGAGATCCTGGGCGGGGCGCAGGACCTCGGGACGCTGTGGGGGCCATCGCGTACAACCCACGTCGAGGGGGTGCGCAACTCGGACTGGTACTTCCCGATGGGCGCGGACGGCTACGGGGTGCAATTCGATCCCTCCGACCCGGACATCCTCTACCTGATGACGCAGGTGGGGAACCTGTACCGGGTCGATCGCCGGAGCGACGAGGCCATCCAGATCCAGCCCCAGCCCGAAGTCGGGGATCCGCCGGAGCGCTGGAACTGGGACTCGCCCATCCTGGTGAGTCCGCACTCCACGAACCGGCTCTACTTCGCTTCGCAGCGCGTGTGGAGAAGCGAGGACCGGGGCGACTCCTGGACCGCGGTCAGCGGCGACCTGACCACCAACACCAATCGCTACGAGCTGCCCTTCATGGGCCGCGTGTGGGAGCTCGACGCGCTGCACGACAACGGCGCGATGTCGATGTACGCGACCATCACCTCCATCAGCGAGAGCCCGGTTCAGGAAGATGCACTGTATGTCGGGACCGACGATGGGCTGATCCACTTCAGCCCGGACGGCGGCGGCAGCTGGAGTGCCGCGGCGGCGCTTCCCGGGGTCCCCGAGCGCTCCTTCATCAACGATGTGGAGGCCGGCCAGCACGACGCCGCGACGGTGTTCGCGGTCGCGGACGCGCACAAGATCGGCGACTACTCTCCATACATCTTCAGAAGCGACGACAACGGTCAGAGTTGGTCGTCCATCTCCGGGGACCTGGAGGATGGAACCATCGCGTGGGCGATCCAGCAGGACCACGAGAACGCCGACCTGCTCTTCCTGGCGGCGGAGTGGGGGCTCTACTTCTCCCCCAACGGCGGCTCGAACTGGCACAGGCTTCCGGGAGCGCCCACCATCGCGTTCCGGGACCTGAAGCTGCATCGGCGTGACCAGGACGTCGTGGGAGCCACCTTCGGGCGGGGCTTCTACGTGCTGGACGACTACAGCCCGCTGCGCGAGATCGCGGGCGGGGCGCTGGCCGCGGAGGATGGCGCCGGGGTGTGGCCGGTGCGGGACGCCTGGTGGTACATCCCCAGCGTTCCCAACCAGGCGCCGGGCCGCCCGACGCTCGGGACCGACGCATACTCCGCGCCCAACCCGCCTTTCGGGGCGACGCTCACCTATCTCCTTCCCGAAGTGCCTGCGACCGCCGAGGTCCGGCGCGAAGAGCGGGAGCAGGAGATGCGCGAGCTGGGCACCGACGTGCCCTTCCCCGGATACGAGACGCTGCGTGCCGAGGCCGCCGAGAGCGGGCCGCGGGCACTGGTCCGGGTGTCGGACGCGAACGGCGAGCCCGTGCGCTGGGTCGAGGGCCCCGCGCGCGCCGGACTGCACCGCGTCACCTGGGACCTGCGGATACCCGCGCCCAACCCCATAGACCTCACCACCCCGGGGTTCGTCCCGCCGTGGGCGTCGGCTCCGGCCGGGCCGCTGGCGCCGCCCGGCGAGTACTCGGCGCAACTGGTGCTCGTCACGGCGGACGGCGTCGACGAAGTCGGCGGAGCACGGAGCTTCCGGGTGAAGCCGGTGCCGAATGCGCCTCCGGGCACCGACTTCGTGGCCGTGGCGGCCTTTCAGCAGCGCGTGAGCGAGCTGCAGCGGCGGATCGGGGTGGCCAGCTCCGAACTCGGACGCAAGTCGCAACGGCTCGGCTACATGCGCGCCGCCCTGCTGCGCACGCCCGCGGCGGGCGCCGAACTCTTCGGTCGCATCGACGAGGTCGAGCAGGCCTTCGCCGGCATCCGCCTGCGGCTCCAGGGCGACCAGCTGCGCGGATCCTTCAACGAGCCCAGCGTACCCTCGGTCGCCAACCGGGTGGGCAACGTCGCGGGAGGTCACTGGCAGACGCGCCAGCACCCGACCGCGACCCAGCGGCGCAACATCGAGATCGCCGAGCGAGACCTCGCGGGCCTCGAGCGCGACCTCGCCGGCATCATCGACGGGCCGCTGGCCGACCTTGACGAGGCGCTGGTCGCCGCGGGCGCCCCCTGGACGCCCGGACGCCCCATCGGCCCGTCGCGCTGAGGGATCGGGTTCGCGGAGGGCGGCCACCCTGACGGGTCCCCGCAGCGGAGCCCTGACACTATAATTGTGCCGCCAACGCCAAGTCCCACCCCCTCATCCATCAGGGAGAAACCCGAATGACCGACCAGACCCTGGTCCACTACGACGTCCAGGACGGCGTCTGCATCCTGACCCTCGACGATCCTCCGGCCAACACCTACACCTACGGCATGATGCAGCAACTCGACGCCTGCGTGCTGAGGGCCCGCATGGACGAGGACGCGCACGTCATCGTGCTCACCGGCAAGGGCGAGAAGTTCTTCAGCGCCGGCGCCAGCATCCAGATGCTCAACGAGGTGACGCCGACCTTCAAGTACTTCTTCTGCCTTCATGCCAACGAGACGCTCAACCGCCTCGAGCACACCCCGAAGCTCACCATCGGCGCGCTCAACGGGCACACCGTGGGCGGCGGGCTCGAGATCGCCATGGCGTGTGATCTGCGGGTCGCGCGCGCCGGCGGGTCACGCATCGGGCTGCCGGAAATCAACCTGGGCGTGCTGCCGGGCACGGGCGGCACCCAGCGGCTGGCGCGTCTGGTCGGCAAGTCGCGCTCCATCGAGATGATGACCACGGGCCGGCTCTTCGGCTTCGATGACGCTCTCGACCACGGCATCATCAACCGCGTGATCGAGGCCGACTCCGGGGACGACTTCATGGCGAAGGTCCTGGAGTTCGCGGGCGGGTTCACGCCGCCGAAGAAGGCGTCGAAGGCGGTCGGCCTGATCAAGAGGTCGGTGCAGACCGGCGCCGAGATCCCCTTCGAGACCGGGCTGGCCGTCGAGCGCGAGCTCCAGCAGCAGCTCTTCCAGAGCGAGGATGCGGCCGAGGGCATCGCCGCCTACGTCGAGAAGCGCCGCGCCAACTTCCAGGGGAAGTAGAGGAGACGAATCCGCGATGAACGACATGCGCGCGCGCGGTCTCTGGATCCACAACGAGAGCGTGCCGTCCGCCTCCGGGGCCACGTTCGCCACCACCAACCCCGCGACCGGCGAAGTGCTCGCCGAAGTCGCGGAGGCGACCGCGGAGGACGTGGCGCGGGCGGTCGAGTCGGCGCAGGCCGCGCTCACGTCGAAGGCCTGGCGCCGCACCGACGCCCACAAGCGCTCGCGGCTGCTCTGGCGGCTGGCCGACCTGATCGAGCGCGACGCCCAGCTGATCGCGGAGACGGAGACCCGGGACAACGGCAAGCCGATCTTCGAGTCGCGCTACGTGGACGTGCCCAGCGTGGTGGAGAACTTCCGCTACTTCGCCGGGCTGGCCGACAAGATCCAGGGCGAGACCATCCCGGTGAAGGGGCCGTTCCTCAACTACACCCTGCGCGAGCCGGTGGGGGTGGTAGGGTGCATCGTGCCATGGAATTTCCCGCTCTCGCTCGCGACCTGGAAGGTTGCCCCGGCGCTGGCGTGCGGGAACGCGGTGGTCCTGAAGCCCGCAATGGAGACGCCGCTGACGGCCCTGCTGCTGGGTGAACTGGCCGCGGAAGCGGGTTTTCCTCCGGGCATGCTGAACGTCGTCCCCGGGCGCGGCACGCGGGCCGGCTCGGCCATGGTACGCCATCCCGGCGTGGATGCGATCGCCTTCACGGGCTCGACCGAGGTGGGCAGGACCATCATGCGGGAGGCCGCGGACACGCTGAAGAAGGTCTCCCTCGAGCTGGGCGGCAAGTCGCCCAACATCGTCTTCGCAGACGCCGACCTGGGCAGCGCCGTGCGCGGAGCGAATACCGGCATCTTCTACGGAAAGGGCGAGGTGTGTGCCGCCGGCTCGCGCATTCTGGTGCAGGAGGCCGTCTACGAGGAGTTCCTGGACGGGCTGGCGGCGCGCGCGCGCAAGATGACGGTCGGTGACCCCATGGGCCCGAAAACGCGCATGGGCGCGATCGTGAGCCGGAGGCAGCGGGACGTGGTGCTCGGCTACATCGAGGCCGGCAGGGCGGACGGCGCCCGCCTGGTCACGGGTGGCGAGGCGGCCACCGTCGACGGCAGGGGCAACTTCGTGCAGGCGACCATCTTCGCGGACGTCACCCCCGACATGCGCATCGCGCAGGAAGAGATCTTCGGGCCGGTGGCGGCGGTCATCCCGTTTTCGGATACCGCCGACGCCATCGACAAGGCCAACCAGACCATCTACGGGCTGGCGGCCGGCATCTGGACCCGCGACGTGGGCCGGGCACACCGCATCGCCCGGGAGATCCGCGCCGGCACCGTGTGGATCAACACCTACAACCAGTACGACTCGGGATCGCCCTTCGGCGGATACAAACAGAGCGGTTTCGGCCGCGACCTCGGCTACCAGGCGGCACTGGACAAGTACACCCAGGTGAAGAGCGTCTGGGTGGCGCTGGACGGATGAGGCGAGCCGTCATCGTCGACGCCGTCCGCACCCCCATCGGACGGCACGGCGGCGCGCTCGCCGCGGTGCGCCCGGACGACCTGGCGGCCGGAGTGATCCGCGCGCTGGTCGACCGCAACGGCCTCGACCCGGCCGGCATCGACGACGTGATCTTCGGATGCACCAACCAGGCCGGCGAGGACAACCGCAACGTCGCGCGCATGGGGCTGCTGCGGGCGGGGCTGCCGGTTACGGTGCCCGGCCAGACCGTCAACCGGCTGTGCGGCTCGGGGCTGCAAGCGGTCGACAGCGCCTTCCACGCCGTCGCGGCCGGCGAGGGCAAGGTGTTCATCGCCGGCGGCGTGGAGAGCATGAGCCGCGCCCCTTACGTCATGCTCAAACCGGCCGTGGGGTATGCGCGCGGCACACCGACCGTCGCCGACACCGTGCTGGGGTGGCGCTTCCCCAACCCCGCCTTCACCCCCGAGTGGACCATCGGGCTGGGGCAGACGGCCGAGGTGGTGGCGAAGGAATTCGGGGTAACACGGCAGGAGCAGGACGCGTTCGCCGCCGAGAGCCAGGCGCGCGCCCAGCGTGCCATCGCCCGCGACCGCTTCCATGACGAGCTGGTCCCGGTGGAAGCCCCGAGGCGGAAGGGCGGGCCGGTGCCGGTCGACACCGACGAACATCCGCGCGCCGGAGTGACCCCCGAGTCGCTGGCCCGGTTGGCCCCCGTTTTCGACGCGGATGGCACCGTCACCGCCGGCAACTCCTCGGGCATCAACGACGGCGCCGCCGCGCTTCTGGTCATGGAGGAGGAGCGAGCGCGCAGCCTCGGGCTCTCCTGCATGGCGCGCATCCGCGCCAGCGCGGTGGCCGGGGTGGAGCCCCAGCGCATGGGCATCGGGCCGGTGCCCGCCACCCAACGAGCCTTCCGGCGCGCCGGCATCGGTCCCGGGGACGTTGAGCTGGCTGAGGTCAACGAG
>JAJEBS010000104.1 GCA_022822425.1 Gemmatimonadota bacterium | reverse complement strand
GGCACCGCCGCGATGCCCAGGTCGCTGACCAGCTTCGAGATCACCGCGGCGTCGATCGCCTTGCCGCGGAAGCTCCGGAACACCAGCTCCCCGGCCGCGGCCGGGCGCGAGACGCCGCGGAGCCGCGCCGCCTCCCGAAGGACCTCGACCGCCCGCGCACACAGCGGCACCCGGTGCGCGCGCTTGGCCTTCATCCGCGACGCCGGAACCGTCCACGTCCGCGCCGCAAGGTCGATCTCGCCCCAGGTCGACAGCCGGACCTCGGTCGACCGCATCGCCGTCAGCACCAGGAACTCGAACGCCAGCTTCAGCCCCGCCCACGCACCGGAGCCGCGAACCGTGGCCAGCGCGGCCGCGACCTCGCCGTGCGGAATCGCCCGCCGATGCTCGACCGGCGCGGGGCGTTTCGGCAGCGCCGCGGTGACCGCGTCGCCGGCCGGATTGTCGTTCCGGTAGCCCTGGGCCACCGCCCACCGCATGACCGTCGAGATGCGCTGCCGCACCTTCCGCGCCGTGGCGTGCTTGCTCGTCCAGAGGGGCTTCAGCGTGGTCATGATGTCGGCCGACGTCACCTCGTCGACGCTCATGTCGCCGAGGTGCGGGAACACGTGGCTGTGCATGCCCGCCAGCCACTGGTCGGCGGTCTTGTTCCCCCCCTTCCAGGCCCCGACGTAGAGGCCGACCACCTCCCTCGCCGCCTCTTCGAAGGTCGGGATGCGCTCGTCGCGGCGGCGGCCGGCGAGCGGGTTGCCGCCGGCCCGTGCGAGCCTGCGGTTGTCGAGGGCCTTCTCTCGGGCTTCGGCGAGCGGGACCAGCGCGTAGCTGCCGAGGCCGAGGGAGCGGGACCGGCCGCGGATGACGAGCCGCTGGACCCATCGGCGGGCCCCCGAGGGGTCGACGTGGAGGTACAGCCCGTTGCCGTCGGCGTATCTGCCGGCCTGGGCGACGCTTCGGCAGAAGGCGGCGGAGAGGGCCTTGTCGGGGTGGCGGCCGCGGCGCTTGGTGCCCGGCGGTTTCTTGGGGAGCGGCGTGTTCATGGCGCTTTCGCCCTTTGTTCCGGTATCACTGGATATCCCATCCCGTACCCAATTTATTTTTGGATTCTAGCGAAAGTTCCGGGACGCGTCAAGACGTCGAATCGGCAAAATACTGTCTCTACTACAGTTATCCGTCTGGATTCCGGCGGACGATGGCGGACGAGGCTGGACCGCGCAAGTCAACTTCCAAGGGAGATTGCGACATGCGGACAGGAGCGATTTTCGCGAGAGGCAGTTGCCGGGCGTTGAAGTGGATGGCGCTGCTCGGCGTGGTGTTGGCAGCGGGGGCCGGGTCGGCCATGGCGCAGGCGACGTACGACCTGACGGCGCCATCCAGGATGACAGAAGGCCAGAGCTTGGTGCCGATCAGTGTGACGTTCACGATCCCGGCCGAGGCACCGCAGGCCGACCGTGACGGGTCGGTCGCGGTCACCGTGTCGGTGATTCAACCCACCGACGAGCGTATTCTGGCCACACAGCGCTCCACCATCACCGCGCTTGAATCCATGCAGCCCCCGGTGACGCGCGCCGAGCTGTCGTCTGCACCGGCGGGGACGGCGGGCGAGACCGTCGCACTCGGCACCAGCACGGACGTGCAATGGGCGACCCAGCGCGAAGGGGCCGTTGTGACCGACCCCGCCGGCACGGCGGTGTACACCTTCACCTTCGGGGAGGCTGCCGCCACCATCACCCACACCGCATACCTGAGAACCACCCGGGATTCGGGCGACGCCGAAGACGAGTTGTTCGAATTGACGATCCCCGCAACAGGTGCAGTTACCGTCACCAACACCACGGGTACCACTACCGCCAGCCGCGCGACCGGCGACAGGGACGTGGTAGTCAAGATCGACGATGCCCAGGAACAGGCCTACGTGATCAACTTCCCGGGCGACAACGACATGACGATCAACGAGGGGATGATGGCGGCGCTGGAGCTGGAAGCCGTGCCCGACCGGACCGTCAACCTGCCCTTCAACGTGACCCTGACGTCCCCCAACGATGTCAGCGACTACTGGCTGGACGCGAACCCCATCGCGATCAGTCAGAACTACCAACTGACCGTTGCTGGGCAAACCCGTCCCGCCGCCGACGGCGGCGGCACCAGTGACGGCACCCAGCCGTTCACGGTCCATGCGAGCTCGGACGACATGAACGACGGCGACCGGGTGGACGACACCGTCACGGTGACGGCGCGGACGACGAATCTGGTCGGGAATCAGGAGCCGCTGCAGACGTTCGAGCTGGACGTGATCGACCAGCACAAGCTGCCCGCCATTACGATCACACGGATTCAGATCCCCAACCCGCCGCCCGCCACCGGCATGCAGACGGTGACCAGCATCCCCGAGGGCACGGTCGGGACGGTCACGTTGACCGCCGATCGAAGCCCCTCCACAGTGCCCGATACCGAGACCGTCACGGTCACCTTGAGCCACGCGACAGACGAGAGTACCGCCGATACCCGGGACTACACGCTCGGCAGTCCGAGGGTGGTGATTGCGGGGGACGCGACCGACGACATGAAGACGGCGACGTTCACGGTCAACGTGGACGCGGACGAGGACATCGGTGAAGAGTCGTTGGTGTTGCAGGCCACGGTAGCGGGCCTTGCGGCCAATGGGCCGAACCCGGACGACCCCTACAATCTCGACGAGATCGACTTCACCGACACGACGAACGCGCAGATCTCCGCGAAGTCGTACGCCGACATCATGAAGGCGATCGAGGACGCGAGGGAGGACGGCGCCGGCAGCAACGGGCTGTGGGAGCCGGGCGAGACGTTGACCCTCGAGGCGTCCGACCTGTTCACCTACGCGACCACCGCCAACGTCGTTCTCGGGAACGTCGTGGTCGACGACCCGGCCATCTTGGGCGCCGCCACCACGAACGACATGGTGACGGTCACGGCGATGGGCGACGGAGAGAGCCCGATCAGCATCACCGGGACCGTGGTCAGCCACTCGTCCCTGGAGGTCACGCAGGCCACTTCCAACGTGGCTACCGTCAAGTTCCCGATCACCGTCGACGCGCCCATGATCACCGCCAAGGACAACCTGCAGGCGGTGGCGGACGCGGCCGTCGCGAAGGCGGCGGAAGCGTCGGCGAACGGCATCTGGGAGCCGGCGCCGAACGGTGCGGTGGCGATGGTCGCGGTGAGCGACCTGTTCGACGTGCCCGCCTCCATCAAGGCCGAGTACCTGAGCCGGTCGTCCGACAACGCCGACGTCATGGCCGCCGTCTCCAGCGACATGATGAACGTGGAGCTCACGCCGATGGGCGCCGGGATGGCCACGATCACCGTGACGGCGGTGGATACGGAGCGGCCCGGGAACGCGGTCTCCGTCGACTTCAACGTCACGGTCATGGCGCAGGCGGCAATCCGGGCGATGTCGCAGGCCGAGGTGGACGCGGTGTTCGAGGCCGCGGGCGCTGGCGACTTGGTGGCGCAGGGGGCGGCGATCAGCCTCGACGCGAGCGACCTGTTCGAGGTGGGCCCGAACGTGACGCCCAGCTACTCGGCCGAGTCGAGCATGGCGGACGTCCTCATGGCGAGCGCCAGCGGGACCATGCTGACCCTCACGCCGGGTCAGGGTCCGGCCGGCGGCATGTCGACGATCACGGTGTCGGCGCTCGACTCGGCCGGCGGGAGCCACGCCTCGGTCATGTATATGGCCACGGTGGACGCCCTGCCGGCGATGATCACCATCTCGACCGACCCGATGGACATGGTCGAGGAGGGCGGCAGCATCACGGTGACGGCGATGCTGAACCAGAAGGCGACCGCCGACATCACCGTCAAGCTGCAGGTCACGGGCCCGGCCACGCCGGCCGAAGCCGAGATCATGCTCATGACCGGAATGGAGTCGGCCTCCACCATGCTGATGGCGAGCGACGACTACGACCCGATGTCGGACTGGAACGGCATCGTCATCGTGGCCTCGCACGAAGCCATCATGGGCGGCTCCGCGGTGATGACCCTCAGCGTGACCGAGAACGACTCGGAGATCACCTACACGCTGATGGACCTCGCCGAGATGAACCTCGTCGAGGGCTCGGAGTACGAGCTGACGGTGACGGCCGAGCCCGCGGTGCCGATGGACACCGAGGTGACGATCATGCGTGACCGCGCCAACAGCGACGCGGACGAGGACGACTACACGGTCGGGGCGATCACGATCATGGCCGGCGAGACCAGCGGCAGCACGATGCTGATGGTGACGGACGACGGTCCTGGCGATGCCGGTCACGGCTCGCCCGAGGTGCTGACGCTGTTCGGGATGGTGGGGAACATGCAGACCAACTCGGTGAGCGTCAATCTCTGGGACATGGCGGTTCCGGTCCTGCCGGTCGTCGCCCAGCTCCTGCTGGCGGCCTTCCTGGCCGTCGGCGGCTACCGCCGCTATCGGCGGCGGTAGCGTTCGGCGGCGGCGTTCGTAATCTCTCCCTTGCCCCCTCTTCCCCCGATTCGCCCCGGGGGGAGAGGGGGCGTTTTCTTGGGCCTTGCCGTTGAAGGGCTGGTCGACGCTGGGGCGCCGGCTGCACGCCTGGAACGACGGCCCGGCGCGATTGGGCGGCAGCGGGTCGGGGAGAATCGGGCGTCTGCGTTGCCAGCACGGCCGGAACCTCGCGACGGAGAAGCACCGATGCCGATGTGGACGGGAGCGCT
>JAJEBS010000015.1 GCA_022822425.1 Gemmatimonadota bacterium | reverse complement strand
CTCGGTTCGCCTCACCAGGGTCATCACCGGCCCTACAAAAACCCTCTGCGGACCAGAATTGAACCCCTATGGCGCCTCCTGCCCCGCTGATACCCTCTTCCCTACGCCGCAAACCCGCCTTGGTGAAATATCCGGGCTAGTGTCGTGTCTAACATGTCTTGCGGCTTGCCGCGACGATGGCCTTCGGGACAGCAGGATCAACACCTTGTGACGCCCAGCCCCGGGCCCTCCGGGACCCCGAGCTTTCCGTCCACCACCTTGATGCCGGTGAACGGGTCGCCGGTTAGGGCCTCGCACTCGCCGATCTCGCAGAAATCGGACACGCCGGGAGAGCTGAGCGCCACGTGCAAGAGGGCGGCGTCGCCCACCATGCAGGCGGCGATGTTGCTGAGGCCGCACTCGGTTCCGGTCAAGGCGCACATGTCGGTGATCTGGCGCACCTGCTGCACGCCGCCGGCCTTGAGGATGCCGGTGTTGATGGAGTCGCAGGCGTTGTCGCGGATGAGCCTGAAGGCTTCGTGCACCGAGCCCGCGGACTGGTCGGCTTCGATCTTGATGCTCGACCGGGCCTTCACCTCGGCCAGCGCCACGTCATGGTGCCGTGACAGCGGCTGCTCGAACACCGCCACTCCCAGCTCGGCCATGCCCGCGGCCATGCGGATGGCGGACTTGGCGTCGAACGCTTCGTTGGCGTCCACCTTGATGTAGATATCCGGTCCCACCGCGTCGCGCACCGCGGTCACCCGCGCCAGGTCCAACCCCACCTCGCCCTTGACCTTCAGCTTCAGCGCGCGATACCCCTCGCCCACCAGTTCGCGGCACTCCCGCGCCATCTCCATCGGCGACCCCACGCTCACCATCTTGATGACCGTGATCTCCTTGCGCACCAACCCGCCCAGGAGCACGTAGAGGGGCGCTCCGTAGCACTTGCCCAGCAGGTCGTACAGCGCCATGTCCAGGCCACCCTTGGCGCGCCGGTTGTCCACCATCCTGAAGTTGATGAGCCGGTTCAGCCGGTTCAACTCCTCTACGGGCTGCCCCACCAGGAGCGGGCGCATGATCTCCTCGATGGCGCAGCGGACCGAGGCGGGAGTCTCGCCGGTCCTGGGAAACACGTCGATGTAGCCGTAGCCCGTGTGCCCCGAGTCCGACTCCACGCTCACCAGGTATCCGTTGGACGAGTAGAACTGGTTGGTGGCGGTGATGAGAGGCTTCTTGTAGGGCAGCTCCAGAGCCTCGAGCTGTACGTCCGTGATCTTCATGATGGTGCTCCTTGAAAGAGACAACGCATGCCTGCGGTGCGTGGTGACGCCGACGAATCCGCGCGGCCCTGGTGCCCTGTCCTGGTACAGGCCCTCGCGAACTACCCGCCCGGCGTAGGCCCGTGCGCGGCACGCCGGATTAACGTATCCACGGCCAGTACTCCCTGTCCCTCGGGCAGGGCCATGAGGGGATTGAACTCGATTTCGTCCACTTCCTCGCGGAAGTCCAGGGCCAGCCGGGACAGGGCGACGAGGACTTCCGCCAAGGCCGCGACGTCGGCCTTGGGCCGGCCGCGCGCGCCGGTGAGCAGCGGGTAGGTGCGAATCTCCCGGATCATGTCGTAGGCCTCGGGCAATCCCAGCGGCGGCAACCGGAAGGACACGTCCTTCAACACCTCGGTGTAGATGCCGCCCAGGCCGAACGCGAGGCAGATGCCCAGGTCCGGCGTGCGCGAGGTGCCGATGATGACCTCGGCGACCCCCTCGACCATCCGTTGCACCAGGACGCCGTCGATGCCGGCACCCGGCGCCTTCCTGCCCACTTCCTCCAAAAGCCGGTCGTAGGCCTGCGCGACCTCCTCGGCGCTCGCCAGGTTGAGGCGCACGCCGCCCGCCTCGGTCTTGTGGGGCAGGTCCGGGGACTCGACCTTCAGGGCCACCGGGAAGCCCGTGTCGGCCGCGGCCTGGACCGCCTCCTCGCGGGAACGGACCAGGTGCTCGGCGGCGGTCGGGATGCCGTAGGCCCGAAGCAGCCGCCGCACCGTGGCGTGGGAATGGTCGCCCCCGGCCATGAGCAGGCGCAGCGCCTCGGTCTCCGCGGGGTCCACGACGGTCAACGCGGGTCCGCCGGAAGGGCCGGCCGTGCCTTGCCGCGACAACGCGAGGACGTCACGCACCGCGCACAACGATTTCTCGTACTCCAGCAGCAACGGCACGCCCAGTTCGTTGAAGAACTCGAACCAGGAGCGGTCGAGCTGTTCGCTCGCCCGGGAAAGGAACAGGAACGGTTTGCCGCCGCGCCGGAGCGCGGCCGTCGACTCGCGGTACAACTCCATCAGGCGGTCGCTGGGGCGCTTGGGCAGGTTCAGGCGGCAACAGACCACCGCGAAGCTGTCGTCGCGCATGAAGGTCTCCAGGCATTCGAGATACCCGAAGCGGTTCGCCCAATGCAGTTCCTCGATGTCGAGCGGGTTGCCGTTGAAGCTCTCCTTGTCGAAGTACCTGCGCAACGCCTCGTAGGTGGCGCCGGAGGGCTCGGGCAGGTCCAGGTCGTTGCGCTCGCAGATATCGGCCAGGAAGCTGCAATCGCCCCCGGAGATGGTGACGATGCCGACGCCGCCGGAGCCGGGCAGACCGTAGGGCTCCGGTGTCCCCACGGCCAGGGCGGTGACCTCCAGCATCTGGTCGAGGTTGTCCACCGGGATGACGCCCTTCTGCCGGAAGAGCCCGTCCCACACCGCGCCCGAGGTGGCCATGTTGCCGGAGTGCGAGGTGACCGCGCGGCCGCCTTTTTGGGAGCGCCCGAGCCTCAGGGCGACGACCGCCTTCTCACGTTCGCGTGCCCTGTCCAGCAGTTCCGCCATCTCCTCGGGACGGCTCATGGACTCGATGACGGCGACGATGACCCGGGTGCCGTCGTCGTCCACCGCGGCGCGCAGGTAGTCGGTGAAGCCCGCGCCCACCTGGTTGCCGGGAGCGATGGCGTAGCGGAACCCCAGGCAGCGGTCGGCGGCGGTGTTGAGGAAGAGGTTGAGCAGGCCGGCGCTGCTGAACACCGCGCTCACGGGTCCGGTGGTAAGGCGCTCCGGGAGCGGCGACGACCACAGCGCGGCGCCGCATTCGAGTGCCAGGTAACCCAGGGTGTTGGGTCCGGCCAGCGCCATGCCGCTCTCGCGCACAATGCGCGCCAGCTCCGCCTGATAGCCCCGGCCGGTCTCGTCGAACTCGCCGAAGCCCGTGGCCACGGTGAGGGCGGCACGCACACCCTTGGCGGCGCATTCTTCCATGACCTGCACGGTGCCGTCGCGCGGGATCGCGATGACCGCCAGGTCCACGTCACCCGGCACCGCGCCCACCGAAGGGTAGCACGGGAGATCGAAGAGCTGCTCGTAACGCGGGTTCACCGGGTAGATGCGGTTCTTCGGGAAGCCGAACCGGAACAGGTTGCGCATGAGCGCGGCGGCGTGGGGCGCGCGCTCCGACGCGCCGATGAGCGCGATGTTGCGAGGTTTCAGGAGGGCCGACATGCCGTCGGGGTTGGGAGCAATGTGCATGGTGGTCGTCAGCCTCCGCTCATCCGCCCTGCCGCCGCGCGCACCGCGCGCATGATGTTGGGGTAGCCGCCGCAGCGGCACAGGTTGCCGGAGAGGTGGTCGCGGATCTGGTCGTCGGTGGGGTCGCCGTGCTCCTCCAGCAACGCCTTGGCGGCCATGATGAAGCCCGGGGTGCAGTAGCCGCACTGGGCAGCATCGTTTTCGAGGAACGCCTGCTGGATGGGATGAAGCGTGCCGTCGCCATCCAGCCCCTCGACCGTCTCCACAGAGCGGCCGTCCAGCCGCGCGGCCAGCAGGAAGCACGCACTCACGGGCCGTCCGTCCAGCAGCACCGTGCAGCTTCCGCACGCGCCCACGCCGCAGGACTCCCGCACGCTCCAGAGCTTGAGCCCGTCGCGCAGGACCTCCAGCAGAGTGTCGGCGTCGTTGACCGCCAACTCCCGCTGCTCGCCGTTTACCGTCAGGCTGATGTTGCGTTCCACAATCTTGTCCAATGAATTCCGTTAGCTACGGAATCCGCTACACCCCAATGAGTCATTCCCGCGGAAGCGGGAATCCAGGGGTGGGGGGTGTGGCGGCCTCATTGCCCGGCCCCA
>JAJEBS010000245.1 GCA_022822425.1 Gemmatimonadota bacterium | reverse complement strand
GCGTGGCGTCCGGGTTCGTGTTCCCGGCGAGGCGGGACATGTCTGCAGCCCGCGATCGATGATTTGGACCGCGTCGGTCCCGCGGGAGCGGGAATGAAGTCCGCACGGCGCAGGCCCGAGCGCACCAAGAATTCGCCCGGTGCCAAGCTGCTGGAGGACAGCCTCAGCGACATTGTCTTCGAGCTGAGCCGGTTCCTGCGCAACAACGCCGAGTTGGCTTGCGAACTCCGGCAGCACCCGGAGATTGGAGACGAGGAGATCGTGCGGCCGGTCTTCATCGTCGGCGTCAACCGCAGCGGTACCACCTTGTTGCACCGTCTGATGTCGCGTGACGAGCGATTCTGGGTACTGCGGCTCTACGAGCTCGCCGAGCCGGTCCTCTGGACGGGCGAATATGCCACCGTGGCGGGCTCGCCCGACGACCCCCGCCGGGCGCGGATGAAGGGAATTCTCGAAGCATCCCGAATACTCGAGGCGGTGGAAGGCGTTCACCATTTCGATGTCGACGAACCGGAGGAAGATTTCCCCATCTTCAGGATGACCTTTTCGGCGTGGGTCTCCGCCGCTCGATTTCACATACCCGAATACGGCCGGTGGATGAACGAGAACGGGTCCCGTAATGCCTACGCCCATCACCGCCGCGTCCTTCAGCATTTCACCTGGCAGCGCCGCCAGCGTCATCCCGGGCACCAGGGTCAGTGGCTGCTCAAGATGCCCTTTCATCTCATGGAACTCGACGCCCTGACCGAGACCTATCCGGACGCCCTGTTCATCCAGACGCATCGCGAGCCCGCCCGGTTCATGGGCTCGTGGAACAGCCTGGTGGAGCGGGTACGCTCCCTGTCGAGCGAGCCACGCTCGCCGCACGATCTCGGCGCGGAGCAGTTGGCCTTCATGAGCGGCATGCTCGACCGGGCCGTGGACTTCCGGCGCGCCCATCCGGAGCTGGAAGAGCGATGGATTGACGTGAACTACTACGATCTGGTCGAGGATCCGATGGGTGTGATTCGCAGGATCCACGAGCACTTCGGCTGGACCCTGGAGCAGGCGGCCGTCGAAGCCATGACCGACTGGCGGTTCCGGCAGGCCGTCCACCGGCAGCGTGAGACCCGGCACCGCTACTCCCTCGAGGATTACGGCCTCACGGTGGACGCGGTCAACGCCGCATTCGCGCGCTATCGGGAATTTCTCACCAGCCAGGGGATTCGATCGGTGCGCAAGTAGGTCCGATATTTCACCCGGGTCACTCACGTTGGCCGGAGGCGAGCGGCTTGGCGACACTCTCCCCTCTCCCGGGGGAGAGGGGCTTTGCATCCCTCCTTCCTGCCGCTCACCTCTTTGTCTGCGCCCTGTGCTCCAGAGCTATACGATAGTCGTCGCGGGTGTCCGGTCCATGCACAATCGGCCCTCTTCTTCGCCGGACAGTCCGGGCGCGTTGACAGGTACAGTGGGGGTGTTCACGGGTTTGCCCAGTCGAGAGCGGCGCCTTCGCCGCGCAGATCGGGGTGTTCGTGGACGGATTGGGCCTCCGATGACGGTGGAATCTCACAGTGACTTCAGCCCGGGCATATTGGACAGATGAAGATAGCCACGTGGAACATTCAGGGCGTCGTGCGGCGTCAAGCGCTCCTGCTTTGCTGGTTGCGCGAGGCGAAGCCAGACTTGGTCGCCCTCCAGAAGATCAACGTACCGGAGCAGAAATTCCCGACCCCCCTGTTCGCCCGCGCTGGTTACTGCTCTGAAGTACACACTTTTCCCGAAGCACCTCGTCGACGCGACTACGGAGTTGCAATCCTGAGTCGGAAGGAACCCCCGTGCGTGAAGAAGGGGCTTCCGGGTCAAGAGCCCCTCGGTCCACGGTTACTGACGGTAGAAGTGGATGGGTTGGAATTCTCTTCCGTCTACGCTCCTGTGGGCGACCGAAGAGATATCCAGTCCAAGCTCGACTGGTTCGACAGCCTGATCGCTCATCTCAAGACCACGCGCGCTCGATCCGCGGACCGGGTGTTGTGCGGCGATTTCAACGTGGTTCCGCCGTACCGGTACGGGCCCAGGGGGGCCGTCAGAAGTTCGCTCAACTACCACGGGGACGTTCAAGCGAGGTTCGGAGCATTGTTGGAGGAGGGGGGGTTGTGCGATCTCTACGCCCGTCGCCCACCGATGGACTGGGCGGATCCGTTCCGCTTCAAGGCCCGCTCAGGATGTCTGAAGTTCAGCAGGCTCGAATATGTGCTCGCCACCCGAGGCATCGTCGATCGAGATCCGGTCGTCGAGTTCGACGTCGACCACGCAATCGTGAAGAATGGTCCCTTCTACTGGGTTCGTGCTCCCATTGTTGCCGGCCTGTCTGAGTGAGCGGGGCCACGCGACCCGTTTGGAGATTGAAACTCCGGGGCGCCAGCGTAGGAACGAGCCCGCTGAGTGGCCGGTGGCCCCAACGGACGCGGACTGAGTCATGTTGTTCGACATCCCCCCGAGGTGCCAGCGCCGTCGTCTGCAGGCTTGGGTCGGTGGCCACTGGAGTACCGTCGAGTAATTGCATTCGCACTCTCGTCCAGTCCTGGGAGCAGAATCTCTCGCGTGACACTCAGGAGGTCGAGTTCGCGAACGATTTCCTCCTTGCTCTCGTTTGGCACATCCAACACGACGTGATCGTATACCGGAATCTCGGCATTCCAGCCCAGGACTTGATCACGCTCAAACCGTTCGTGAAAGGCGGAAAGCAGGAAGGCGCCCGATTGCGCCCGAATCCGCTCGAATGATTGGAGCGGCTCGACAACGTAGACATGAAAGTAGTCCCGGGGCTCGATACGCTCCATGAATTGAGGGCGTTCCTGCCGGATGAGGTGATACAAACGCCGCATCACGTTGTCTTGCAGATACTCGAATGTGGCATCGGGCGTACGTTGCTGAATTTCTTCCAATGTCCAGCCGAGCAGGCAGTCCTGCTCCGGACGGGAGAGCTTCGCAATGTTGGAAATCACTGCAATAGTGTCGCTCGTGAAGGGCTTGATGAGTTGTTCCGGCACAGAGAAGACATGCACTTGCCCGTCAGGCCACGCTATCGAGGCGTGGGAGGCGGTTCGTCCCCACCAGCCGTGTTGCGCCGACCGCAAGAGCGGAGAACACGTCGAGCTGCTGTTCATGTATCGGGCTCGTGCCATCCCGCGCGAGTTCATCAACCACTCGATCATTCCGACGCTATGCCGCAAGGCGGGCGTGCCCACGAGCGACGTGCGAGGCAACATCACCAGTCGCCGTGCACGGGCAACCATCGCCAGTCAGCTCTTCAACAGCCGCGAGCCGATGTCGCTGTTCGAGCTCCAAGCCTGGCTCGGCCACGGCTCGCCGGCCTCGACCCAGCACTACGTGGCCATCACCCCGACCAAGCTCGCCAAGGCCTACACCGACGCCGGGTACTTCGGACGCAACCTGCGCGCGATCGA
>JAJEBS010000322.1 GCA_022822425.1 Gemmatimonadota bacterium | reverse complement strand
GGGCACCTACACGGTCACGATCTCGGACTTCCCGGAGGACGTGTCCTTCGAGACGGTGAGCGTCGAGGTCGAGGTCGAGGTGGGCGAGGTCGGCAGCGCCGACTTCACGGGCCACTTCATCCGCACCTCCGCGGTCGAGGGTCAGGTGGTCATCGACGGCGAGGGCCTTGCCGGCGTGACGGTCACCCTGGCCGGCGGTCCCGCCGACGAGAGCTACACCATGCTGACCGACGCCGACGGCATGTTCCGGTTCGAGGAACTGCGTCCCGGCGACTACACGGTCGAGATCGCGGACTTCGATCCCAGGGACTACGAGTTCGCGGCCACGTCGCAGGACGTGAGCGTGGATCTCGACGAGACGGGAACGGTGTCGTTCACCGGCGTCCTGCTGCGCACCTCGGGCGTCAGCGGCCGGGTGAGCGTCGAGGGCATGGGTCTCGATGGCATCGAGGTCACGCTGGCGAATGGTGACGAGAGCCGCACCGCGATGACCGCGAACGGTGGCCAGTACTCCTTCGCGGGCCTGGCGGCGGGCGACTACACGGTCTCGATCGCGGTCGAGAGCGACGCGTACGTGTTCGAGTCGATGAGCCAGGACGTGACGGTCGGCGACGACGAGTCGGCGATCGTGAGCTTCGAAGGCGCGCACGCGCGCACCGCGAGCGTCTCGGGCATGGTGTTCATCGACGAGGCGACCAGGAACGACATGTTCGACGAGGGCGAGGCTCCGCTCCAGCACGCCGGGATTCCGGTGGCGCTGGTGGGTCCGGGCGTCAACGAGCAGCGTTTGGGCGCGACCGACGCGAACGGTCAGTTCTCGTTCACGGGGCTGCGCTCCGGCCCGTATCAGCTGGTCGTGCTCATCAACGCCGATGTCGCGGCAGCGCTCGCAGCCGCCGACCTCGCGTACGGCGGACCGGGCGAGGGCTACGGGATCGACGTCGGAGTCGGCGAGGCCGCGTCGCAGGCGATTCCGTTCGACATCACGCACACGACGGTCAACTTCACGGTCACGCTGAAGGCGGGCGAGGTGCGCGGCATGCCGGTTCCCGGCGCGGCCGTGACGCTCTACTCCGACGCGGCCGGCGAGACCAGGATCGGTGGCGGTGAGACGGGTGACGACGGCATGGTGGCGATCAAGGTCGCGCGCGCCGGCACCAGCGGGAACACGGTCCACGCGGGCGTGAGCGCCGAGGGCTACCACGTGGCCGACGGCATGACGGCCGTGATGTGGGATCCGCAGCTCCCGGCGACCGTCGGGGCGAACGACAACGACATCGTCAACCTCAACGTCGACGCGACCGTCAACGGCGCCACGATCACCACCGACTACGGTGGAGGCGAGGCGCTCGCCGGCTGGGCGATCAGCGTCATGTCCGGGGAGGACGCGGTCGAAGGCGCGCCGGAGATGCTGGACGACGACGGCAACGCGGCGTTCAAGACCACCGTCGGAGCCGACGACCTGCCCGCGACCTTCACCGTGGCGGTCGCCGACGACCAGGACGACGAGCTGGACGGCGGCGAGAACTACGACGGCGGCTCGGTCGAGTACACGCACACCGGCCTCATGCTGGCGGGCACGCAGGACGTCGGCACGCTGGAGGTGGCGTTCACGACCCAGACCCTCAAGGTCTACGCGCACCACGAGCGCGACCAGGTCACGGGCTTCACCGGCAACGTCCTGGGCGGCGACGTGAGGGACGACGGCAAGATTTCCGTCAGCATCCGCTACATCGACGACAGCGGACGCTCCCGTTCGTTCGTGAGCGCGGACAGCATCGGCCACAGCAGCAAGGACGGCGTCACCACCTTCACCAACGTGCCGGCCGACAGGAACGTCATCGTGCACGCGGAAGACGGGCAGGACCCGGATGACGACGATTACGTGCCCATCATGCTCCTCGACGAGGGCGGGCACGCCGATGAGCTGGCGGCCTTCACGGACACGGACACCAACGGCATCACCGGCGGCCACTTCGGCGCGCACGGCGGCTACAGCCACACGGTTGAGCTCTGCCCGCTGCAGGCCAGCAATCCGCAGGACCACGGCGAGTGCTCGTCGTTCGCCTACGTAAGCACGTACAGCGTGAGCGGACTGGTGTGGAAGAGGGGCGTCGTGAAGGACGGCGACGACTTCGAGGTAAAGGACGCCGTGTTCGTACCCGGGCAGACGGTCAGTCTGTCGCCGGTCGACGGAGAGAACCTCGCGGGTGAGGAGCAGTCCTACATCACTGCCGAGAAGGACACCCGGAAAGACAAGACCGAGGGCCTCGACGCGACCCACCAGTTCGAGTTCGAGGATGTCGCTTCGGGCGTGTACACGCTCGGCATTCCGGACGGATGGCGGGCGATGGTCGGTGGGATGGGCGCCGAAGACGACGAGTTCGACGATGAGTTGGACCCGCTCGGTGACAACCTCGAGCTGGACGTCACGCCGGAGACGGCCACCGTCTACGGCCGCATCACAGGCTCCGACGGCTTCGGTGTCGACAGCGTGAGCGTGAGCGTGGGCGGTCAGGCGGGCATGACCGACGCCCTCGGCCGCTACATCCTGGACGGCATCCCCGCCGGCAAGAAGTTCGTTTTCTCGGCCTCCAGGGGCGGCTCGTCCAGCAAGACGGACAGTCTCACCTTTGCCGCCAACACAGTGACGAAGATGGACGACCTCGACCTGTCGGCGGCGTCCCAGACCGCGTCGATCAGCGGCAGGGTAACAGCCTCCGGCAGCGGCGACCCGATCGCGGGCGTGGAAATCAGGGTGGACGGCGAGGCTCCGCAGAACGCCGCCACGAGCGGTACGAACAAGGGCAAGCTCGTGACAGGCGCCGACGGCACCTACACGGCGGTCATCGAGGCCAAGCCGCTGGGCCAGAGTGCCAATGTGACCGCGTCGAAGAAGGGCATGTCCTTCATCCCCAACGAGGCGCAGGGGCATGACGTGCCGGCTCACGCCAATGCCGAGATCTCGGGCATCAACTTCACCGGCTTCCTGCACGCCACGATCACCGGCAGAGTGGTCGCGGCGGGTGGCGGGCCGCAGATGGGCGTCGTCATCGAGGCGAAACCGGCGGGCGCGGCAGCAGATGCCGATCCTGCAGATGCCGACACCACGGGCGTGACGGGTACCTTCTCGCTCAGCGTGCCGTTCGGCACCTACACCCTCACGGCGTCGCTGGAGAACCACATCTTCGATCCTCCGTCGCCGACGGCGACCAACCCCTGGAACGCGAACACGGCTCCCGGCCAGACCGTGAGCTTCGGCAACATCCAGGCGAAGACGGCGATGGCCAGAGGTGTCAGCGCGATTCGTGCGACGACGACGGATTCGACGACCACGGAAGGGGTTCACGTCACGACCTACAGCGGCAGCGTCACGGTGAGGTGGACGGGCAGCGCCGAGGACGTGCCCACAGGGTACGCCAACGCTACCTACACCGTTGAGGCCAATACCGGCCCTGACGGTTCCTGGGAGAACGCCGCCGCCACCCTCGCCGGCGGAGATACCACCGGACTCGCCAGATTCCCCGCCGGCACAAACGACGGCGAGGTCATGGTTCGGGTCGTAGCCACGGCTCAGAACAGCCTCGACGTGGATCCGCAGCATGCCGAAGCGCTGGTCCTCCGATCCGCTGCCACGACGCTTGCGGCAGTCGATCCGTCGGTCACCAGTGTCGAGGCGGCACGTGATGACGCAAACGCGGATCTGATCACGGTCGGCTGGCGCACTAGGTCGAACGACCGGACGACCCAGCGGGTCGTGGTTCAGTTCAGCGATGGCGTCTGGTACGTCGCAGCCGGCGGTACCCCCGCGACCATCCTCTCTGGTACCAGGTCGTGGAGTCTGGATGCCAGCACGCTCGCCGCCACCGATGCCTGGACCTCGGTTGACGGTACGGCTACCAGACAGGCCCAGGCCGAGCTCGCGAAGGCGATCGACGTCGCCGTGGAGACGCGGCAGCCGGGTGTCACTCAGAATGAGGACGGCGAGGACATCTGGTTGCGCAGCGCGGTACAGCCTGTCGGCGCGAAGCCTGACGGCGGCTAGCAACCCTTCAACACCATCAGCCTGGCTGACTTGCCACCAGTCAGGCTGATGGTCGCGGAACGGCTCACCCCTCGTTCGGGACTCCCGGGCGGGGGGTGACGCTCGTTCAAGTCACGATTCCACCGCGCTTTGCACCTGACGCGGAGACGGCACGATGATTCCGAACCAGCCTGGCGTACCCGTCCGTTCCCTCCTGGCCACCGCAGTCATATGCGCCTTCCTGGCACCATCGACGGGCGTGCATGCCGAGGAGCCATCCCCGGGCAGTTCGCATGAGGAGGTTGCGTCGGTTGCGGGAGGCGTCCCTGCAGCGGTCGCCGCCCAGCCCACGACCTCGATTTCCTGGAGTTGGATCGGGGCGCCGGCACAGGACTCTGCGCGGCTCACCATCCGCTTCTCGGAGAGCGTGACCGGCTTCACGGTCTCCGACATGAACATCAGCTGCGCGCCCCAGCCTGCTGCGGGATGCGCGGAGGCCGTTCCGCTCGCCAGCGACGCGGGCAGGAGCTTTTCCGTCACGCTGAGGATGCCGCGGGACCATGATGGCTTCGTGACGGTCTGGATTCCCTTGAACGTGGTGCCGGAGGGGAATCTGCCGTCGAACGTCATCAACCGGGAAGTAGACACCAGGGGTCCGGAAGTCGAGGCCGCGAAGGTCAACGGCGACGAAGTCGTCGTCATCTTCGACGAAGACCTCAATCAGAACTTCGTCCCGCCGTCCAGCGACTTCCAGGTGTCCTTCCAGAGGGGCGGCAGTTTCAACGTCGAGGCGATATCCCGGGTCGAGTTGTCGTTGCGAGAGGTGTTCCTGATCCTGGCCAGCCCGGTAGACACGCTGGACGCGGTTCGGGTGTTCTACGACGATCGGGGCGCCGACGCGATCCGGGACCGGATCGGCAATCGCGCGTCCGGCTTCGACATCGAGGTGGCGAACGTCACCGGAGTGGCGCGCAGCGGGGTTCCCGGCGTACCGGGCGACCTCACGGCGACGGCCCGCGGCCCCGACGCGATCGAACTGGAGTGGGACGCGCCGACTTCGGACGGCGGCCGCGAAATCACCGGGTATCTGATCGAGGTGTCGACGGACGGCGGCGACAACTGGAGCAACCTGGTTCGGAATACCCGGAATACCGACACCTACTACCGCGACGACGGCCTCTCCGCTGGTGTCACGCGCCACTACCGGGTGTCGGCGATCAACTTCAGCGGGGCGGGAGACCCGTCAAACGTGGCCAGCGCCACCACGGAGGAGGTCGTTCCGGGCCCGCCCCGGTCCGTGACGGCGGTGGCCCGGGGGACGTCCGCCATCGAACTCCGGTGGCGCGCCCCTTCCTCCGGGGACTCGACGCCGATCACCGGGTACCGCATCGAGGTGTCGCGCACGGGAACCGGCGGGTGGGTGGTGCTCGAGGCCGATACCGAGTCCGGGGCCACATCCTTCAGGCACGACGACCTCAGGCCCAACAGCACCCGCCACTACCGCGTCGCGGCGATCAACCGGGCCGGCAGGGGCCCCTGGTCGGACGTTGCCCGGGCAACCACCGAAGTGGCTGTTCCGGGCGCCCCCACGGGACTCGGCGCGACTCCGCGCGGGGTGGGGGGAAGCGCCCAGATCCTCCTCACCTGGAACGCCCCGGTCGACGACGGCGGGAGCCCGATCACCGGCTACCGCATCGAGTGGCGCTCCTCCGGTACCTCGGACTGGATCATCCTCGTGGCCAGCACCAGCAGCACGGCCACCACCTACCTTCATACCGGCCTCCTTCCCGCCACTACCCGGTTCTATCGCGTGTCCGCGGTCAACCGCAAGGGGGCGGGACGTTCCTCCAACGTGGTCGAAGGCACCACCAACGCAGCGCCTCCCGGGCCGCCGCAGAACGTGCGCGCCCGCGGGACCGGGCCGAACGGCATCCTCCTCGCCTGGGATGCGCCGGAGACCGACGGAGGGGCGCGCGTCACCGGCTATGCCATCCAGCGGATCGGGCCCAACGATAACTCGTGGATCATCCACCGTTCCAACACGGGGACCACGGCGACCACATTCAAAGACACCGGACTGGAGCCGGTGACCCGGTACCAGTACCGGGTGGCGGCCATCAACCGCGTGGGTCGAGGGGAGTTTGCGCCGTCGCCCCCGTCGCCTCCGGCGGCGGCTCTCACGCAGGCCGATCTGGCCGGGGCCCCCACCGGGCTGACAGCGCAGACGGTGGGCACGGCGCGCATCGACCTGTCGTGGACAGTGCCCCGCTACACCGGAGGGGTCTCCGTCTTCGGCTACCGCGTCGAGGCCTCCGACGACGGGGGCGCAACCTGGAACATCATCCGCCGCAACACCAACTCGTCAACGTCGACCTTTTCCGACGTGAACCTCCGGCCCGCGACCACGCGGCACTACCGGGTCGCCGCGATCAACCTCGCGGGGGTGGGGCCGTGGTCGAACACGGCGCGGGCGACCACCGACGCGACCCTTCCGGGGGTGCCGCGACGTCTCAACGCCGAGGCGGCCGGCACCTCGCAGATCGCCCTCTCCTGGCAGGCGCCCTCGGACGACGGGGGCGCGCCCATCACCGGCTACCGCATCGAGGTGTCGGCCGACGGGGGCAGGAGCTGGGAGGACCTGGTGGCCAACACGCGCACCACGGCTGCCGTCTACACGCACAGCGGGCTTGCGCCGGCCAGTACGCGGCACTACCGCGTCTCGGCGGTCAACCGGATCGGCGTCGGCGATGCGTCGCGGGTCGTGGGCTCCACTACCGACGCCACCGTGCCCGACGCGCCCACCGGGCTGATCGCCACGGCAGTCACGCCCACGCAGATCGACCTGTTCTGGGTCGCTCCGGCCTACAATGGCGGTGCCCCCATCATTGGCTACCGTATCGAGGTTTCGGACGACGCCGCCGCGTGGGCGGACCTGGTGACCAACACCGAGTCCACGGCCAGCACGTTCTCGCACGCCGGCCTGCTGCCGGGGAGCACGCGGCACTACCGCGTCTCGGCGATCAACCGGGCGGGTGCCGGCGCGCCCTCGGCGAGCGCTTCGGCCGCGACGGACGACCCCGTCCAGCGCGCCGGGCGGCTCAACACCCGCGTCCTGCCGCATGTGGCGGCCGCGATGACCTCGAGCACAGTCTCGGCGATCGCGCGCCGCGTCGATGCGGTGGCCAGCGGGATGGGCATGGAGCGGCGCGTGGAGACGAACGGGCTCTCGTCGATGGCCGCGAGCCTGTCCGCGCCGGGTGCCCGCGGCCTCGGGCTCGCCCAGAGCCATCAGGCCGGCCTGGCCGCCCTGTTCGGCGGCACCTCCTTTACGATGCCGTTCGGCGCCCCCGACGCACCGCAGCAGTTGGCCACGGGCACGCAGCTGGCGAGCTGGGGCGCGGGCGAGTACCACCACCTCGGCCAACCCGGGGCGAGCGCCCTCGACTGGAAGGGCAACATGGTGAGCGCCCACATGGGCGTGGACCTGCGCGTGGGGCCGGACATCCTGGCGGGTGTCGCGGGCTCGTACTCCTCGGGTGGCTTCGACTTCACCGACAGGACCGGCGCCAGCCCGGTGAGGGGCACCTACGGCACCACCATGGCCAGCGTGCATCCGTACGTGGCGTGGTTCTCCGGCGCGCCCGGCACTTCGGTGTGGGGCACGGCGGGATTCGGCCGGGGCGAGATCGAGGTCGACGACGCACGCGAGGGGCTCCGCACCAGCCCCGCGGGCATGTTGACCGGGGCGGGGGGCGCCAGCTATCAGCTGCTCTCACGCGGCGCGGGCGGCGTCCGCGTCAAGGCCGAGGGATGGGCCGGCCGGGTCATGGTCGACGGCGGCGCGCAGATCGAGGAAGTCACGCTGAACATGCAGCGCGGCAAGCTCGCCCTGGAGCTGACGCAGGGCTTCCGTGCCGACGCGGGCCAGGAGGTGGCGTTGCTGCTCGAGGGCGGGATGCGCTACGACAACGGGGACGGCGTGAACGGCGCCAGCGCGGAGGTCGGAGGCGGGCTGCGTTACGCCAACTCGAACCTGGGGCTGATCGCCGAGGGCCGGGGCCGGTTCGTCATCTCGGCGCGCGACGGCTACGAGGAATGGGGCCTGGGCGGCATGCTGATGCTCGACCCGGCGACCCGCGGCCAGGGGCTGTCGATCCGGTTGGTGCCGTCGTACGGTGACCACCGGAGCGGGGTGAACCAGCTCTGGGAGCGCGGGGTGGGCGGCGCGGTGGGCGGCCGCGAACCGGGCATGGGTCCCCGGGTGGACGGCGAGGTCGCCTACGGCATCGCCGGCTTCCTCGGGACGCCCTACAGCGGCTTCCATCTCGCCGGGAGCGGCATGCGCGCCTTTTCGAGCGGCGTGCGCTACGATCTCGGCGGGGGCGTCGGACTGCGGCTCGAAGGCACCCGGCGCGAGAGCGGACTCGGGGGAGCCCGGCACTCGGTGGGCGTCCGCGGAAGGGTCGGGTTGCGTTAGGGGAGGGAGCGCGCCCGATCCTGCGCCCTTCGCTCCGAATGCAGCTGCAGCACCGGACCCTGGTCCCTGTCCAGCGCGCTGCCCCGCCCGGACAGGCTGGGGTTGTTCATGAAGTAGTCGTGGGCGCTGAATCCCCGCTCGCCGTCCGGCGCCCGGCTGTAGGACCCGTCGGACGCCAGGCGCCAGCTGCTCTCGGTGTCCTTCAGGTTCGCGACCATGATCTCGTCGAGGATCTGGCAGTGCACCGTCGGGTTGGTGACCGGAACCAGGAGTTCCACGCGCCGGTCCAGGTTGCGCGGCATCCAGTCCGCCGAGGAGATGAACACCTTCGCCCGGTCCGAAGGCAGCTCTGCCCCGCCGCCCACGCACACGATGCGCGAGTGCTCCAGGAACCGGCCCACGATGCTGGTCACCGTGATGTTCTCCGAGAGTCCGGGGACCCCGGGGCGCAGGCAGCAGATGCCGCGCACGACGAGATGTACCTTCACCCCCGCGCGCGAGGCGTCGTAGAGGGCGTCGATGACCTCGCTGTCGAGCAGGGAGTTCATCTTGGCCCAGATGCCCGCGGGCTCTCCCCGGCGCGCGCGCCCGGCCTCGCCGGCGATGAGTTCAAGCAGCGTGCTGCGCAGGGTGAAGGGCGCGATCGCGAGCTGGTCCAGGCCCTCGGGACGCGCATAGCCGGTCATGAAGTTGAAGGCCCGCGCGGCGTCGCGCGCCAGCGCCGGATCGCACGTGAAGTACGACAGGTCGGTGTAGATCTTGGCGGTCACCGGGTGGTAGTTCCCCGTCCCGAAGTGGACGTAGGAGCGCAGGGACCCGCCCTCCCGCCGGACGACCAGCGAAATCTTGGCGTGCGTCTTGAGCTCCGCGACACCGAAGACCACATGCACCCCGGCGCGCTCCATCCCCCGCGCGAAGACGATGTTGGCCGCCTCGTCGAAGCGCGCCTTGAGTTCGACCAGCGCGGTCACGTTCTTGCCCGCCTCGGCCGCTTCGATCAGCGCCGTGACGATGGGGGAATCCTGGCTGGTCCGGTAGAGCGTCTGCTTGATGGCCACCACGGCCGGATCCTCGGCGGCCTGGCGCAGCAGCTGCACCACCACGTCGAAGCTCTCGTAGGGGTGGTGCACGAGGATGTCCTTCATGCGGATGGCCGCGAAGCAGTCCCCGCCGAAGTCGCGAATCCGCTCCGGGAAGCGCGCGTTGTAGGGCGGAAACACGAGATCGGGCCGGTCATCCCCGATGAGCTGCGCGGTGTCGCCCAGCCCCAGCAGGTCGCCCTCGCGGAAGATGTCGCCGGGGCCGACGTCCAGTTCGCGCATCAGGAAGCGCTGCATGGTCCCGGACATGCCGCGTGACACCCTCAGGTGAATGACCCGTCCCCTGCGCCTGCGCTTGAGCGCGGATTCGAATTCCAGCAGCAGATCCTCGGCCTCGTCCTCGATCTCCACGTCGCTGTCGCGGATCACGCGGAAATACCCGGTCTCCCTGACCGCAAAGCCCGGGAAGAGGCTGTCCAGATGCATCCCGAGCAGTTCCTCGAGGCGAATGAAGCGCTGGTTCTCGCCGGGAATGGCGATGAAGCGGTCGATCTGGGAAGGCAGCGGAAGCAGGGCGTGCATCTCGGTGCCGTCCCGCGGGCGCGCCAGCGACAGCACCATCGCGTATCCGGTATTGGGGATGAAGGGGAAGGGATGCGCGGGATCCACGGCCAGCGGGGTGAGGACCTGGAAGATCTGTTCGTCGAAGTAGGCATCCAGCGCCGAACGCGCGGCCCCGCTCAACTCGTTCGGATGGGCGATGACGATACCCACGCCGCGCAGTTCGTCACGCATTTCGCGCCACCGCTTCTGCTGGCGCACCATCAGCGCCCTGGCGCGCCGGTCGATGGCCCTGAGCTGCTGCGCCGGCGTCATGCCCTCGGGGGTCGTGGTCGTGATGCCGGCGTCCACCTGGGCCCTCAGCCCGGCCACGCGCACCATGTAGAACTCGTCGAGGTTTGTGGCGGAAATGGAGAGGAAGCGCAGCCGTTCCAGCAGCGGATGGCGGGAACTCGAGGACTCCGCCAGCACACGCTCGTTGAACGCCAGCCACGAGAGCTCCCGGTTGATGAAGCGCTCGGGGGCATCGGGCGTCAGGATCTCGGCTGCTGCTGCCTGGGTCACGCGGATCGGCTCCGGCACCAGGGACAGGAAACGCCGCCCGCCGGTCCCGGCCGGCGCGGCGGATGTCGAAGGCGGTACCATTCTTTCACTTCACGGGGCGCGTCAAGGTTCCCGCCGCGGCCTTGCGCGGGGCTGACTGTCAGCGGAGGTGGACCCGGAAGTCCTTGAGCCAGAGTTCGCCGGCGCCGCTGATCGCCTCGTTGCCGAACTCGATCGCGGTCAGGTAGTGGTGCGCGGGGAGATAGCCGCTGTCGACGAGGTAGCGGAAAAGGGCCAGCAGGTCGACGGAACCGACCAGCAGGTCCCTGTGCCGGACCAGAGCCATGTAGTCGGCGACCAGCTCGCGGTCGCCGTCGGCGTTCGGCCAGACCCTGTCCGGCCAATGGTACAGATCCCACAGGACGCCATCGATCCGGACCGGGCCGACATGGAATTCCTCGCCGGCCGGCCGGAAGTCATGATCCACCCAGATCATGACTTCGTGGGAGATGCCGGACACGCTGGGCGGGTCGTCGCGGGTGATCCAGAAGTCGAACGCGAGGTTGTACGTGCCCTCGACGGTCAGGTAGGCCTCGTAGTCGATCTCGAGAGCCTCGATGGCGTCGATTCGTCGCGGAAGCTCCGGCGTCGTCGATCGTGGATGCCACGGCTTGTGCCCGTAGATCAACTCCGGATAGGCCTTGACCTGTCCCCTCCTCGTCGGCCAGCGCCATCGCCAGCCGTATTCCGCCCTCTCGACCAGCCCGGGCAGGGTCCGGCGCATGATGCACTGCTCGTAGTCTCTCGTGTCCTGCCGGTTCCAGACGTTGTTGAAGTAGGAGACGTCTCCCACGAACCACTCTTCCCAGCCCCGGCAGGCCATGACTTCCGGCGGCAGGGGCGTGGGATCCGCAGGCGGAGGCGTGGCGTCGAAGGGTGCGGGTCCGGGGATGGTCACCCGGGCAGCCCCTGATATGGAACCCGTCGCCGCCGTTATCGTCGCGTGTCCCTTTCCGGCTGCCTGCACGAGACCCGCCTGATCGGCCGTCGCCACCGACGGGTCGCTCGATTCCCATGTGAAGGAGATATCCGCGACCCTGCGACCGTTCGCGTCGGCGGCGGCCGCCCCCAGCCGGACCGTGTCCCCGATCGCCCGCAACGTCACGGCGGCGGGGGAGAGAACGACGCTCGCGGGTCCGGCCAACGGCGGCGCAACCGGCGCCTCCTCTGCCCCGCAGCCGGCCAGGCAGGCGACGACGATCGCCGTGAGCAGGATGCCCGGGGGCGAGCGCGCGAAACGGCGCGCCGCCTGCCCGAACGGGCGGGTTCGGGGGTGGCGGACGGGAAGCCCGCCCGCGCGGGGCGCGCCCGTGGCCAGGTGTGCCGGCATTCGTGGTGCTCTCTGTCGTAGCTCTTGGCGGAGGCGTGCCGATCCACGCGGCGCCAGGTTGAATCGTGGGCCGATTCTCCTTCAGGAACAACTGCGGGCGCGTCTATTGCCCTGGAAGGCCCCGACTGGCGCGTGTCTTTGCCGCATGCGCTAGATTTGACGGCCCATGGATGCTTCGCAGTTCGAATGCCGGGCGGAGTTCGTTCCCGGGGCTGTCGGAGCACGGACAGGGCTCTCCGAGGAGCCGCGGATCACTGATGAAAGACCTCAACATCCTTCCTGGCGCGTCCACCACCGCCGATGGCCTTGACGGAGGCCGGGTTGCGGCTTTGCCGCGCATCGCCGAGTCGCCGCCGCAGGTGCCGCTGCGGGCGCTGGACCAGCTCTGGTTCCAGGTCAGCGGCACGGTGTGCAACCTGCGGTGCCGTCACTGCTTCATCTCCTGCAGCCCGGACAACCATTCGTTCTGGTTCATGACCCGCGGGCAGGTCGCCGCGGCCCTCGCCGAGTCCGTCCCCCTGGGGGTGAAGGAGTACTACTTCACCGGTGGCGAACCCTTCATGAATCACGAGATGTGCGGCATCCTCGAGGATACGCTGGAGCTGGGGCCGGCCACGGTGCTGACCAACGCGACCCTCCTGCCGGAGCGAACGGTACGCGAGCTTGCCCGGCTGGCGGCCGGATCGCCGTATTCGCTGGAACTGAGGGTGAGCCTGGACGGAGTCACCGCGGAGATGAACGACGCCATCCGCGGAGAGGGGACCTTCGCGCGCTGCATCGAGGGGGTGCGACGCCTGGCCGATGCCGGGTTCCTGCCCATCATCACCGCGATGCAGAGCTGGCCCGACGCGGAGACCGGACGCATCCTGGGGGACTTCCGCCGACTTCTGGCGGACATCGGCTACGACCGCGCCCGGCTGAAGATCATCCCGCCGCTGCTCATCGGCGAGGAAGCGCGGCGCACACACGGGTATGCTCCGTCGATGCGCGTCACCCACGAGATGCTGCACGGCTTCGATCTCGATCAGCTTCTTTGCACGCGCGCGCGCCTGGTCACGGCCGCCGGGGTCCACGTCTGCCCCATCCTGCTCGACTATCCGGACGCGCGCCTGGGCGGCACCCTGGGCGAAGCGGTGGCGCGGCCCGCCTCGCTGTCCGAGCAGCCTTGCTACACCTGCTACCTGCACGGGTCCATCTGCGCCAACACCGCGGCGAGCAGCGAGTTCTAGCGGGTGGTTGAATCGGCGCGAGCACCGGGGACGGAGGGTGCCGGGCCGGTCCCCCGGCACGGGGCGGAGCCGGACCGGTTCGATCGGGTGGCGGTCTTCGGCGGCGTGTACTCCAACCACCTCGCGCTGGCGGCCGCGGTCGAGGACGCGCGCGCACGCGGCGCGGAGGCGCTCTTCTGCCTGGGCGACCTGGGGGGCTTCGGGCCCAGTCCGGACAAGGTCTTCCCCATCCTGCGGCGCGAGGGCGTGCGGGTGGTGCAGGGCAACTACGACGACTCCATCGGGCGTGGGCTGGACGACTGCCGCTGCGGCTACACCGACCCGCGCGACAACCACTATGCCAGGCTGGCGTACGACTACGCGCTCGCCAACACGTCCGGCGAGCATCGCCGGTGGCTGTCCGCGCTCCCCCCCGCCATCCGCTTTCGGCTGGGCACGCTGCGGGTGCTCGCCTGTCACGGCAGCCCGCGTCAGGTCAACGAGTTCCTGTGGGAGACCACCACACCCTCGCATTTTCTGGCGAAGCTTGCCGTGGAAGCCGGCTGCGACGTGATTCTCGGAGGACACACGGGCATCCACTGGGCCCGGCGGTTCGCGCCCGGGGGCTGGTACGTCAACGCGGGCGCGCTGGGGCGTCCGGCGAACGACGGGCGAACCTGCGTCTGGTATGCTATGGTATCGGCCGAAGGGGACCGGCTGAGCGTCGACTTCGTGCCGGTCCGCTACGATCACGAGGCGCTGGCCCGCGAGATGGCGGATGAGGGCATCTGTGAGGAGTTCATCACGACCATTCGCACCGGGTGGTGGACGACCTGCCTGGAGATTCTCCCTGGCAAGGAGCGCGCGCGCGGGCGCTACTGACGCCCGGCCGGCAGGGCTTCCTCCCGGTACGCCGGCGGGGAGACGCCGTTGAGCACGCACATCGCGTACCTGGACGGGCCGCGCCTGCGCCGTTCGCTGGTGGCCGCCTGCGAGTACACCCGCCAGCAGCGCCAGGAACTCAACCGCATCAACGTCTTCCCGGTGCCCGACGGCGATACCGGCACCAACCTGGCGCTCACCGTGGACGCCATCGCGGACCGCCTGCGGCGCAACCGGGACCGGGACGTCTCGACCGTCGCCGACGAGGCGGCCGAAGCCGCGCTGCTGGGCGCCCGCGGCAACAGCGGGATGATGCTTTCGCACTTCCTGCTGGGCTTCGCCGCGCAGCTGAAGGGCCGCCGGCGCGTGGGTCCGCGCGGGTTCGCGGGCGCGCTCGGCGGAGGCATCGACAACCTGTACGACGCGCTCGACAATCCGGTCGAGGGCACCATTCTGACCGTCATCCGCGACACCGCGAACGCCGCCCGCGAGGCGGCCGCCACCGACTTCGTTCCCTGCGTCGAGGGGCTGGTGGACGCGGCCCGCGAGTCCCTGGAGCGCACGCCGTCGTTGCTCCCGGTGCTGAAGGAAGCCGGGGTGGTCGATGCGGGCGGACGGGGCTTCGTGCACATGCTGGAGGGCGTGCTCCTGCTCATCAACGGCGATCCCGTCGTGGCCGGGGACGAGACCGACTACTCGGACGTTCCGGCCGCGGTCGCGGAGATCGAGTATCCGGAGGAGGAGGAGCAGTACCGCTACTGCACGGAGGCGCTGGTGCGGGGCGAGGGGCTGCCCGCGTCGACGGTCGTGCGCGAGGAGCTGCGGCGCCACGGAGACTCCATCATCGTCGTCAGCTCGGACACCCTGCTGAAGGTGCACATCCACACCGATGGCCCCGAGGGCGTCTTTTCGTATCTCCGCACCCTGGGGCGGCTGGCGACGAAGAAGGCCGAGGACATGCGCGCGCAGCACGCGGCGGCCCGTCACGGCGGGGCAGCCCACCAGAGCCTGGTGCGGCGGCCGTTCGCGATCGTGACCGACAGCGGCAACGACCTTCCGGAGGACATCATCCGGGCGCACGGCATTCACGTGGTCCCGGCCATCCTGGTGGACCGGGGCCGGCCCCTGCGCGACGGCGTCGACATCACGGCCGAGGACTTCCACGAGAAGATGCGCGACGCCGGCGGTGAACTCCCCACCACGTCACAGCCCCCCCCGCAGGCCTTCGTGGACGGGTTCACCCGCGCCGCCGAGGACGGGGACCGCATCCTGGGCGTGCTGCTGGGCAGCGGCGTGTCCGGCACCTTCGGCTCGGCGGAGGCCGCGGCGCGCACCTTCGACAATGTGCCGGTGCACCTCTTCGATTCGCGCGGCGTGTCGGTGCTGGAAGGGCTGATGGTGCTCAAGGCGGCCGAGCTGGCCGAGAGCGGGATGTCCGCCGAGGAGATTCTGGCCGAGCTCGCCCGCGTGCGCGACCAGTCGGGCATCTTCGCCACCGTGGACACCTTCGACCGCCTGCTGCATTCCGGCCGCGTGGGCAAGGGGCAGGCGTGGGTCGGAGGCATGCTGGGCGTGAAGCCCATCCTGTCGCTGACCGATGAAGGGAAGGTCGGTCCGGTCGGCAAGGTGATCGGCCGGAGAAAGGTCCTGCCCGCGGTGATGGGGCTCCTGGAAGACCGCATCCCGTCCGGCGCGAAGAAGCTGCGCTTCGGCGTGGTGCACGTCGGGTATCCCGAGATCATCGAGAGGGTGTCGGCCGCCCTGCGGGCGCGATACGGCGAGGTCGACATCCTCAGCGGCCCGGCGGCCCCGATCTTCGCCACCCACGTGGGGCTGGGCGCCTGGTGCCTGGCCTACATGGTGGAGGACTGAGGCAGCTCCGGCGCCGTCGCGGACGGCAGATCGTCCCGTCGGAAGCCGCTCTCCCGCCCCGCGAGAATCCCCGTTACCCGCGCGTTACCTGCCTTATCCGGGGGCGTTACACACCCTATCCTGCCGCGTTACACGCCCTCCTTAGGTTCCGTTCGGCAACGTAGACCCGGCACCGCGTCCGGCGCTCATCCGCACCGGCAGGCCGGCCCTGCACAACCTTTCGTCCCGCGAGCCGTCTCGCGGGACCCTCTCCCGGAAATGCGATGTTACGAAGGGCAATCACCATCCTCGCGTGCCTCTCGCCGGCCGGGCTGGCCGCCCAGGGGCCCGTCAACGGAGAATACGGCCGCATCGTCGGCCACGTGTTCAGCAACCAGACCGGCGACGCGCTACCCAGCGTCCAGGTCTTCATCGTCGGAATCGGAATCGGCACGCTCACGTCGCCCGACGGGCGCTTTGTCCTCAGGAACGTGCCGACCGGCACGCACAGCCTGCAGACCGAGATGATCGGGTATGGTTCAAAGATCATTTCGGATGTGCTGGTGGATAACGGCGAGCCGATCGTGGTCGACATCACCCTCGATCCGCAGGCGATCGAGCTCGAGGGCCTCACGGTCTCGGTGGAGGCGGAACGCGGGAACACCGCGGCCCTGCTCGGCGCACGCCGCCGGGCCGCGGTCGTGGTCGACGCCATCGGCCAGGACCAGATCTCGCGCTCCCCGGACGGGGACGCGGGGGCTGTGCTGAAGCGTGTGCCGGGCGTCTCTCTGGTGGACGGCAAGTACGCCTTCGTGCGCGGTCTGGGAGAGCGCTACAGCGCCACCACCCTGAACGGCACCCGCCTCGCGTCGCCGGTTCCCGACAAGAAGGTCATCCCGCTCGACGTCATTCCTTCGGGGATGCTCGAGAGCATCGTCACGGCCAAGACCTATTCCCCTGACCATCCCGGCGACTACTCGGGCGGTCTGGTGCAGATGCGCACCAAGGACTTCCCCACCTCGCGCATCTTCTCGATCAGCGCCAGCAGCGGCTGGAACTCGGTGACC
>JAJEBS010000260.1 GCA_022822425.1 Gemmatimonadota bacterium | reverse complement strand
ACGATCTGCGTTCTCTGCCGTTGAAGCTGGACCCTTTTGGACCGTGTTGCTAGGGCGGGAAAATCGGGTTGAATGGCGGGAGCCCTCCACACTCGTGCCGCCTCTTTGGGGTGGGGTGAGAGTCGAAGACTCATCCGGATTCGGTGAGTTCATCAGGGTAATCCTGGAAGTAAACGCCCTCCGGCAATTCCCACTTCTCGCACCACTCTTCCGCGCGCCGACGCAGTTTGTCGGTGCAGTTCAGGATGAAAAAGGTGCGAGGAGATACAGGCCGCCAGCGGACTGCGCATGTCCCCTTCCCCAGCCGCCGTTGCCAATCCGCGACTTCAGCGCAGTGCCCCCCGGCCGGCCTCGCATTGTGATGGTACACAACAACCGGTCGGCCGTTGGGGTGCGCCGTCGACTCTCGGGCTAGAGTGAGCGCTTCGTCCTCACAAATGCTCTTCCCGAACCTGCGTTGCGTGGGTCTGAACTTCTCTCGTGCGCAGAGGCCATTGTCGGGATCGGCAAACACGATGTCGCAGGACTCCAGCGGTGCCAGGGAGTTCCGGAACCATTCGCTACGGTACTCGGCCAGCGCCGGACCTCCGGGTCTCTCATGAACGACCATGTGGCTCCAGAAGGTCGTGTCCGGCAGCAGGCCAGACCGTTTGATCGCCGCCACGCTGCGCGCCTGTTTCTCGTGGAGGATGTCCCCCATGAGCTTGCGCAGAGCGTTGAACGTGTCGGGATCGGGAGCGCACCACTTGTCTGGCCGAAGGAGGTATCCGACATGTCCTCCATCGCCGCTGACCTCGTCGGGAAACAGGTACCAGGAAACACCGAGCTTGCGGTCGTGCGCGAGCGCGCGCAGCAAGCTGTACTTCGCGTAGTCGCCGATGTCACCGACATACCTGTCTTGCATCTTGGTCCGCCACCGGTTCAGCCGGATGTAATGCCGACCCCGTTCTTTACCACATATGCGACCTGCTGTGGTTGACGAGGCCGAAAGATCTGTTGGGTGGACCGGGTGCGCAACTTGGCGTCAAGTCGTCTCCGATGGGAGGGGCAGGCGAGCCTGCCTCGGAGATCAGCGAGACCGGCGGCCGCGGTCCAGAGGAGCCACCTCCGCCGGTCACGTTGCGCGCTCATGCGGCGGTCGTGCGGGCTTGGCCGATGGCGCGCCAGAGTGCGCCTTGGGCTTGGTGAAGGGCGCGACAGCGAAGCAGAGCGTGCCGAGTGGCAGGCCAAAGGCGTCGCTTCTCTGGCTTGACGCTGTCGGACTTGGTGCGCTCGACCGGGCACACGGCGGTGGCCGAGACGGTCGAGATTGCCGCCCACTTGGTCGCTATCGCACAGTCGACCTAGCCGGAGGGAGTGCCGCGGTCGCCAACGGCGACGTGGTCGCTTTCCGCCTCGCCGTCCGTGAGGCCGTGGACCAAGAGGCCGGAGGGTTTGCCCGCGGCGTCCCGGGCGCCGCTCCAGAGCGTTTCGCGGGCGTCCACGGGGCTGGCTTGAGCCACTCTAATGTGGCTCAGCCAGCCTACCCCTTGTCATACAACGGGGCTGGCGAGGGGTGCTCCCGCCCCCCTTCGATCCCCCTGGGAAAACCCCCGCTCCGGCAGCGTTCGCGGTTGGGGAGTCCGCCCGGCTTCCGTCTGGCCGACCGTCCACCTGGCCAGTCGCCTCGGATGTTCTCCTGCCGACCCTCGAATCATCATCCGTCGAGGCCGTCGATTTCGCGAGCGAGTCTGCGTCGTGACCGGCGGGCAGCGTGGTCGGCGTTGCCACTGCTCCGGCGCCGGTCCCCCCGGCCTCCGGGACGGACTCCGCCCGTCCCTCCGCCGGGGTCGAGCGCCCCTTCCCAACATCAGGTTATCCCTGCGTGGAAAGGCGGTTCGAGTGCCGCTTCGAGGCGGCGGAGCACCCGGTCTCCGACCGGCTGGCCGTCGGGCCGTTCGGCATCGCCGAGCAAGACCGGGACGGGGCCGTCACGGGTCGCCGTTGGCCTTCCCGCACGGGACTGCTGGATCGGGAGCGACCCTCCGGGGAGGGTGTCCGGGATGTGCACATCCCAACCCTCCGCGATGCCCGCACTGGGCATCGGAAGAGGGGGGGCCTCCCGTCCACGGCCTTGAGGCCCGGTTCGACATCGGCGAAGCGGGTGGCCGTGGCACAACCCCATGCCGTATAGCGGCTTGCGGCATTTGCCCGGTGTCCCGTCCGAGGGCGGATGCGGTGTCCGGTCGACCTCGAAGTGAAATACACATCGCCCGTGCGGCACCGGCACGGCCGGATTTTCCGTCAGAACAGCCTTCCCCGGAGCCGTTCCGTCTGCCATGCGTTGACCCGGTGCAACAGCCCCCGGCCGGACTGCCGGCGAGCCTGACTCCTGAGTTCCGCCAGCCGCACGAGCCCACCCCGGATGTCGCCGCACACCTCTCGGATGAGGCTAACGTCCCCGCTGCGGATGACACCCTCGATCCACTCGATCTCCCGCTCGATCTCCGCGCCGTGCTCGGACGGGCGCGGGGCTCTCGCCCAGTTGCCGAGCACCGTCTCCGCTCGGCTCGACGCCTCCCACGTCCGCGTGACGGCCACGACTTCGATCTTGTGTCCGCGATCCCGGAGCAACCCCCATAGCTCGCGGTGCGCCGCACCCCAGGCGCGTAGTGCCGTCGCGGTCTCGTGGCCGGGATCGACGTAGACGAAGACCGCCCGCCCGGTGTCCAGCGCGAGCGGAAGCCCGAGGTGAAAGTGACGCCGGATTTTCCCGGCTGCGCCCCGGTAGGTCCGCTGGGGAAGGATCCGGGGCTCGATCCCGAGCGCCTCGAACGCGGCGACCTTCTCGACCTCGGTCGGGAGCCACGGCAGACGGGGATGCTCGAGGACGTAGTCAAGCGCCAGCAGCCGGCGCGTCAGTACGTCCCGGGAGGTGATCCGGCGCCGCCGAAAGAACTCCCCGGCTCCGAGCGCCCGGTAGATCTTGCGGGCCCGGATCCGGCACACGCGGCCGATCCCGTGGATGCCGGCCGGAGCCTCCTCGACGGCCAAGCCCTGCGCGACGAGCGCGAGGACGGCGCGTCGCACCTTCTCCGGGTGGCAACGCAGGAAGCCCGTCCACTGCGCGCGGGTGAAGACGCCGCCGTGCAGGCAGGCTAGGGCGATCCATTCGGCCCGCCGTCCAGTCCAGCCGAAGGCCTCCAGAGCCTTCTCGCGTCCCTTGAGGTGCGCGATCAGCGCGGTCGCCCGTGGTTGAAGGACCGGCTGCGCATGCGGGCTCCTTTCCTCATTGCCGCGTGTCCCTTCCGGTTCGGAATCGGGAGCGCACGCTGGGCGGCGTCAAGCCGCGCCCGCGAGTGGATGTCCCAAACGGTCCAGCGCAGTCGCGGACGGGGATCGACCTTTGGCAACGGCCCCTCCGCCGCGTTCCAGGAGCGCGATATTGATCCGCCTCTTTCTGAACGACTTCCTTGGATCTCAAGAGAGGTCTGCGGACGAGTGCGAGGCCGACTCGAAGCGTTCTCTTGGCCTTGGGGAGGCGGACAGGGGGCAGGGTCGGAGTCGGCTTGCGTGGGTGATGGATCTTCCAGTAAGATCCTCCCGCCATGGGACAGAACAAGCGGAAGGTCAAAGAGCCGAGACCATCGTGGAAGCGTTCGCTCCTCAGGAGCGCGTGCCTTGTCTTCAGCCTCTTGACGGTCCGCGTCGTGGCACTGCAGGCCTTTACCATAACGTCTGGATCCATGGAACCCACGTTGAAGGCGGGGGACTTCGTGCTCGTCAACAAGGCCGCGCTCGGCTCGCGAATCCAGTTCACCGACATCCGCGTCCCCGGCTACTCGGAGCCGAGGAGAGGGGAGATCCTGGTCTTTGATCCTCCGCACGAGGACAGGCTCATTGTCGTCAAGCGGCTCATCGGCATGCCCGGCGACACGCTGGAGATGCGGGACAAGACCTTGTATCTGAACGGGCAGGCGCAGGACGAACCATACGTGCGGCACACGGATGGCGAGCCCGATTACTCCGCAGTCGCGATGCTGTGGCAACAAGAGATCCTCGTTGGCGGTCCGAGGGGGGATTACCTGCCGACCCGCGACACATGGGGTCCACTCGCGATTCCCGACGGTCGGTACTTCATGCTCGGCGACCATCGCGACGAGAGTCTGGATTCACGCACTTGGGGGCTTCTGGAGCGCTGGCGCTTCGAGGGGCGGATCATCGTCCGATACTTCTCCTACAACCGGGATTCCTACCGGCCATTCCCCTTCATCCGCGAGATACGCTGGAGCCGGATCGGAAGCCGACCCGGGTAGGCCCGAGGGAAACGGCTACCGTCAGTTGGGGTCGAAGACTTCGCTCGCGAGCCGTGATGGGAGGGAGAACGGAAGTTCGCGGAGGACCCGTTGGTGGTGGCGGTAAACCTCCGAGGGCTCCAGCGAGCGATGGTGATGTTGCACTCACGGCTCCGTTCACGGTTCGGTCACGCGCCAGAGCCGTGATCTCGCCGTCCGTCGGTGCACGCGACCGCAAGCACTAGTGCTGTGGCGCGGCTCTCATCTGGCCCGTACCGCTACTGCCGCCTCGCCTTGCGCGTCCGAACGCCGCGCGCATGCAACGTGTTCGAGATGGCCTGTTCCGACAGCGCAAACCGCTTCGCAACCTCCGCCATGCTGCCGCTCTCCCGGTAGGCCGCGCAGATCGCATCGCCCTGCAACCGGATCAACTCGGCTCTGGTGGGGAAGCCGCCGTCGCGCATCGCTATCGTGCTCACTTGGTACGGCGGCACGCCGAGATCGCGAGCGATGTGCGCGAACGTCTCGCCGTCCCACGCCCGCCCAATGATCTCACGACGCACCGCGTCCGTAATCTTCTTGGGCTGCATTGCGAACCCCTTGTGCTTCGAAGTGTGTTGCGGACTCCGCGAACGATATGGAGCACAGCCGCGAGCTGTAAAGGACGCTTCTGGAGAGGCTTGGCAGTTCGAGGCCGCTTACCGGGGCGCACGGACCTTTCGAGCGCCGATGCTGGCTCATGGATCGCTACGGATTCGTAGACCTATCAGATCCGCCAGAGGATCGTTCAGTACCGCCTTTCGGGCATCGTCTGTTTCCACAGCGCAGCCGAGGGTTTCCACGGTGCCGTTGACAACAGCACTCGCCCCTCATCGGCATCGAGTCGACCGCCTGACTCTCCGCGCGCATCGTAGCCCCACGCCGGTAGCCTCCATCCCGACTTCTCCGCAGCCCGCCGCTACGCCCCCGCGCCGCTTGCGCGACGGGATCGCGCTACGGAGGTTGGACGGGCGTGGCACCTTCCCGGCCACGATCATGAGGCCCGCCCATGGCAAAACAGGCGATCGAAATCGAAGGAATCGTCATCGAGGTCCTGCCCAACGCCACCTTCCGTGTCCGCTTGGAAAACGGCCACGAGATCCACACGTACCTCTCCGGAAAGATGCGCTAAAACTACATCCGGGTGCTGGAGGGCGACCGCGTG
>JAJEBS010000030.1 GCA_022822425.1 Gemmatimonadota bacterium | reverse complement strand
GGGCACCTACACGGTCACGATCTCGGACTTCCCGGAGGACGTGTCCTTCGAGACGGTGAGCGTCGAGGTCGAGGTCGAGGTGGGCGAGGTCGGCAGCGCCGACTTCACGGGCCACTTCATCCGCACCTCCGCGGTCGAGGGCCAGGTGATCATCGATGGCGAGGGCCTTGCCGGCGTTACGGTGACCCTGGCCGGCGGTCCCGCCGACGAGCGCCACACGATGATGACCGACTCGGACGGCATGTACCGGTTCGAGGAACTGCGCCCCGGCGACTACACGGTCAGCATCTCCGACTTCGACACCCGCGACTACGAGTTCGCCGCCACGTCGCAGGACGTTAGCGTGGATCTCGACGAAACGGGAACGGTGTCGTTCACCGGCGTCCTGCTCCGCACCTCCGGCATCAGCGGCCGGGTGAGCGTCGAGGGCATGGGGCTCGATGGCGTCACGGTCACGCTGTCGGGCGCGGCCGACGACACCGAGACGACCGACGCGGGCGGCCAGTACTCCTTCGCGGGGCTGGCGGCGGGCGACTACACGGTCACGATCGCGGTGGAGAGCGACGCCTACGTGTTCGACGTCACGAGCGTGGACGTGGAGGTCGGCGACGACGACTCGAAGATCGTCAGCTTCGACGGCCAGCACGCGCGCACCGCGAGCGTTTCCGGTCAGCTGTTCCTCGACGAGCTGGACAAGAACGACATGCACGACGCGGGCGAGCACCCGTTGCCGGCACCTGGTGTTCCGGTGGCGCTGGTGGGCCCGGGGGTCAATGACCAGCGGCTGAGTGCGACCGGCCCGGACGGCTCGTTCATGTTCCCGGGTCTGCGCGCGGGCTCCTACCAGTTGGTCGTGCCGATCGACGCGACGGCTGCAGCAGTGCTCGCGGCCAACGACATCGCGTACGGCGGACCGGGGACGGGCTACGCCTTCGACCTCGGCGTCGGCGAGAACAAGATGCAGGGCATCCCGTTCGACATCACGCACACGACGATCAACGTCGCGGTCACGCTGAAGGGCGGCGAGTATCGCGGCGATCCGATTCCCGGCGCCAGCGTCGCGTTCTATTCGGGTGATTCGATGGTCGGCAGCGGCGAGACCATGGTCGGCGAGGCCGGGGTCTACGCGTCGATCAAGGTTGCGCGTGCCGACACCGAAGACAACATGGTCCACATGATGGTCGGTGCGGAGGGCTACTTCGTGGATCCGACGGCCGAGATGCAGGCCGTGACGTGGGATCCGCAGTCGTTCGTGCACCCGGCGGCGGACGCCGATCCGCCCGTGGTTCTCAACGATGCCGACATCGTCAACCTGAACGTCAACGTGAACGTCAGCGGCGCCACGGTCATGACCGACTACGGTGGCGGCGAAGCACTGGCCGGCTGGGAGATTGGCGTCACCTCGGGCGGCGAAGCGGTCGCGGGTGCGCCGACGATGCTCGACGACGACGGCGAGGCGGCGTTTGCGACCATGGTGTCGCCCACGGACCTGCCCGCAACCTTCGAGTTCATGGCAGCCGACGACCAGGATGACGACCTGGACGGCGGCGAGAGCTACATGAGCACCGGCGGAGCCTACGTGCACACCGGCCTCAAGCTCGCGGGCCAAGCGGACGCCAGCCCGATCGTGGTGACCTATACGACGCAGACCCTCAAGGTCTACGTGCACCACGAGCGCGACCAGGTGTACGGCTACACCGGCAACGTCCTGGGCGGCGACGTCAGGGCGGCAGGGCTGGTCGATCTCGAGGTCCGGCAGGCGAGCGGGAACGACGGCAGGCGCACCAGTCCGATCTCGAACGACGATTGGGACGCCAGGGCGAACTCGAGCGGCAGCAGGGGCGCATACACCTTCTCGCACCTGCCGGCCGACATGAACATCGTCGTTCATGCGACCGCCAGCGACGACTACATGCTGCTGGACCTCCACTCGCTCGACGCCTACCGCAACATGGACGAGAACGGCGTGATGGGCGGTGCGTTCGGCGCGATGGGCGGCTTCGGCCACACCGTCACGCTCTGTCCGCTGACGGAGACCGAGCCCGCGGGCCAGGACTTCGGCAAGTGCGGCTCGTTCGCCGTCGTCAGCACGCACAACGTAAGCGGGCTGGTCTGGAAGAGGGGCGTCTCGAAGTCCGGCACCGAATTCAAGACCACGGACCCGACGCGTGTATCCGGGATCGAGGTCACCATGGACCCGGTCGACGGCAAGAATCTCGCGGGTATCGGACGGGAGTTCACCACCGCGAAGAGCAACGACCCGACGACAGACCTCGACGAGCGCGTGGCGTTCGACTTCGGCACCATGGCGGCCGGCGCCTACGACCTCGGTCTTCCGGACGGTTGGAGGGCGAGGCTGGGCGAGAAGGGGAGCGAAGACATGCTGGACGGCGCGCTCAGCCCCCTTGCAAGCGACGTCGCTCTCGACATCACGCCATCGACCGCCACCCTCTACGGCTTCGTTCGGAACGGCGACGGCTTCGGCCTTGAGGGCGTGACCGTGACCGTGAACGGTATGACGGCCACGACCGACGACCTGGGCCGCTACATCGTGTCCGGCATCAGCGCCATACGGAAGCAGCTCTTCGTGAATACGGAGAGGGCGGGATTCCCGGCGGCCAAGGCGGATTCCACCAACAACGCAAAAACCGCCGTTCCCGAGTTCGCCGCCAACACGGTGACGAGACACGACATCTCCCTCAGCGGCGCGAACAACACCGTCGCGATCACCGGCACGGTCACCGAAAGCGGAACCGGCGCAGGGATCAAGGGCGTGGAGATCCGTGTGGACGGCAGTGCCCCGCTGAACGCGGGATCGGGTCAGGGCTCAGGGAAACTCCTGACGGATGGCGACGGCAACTACACGGCGGTTGTCGCAGTCCAGCCGAACAATGACCCGCTGGTTCAGGTGTCGCCGCGGAAGTCCGGGTATCACTTCATTCCGGCAAGCACGCCCGTCGCGGCGCTGGCCGGGGCGAACCCGACCGCGGACTTCACGGGCTATCCGGCCACGGAGATCGTCGGCAGGGTGACGGCTCCGGGCGGCGGGATGCCGCGCTCCGAGGCTACGGTCACGGCGTATAGCGACAGTGACATGATGACCGCCATTGACTCCGTGGTTACCTCGGAGACCGGGACGTTCAGCGTCCACGTGCCGACCCTTAGCGGCACCGTGTATCTCGGGGCCAAGCCTCGGGAGCTCAGGCAGTCCGACTACTCCGATGAGAACTACCAGAATCTGGTGGACGCGCAGAACTACGTGTGGTTCGATGCGCCGGATAACAGGCCGGGCGGTGGGATTGCGGTGATTCCCGGGCAGGTGCTCCAGTTCGGGACGTTCACGGGGTACAGCGTGCAGCCGAGGATTACGGGGGTCAGTCGCGGGAAGGTGAAGGGCGCCTCTGTAGCAACCCCGCCCCTCGTCAACGGAGAAGACTCGACCACAATCGTGGTGAAGTGGGCGTACGACACCAGAAACCTCTCCACCGCCACCGACGCCAACTCGTACTCCTTCGGAGACGCTGCTGACGTCACCTTGGGCGGGATCGCTGCAACCTCCCCGGCCTTGGTGCACGCCGGAGGCGACGCGACCGAACAGGGCGCCGACACCGAACGGGGCACCGCGGCCGCCGGCACCAGCATGACGCACACGCGGACGACTACCTACACCATTGCGGACGCCGACGCCGCCGACTACGGCAAGAGAAGCATCACCATCAGCGCCACGGTAACGGGCAAGGACCCGGCAGTCGCCGCCGCCCCAGCCGAAAGCAACGAGGTGGAGCTTGCGGCCGTGGCCCATGGCGCCTCGGGCGTCACGGTGACCCGCAAGGGACATGCAACCGCAGCGACAGACTCGATCGCAGCGTCCTGGTCTGGACCGGGTAGCCCGCAGTTGGCGCATCGAGTCGCCCTGCTTGTCGAGGTCGGCACAGAAAACGATCTGGAATGGGTCGTCGTCCCCACCGGCGTCATAACCACCGCCACCTTAACGAGGAACCTTACCCCAGGATCCTCCTCCTTTGGCAAGTGGTCGTTGGGCAGGATTGGGCTCGAAGGTGTCACGGACGCGACCACGTGGGTAGACGATGACAACGGCAGTTCCTACAACGGACTCGACTCGGACGACCTGAGAGCCGCGACCCAGCTTCGCGTCGACACCAGGGTGACCGGGGCCGGCGATTGGAATAAGGGCACCCCGACAGCCATTCCACCCAGCGGCTAATCAACCCTCCAACTCCATCGGCTTGACCGATGGCAGCAGCAACCCCCCGTCCGGTTCGCCGGGCGGGGGGTTGCTCCCTATTCAGCAATGACAAACGACTGCACACGCATTCACGTCCCGTTGTTGGCGATCTGCGCGGTCGGGGCGTGGGCGTCGTCGGGGTGCGGCGACGATGCCACGCGCCCTCCGTCCGAGGCGCTTCGCGTGGCCAGTGTGACGGTCACGCCCGCGGCCGCAACGCTCACGGCGCCGGAGGCGACCGTGCAACTGGATGCGCGCGTGCTCGACGGCAACGGGCGGGCGATGTCCGGGGTGGCGGTGATCTGGACGAGCGTGCGCCCCGAGGTCGCGACGGTCGGCGCGTCGGGGCTGGTGGCGGCGGCCGGCAACGGGACGACCACGATCGCGGCGACGGTCGGCGCGGTTGCGGGCACGGCGACGGTGACGGTGACGGTGGAGCATGGGGACCGGGCGGTGCTGGCCGCGCTCCACGCGGCGACGGACGGTCCCAACTGGGCCGACGACGAGAACTGGCTGGACAACGGGCCGCTGGAGGAGTGGCGCGGGGTGGAGACGGACGCGTTCGGCCGGGTGGTCCGCCTGGAACTCGGCGGCCGCCGGGACGGGGAGACCGGAGAGTGGGTGTCGCACGGGCTGCGGGGCCCGATTCCGCCGGAGCTGGGGAGCCTTTCGGGCCTGACGTCGCTCAATCTGCGCGCCAACGCGCTGACGGGTTCGATTCCGCCGGAGTTGGGGAATCTCGCCGATCTGGAGGAGTTGTGGCTCGACGGCAATGCGCTGGTGGGTCCGATTCCGCGGGAGCTGGGGAATCTCGCGCACCTGACGTCGCTGAGCCTGAGCGGCAACGCGCTGGCGGGTCCCATTCCACCGGAGCTGGGGAATCTCGCGGGTCTGGAGGGGATGTGGCTCGACGGCAACCGGCTCGAGGGTCCGATTCCGCCGGAGCTGGGGAGCCTGGCGCACCTGAGGGGACTATCCCTGAGCGGCAACGCGGTCGAGGGTCCGGTTCCGCCGGAGCTGGGCAGTCTCAGGCGCCTGGAGTTCCTGCACCTGAGCGGCAACGCGCTGACGGGCGCGCTCCCGCGGAGTCTTCTGCGGATCGGCGGGCTGGTGCGGCTCCGTTTCGAGCGGAACGCGGATCTCTGCGCGCCGGGCACGACCGAGTTCGTCGCCTGGCTGGACGGGATCGGGGAGCTCGGGAGAGGCCCGTTCTGCAACGAGAAGGACCGGGCGGCGCTGGCCGCGCTGCACGCGGCGGCGGGCGGCGAGGGCTGGATCGACTCGGAAGGCTGGCTGGGCGGCGCTCTCGCGGGGTGGCACGGGGTCGGGACCGACTCCCTGGGCCGCGTCGCGACCCTCGACCTGGCCGGCAACGGACTCGCGGGGCGGCTCCCGGCGGGTCTCGGCGACCTGGCGGCGATCACGGCGCTGCGCGTCGGCGACAACGCGCTCTCCGGGCGGCTGCCGCGCACCCTGCTCGACCTTTCGCTGGGCGAGCTGGACTACGCCGGCACGGAGCTGTGCGCGCCGGCGGACGACGTGTTCCGGGCGTGGCTGGGCGCCATCGCCGTGCTGCGGGACACAGGGGCGGAGTGCGCGCCCGCCACGGACCGGGAGATCCTGGAGATGCTCCACGACGCGACGGGCGGGCGCGACTGGATCGACTCGAGGAACTGGCTCAGCGAGGCGCCGCTCGGCGAGTGGCGCGGGGTCGAGGTGGACGAGCGGGGGCAGGTGGTCGAACTGCTGCTCCGGGACAACGGCCTGGCGGGTCCGATTCCGCCCGAACTGGGCGAATTGGGCCACCTGGAGTACCTGCGGCTCAGCGACAACGGCCTTACGGGAGCGATTCCGCCCGAACTCGGCGGCTTGTCCAGCGTGACCCACCTGGTGCTCGACGGCAACACTATCACCGGCGCGATCCCGCCCGAACTCGGCGGCCTCCCGGCCCTCGAGGAGCTGCGCGTCGAGAACAACGACCTGTCGGGCCCGCTGCCATCCGAACTCGGCGGGCTCGCGAGCCTGCGCGGGCTGGCGCTCACGGGCAACGGTCGGCTGGCAGGTCCGCTTCCCGCCGAGCTGACGTCGCTCGGCCGGCTCGAGCGACTCCTGACCGGGGGCACGGGGCTGTGCGCGCCCGCGGACCCCGCCTTCGCGGCCTGGCTCGACCGGGTCCACACGCGCCGCGTCGTCCCCTGCGTCGAGCGGGAGGCACCGGCGGCGTACCTGGTGCAGGCGGTGCAGTCGCGCGCGTTCCCGGTCCCGCTGGTCGCGGGCGTCCGGGCGCTGCTGCGCGTGTTCCCGACCGCGAGGCGAGCCGCGGACACCGGCGTTCCGGCGGTTCGGGCCCGGTTCTTCGTCGACGGTCGGGAGACGCACGTGGAGTACGTTCCGGGCGGGTCCGGGGCGATCCCTGCGGGGATCGACGAGAGCTCGCTCGCCACGTCGATCAGCGCAGAGATTCCGGGGAGCGTGGTGCGGCCCGGCCTCGAGATGGTTGTCGAGGTCGACCCGGACGGGACGCTCGATCCCGCGCTGGGCGTCGCGCGGCGGATTCCCGCGACCGGGCGGCTGGCGGTCGACGTGCAAGCCCTGCCGCCGCTCGAGCTGACGATCGTTCCGTTCCTGTGGGCGCAGGCGCCGGACTCCTCGATCCTGGACGCGGTCCAAGGGATGGCGGCGGATCCGGAGGGCGATGCGCTGCTCGCGGACGTGCGCGCGCTACTCCCGGTGGGCGCGCTCGAGGTGACGGCGCACGAGCCCGTGTTGAGTTCGAGCAACGACGCCCGCCGCCTGATGGAGGAGGCAGAGGCAATCCGCGTGCTGGAGGGCGGGGGCGGCCA
>JAJEBS010000307.1 GCA_022822425.1 Gemmatimonadota bacterium | reverse complement strand
AGCGCCGCGGCCAGCAGCACCGCCACGACGAGGGCCGGGCGCCGCCTCCTACTGGACTCCGGCATGGGGAGATGGGTCTGCACGGTTGCCCTCCTGGCATCTGCTGGTCTGGTGAGGGCAATCGAGTGTGAGCGCGAGAAGGCCCGCGGTTAACTGCCTGGAAGGGGGTGCGTGCATGCACCCCCGAGCGGGTCGCTCCTCCCGGGGCGCCGGTCAAGGCTCTTCACCGACTCCGGGAAGCGGGCGGGACGGCATCAGCGGCGTGCAGAACTTACGTGCTAGACTGCTCCGCCACGGCCACTCCCGCCCAGGCGACCACGCTGTGCCCAGAGAGTGCGCCCGCGCCAGCGGCGTGGTCACCCGCAGGTCCTGGGACCACGGCGAGCGACTTCCGCGCGGGCGCAGGGGAACGAGCCATGCAACACGAGCGCAACGAGGGAGACGGGCAGGAGCGACCCGGAGACGATGTCCACAGCGTCCTGGACAGCCTCACCGCGGAGAAGGCACGGCAGTTGCTCGATGAGGTGAGTGAGCAGATCGCAGCTCACCCCGGCGACGTGGAGGCGTTCTCCCTCAGGGGTCTGCTGCATCAGCGGCTGGGAGACGACCACCGGGCGAAGGACGACTTCGACAGCGCCCTGCGGCTCTCGCCGGAGAACGCCGAGGCTCACTCCTACCGGGGACACGCCAGCGCCGAGCTGGGCGATCACGGCAACGCGGTCACTCACTACGACATGGTCATCGCCCTCGACGGGGGTGATGCCATCACCCACTACAGCAGGGGCGCGTCTCTGGCCCACCTGGGCGACCTGGCGGGCGCGCTCCGGGACTTCGACACGGCCGTCGAGCTCGACCCCGAGGATCCCACTGCCTACTTCAACCGCGGCTGCACGTACGCCGAGCTGGGCGAGCCACGGAGGGCGGTCGCGGACCTGAGCACCGCGATCCGGCTGTCACCGCGCTTCACGTTCGCCTACCACGCCCGGGGACTCGCCTACCGTGACCTGGGGGAGCCGGAACGAGCGATCGAGGACTTCGGCACCGCCATCGAGCTGGAGCCGCTCAACAACCTCTCGCGCTACGCCCGGGCGGTGTCCGAGCTCCAGCGTGGATCGCAGGAAGCCGCGCTCGGGGACCTCGACGCCGCTCTGAAGATCGACCAGGACAACGCGCCCGCGCTGTACGCGCGCGGAATCACCCTCGGTGGCCTAGGCAGGACCGAGGACGCGCTCGTGGACCTCGACCGATCGCTGCGCCTCGATCCCGACAACCCCGCGACCCTCGCCGCCAGAGCCTTCGCACTCGACGGCCTGGGGCGGTACGAGCAGGCCGTCGCGGGCTACTCCGCCGTCATCGCCCTGGCCCCCGGTGACATCCCGGCCCTCTACGGCCGTGCCCTGGCCCACCTGCACCTGGAGCGAGCGCCGGAAGCGGAGGAGGACTTCAACGCGATTCTCGAGGACGAACCGGACCACACCGGCGCCCTCTTGGGGAGAGCGACGGCGCGGGAGTGGATGGGCCGGCATGCCGAAGCGGAGGAGGACCACCAGCGTCTCCTCGCACTCGCGTCCGAGGACGACGAGCCGTCGCCGCGATGGGAGCCCCAGCCGGGCCGCTGACCAGAACGGCGAGCCGTCAGGCCCTGCGCGAATGCCGCCCGCGAGCGCTCGGTTGCCGGGCGCCTCCCGTACCCCTTGCCACGAGTGCCGCAGGGGTGGGAGGCCTTCCGGGAAGAGGGGGCTGCCGCCGGCTGTGGAACCGAACCTCGGCGCCGGGGCGGGCCGCGCACCCGACGACTCCGCGCTGGTGGTCGCGCTGCGAAGCCAGGCCAGCGGCGACGAACGCCGGGGGACTCACGGGGCTGGTACTGGCCCCCTGGTTCCGGGCGTCGACGGGCGCTGCCTCCCGCTTCCCGGGACGGTGGGCTGAGGGCTTGGGGAAGGAGCCGATGTCCCAGTTGCCGCCGCAAGGGAAGGCGTAGCTGCGGGCTTCTCGGCGGCAGCGGCGAGTTATGGGCGTCGTAGCGGAAGGCCGTGGGGCCCGGCTCAGGAGGATGTGTGTCATGCGAGGAACCCCCTTTGTCGAGCTGAAGGCGGGGGTGTAGGTCCGGCTCCGATTCACCGCCGGCCAGCAGGGTGCGCATCCGCTCGGCCTCCCTCGACGAGCTCGGCGAGCGCGGCGGCGTTGCTGAAGCGCCGGTAGCCCCTCGCCGAGGTATCCGAAACTGTTTCCAGCGATGACCGCGATCCCTGTCTCTTCGGGCAGGCGTCGGGGGAGGTAATTCGGGCACATGGCTGGTAGCATGCCCCCATGCCCGAGCGCCGTCGCGGCCGCCCCCCACATCCCGACATCCTGACACCTGCCGAGCGCCGCGTGCTCGAGGAGCTCCGCAAGGGCGGCACCAACGCCGAGATCGCCATCCGCATCGGCATCGGCCCCGAGACCGTCAAGACCCACATCTCGAACATGCTCGCCAAACTCGAGATGGAGGACCGCCACGAACTCGCCGCCTGGCGCGAGGAAGACGAGCCTCGCCGCCTCCGCTGGCTCTGGCTCCTCGCGCCCGTCCCCGGCAAGCCGCTTGCGGTGCGGCTTGGCCAGGTAGCAGAGGCGAGGCTGCTCTCCGTCCGGCAGCAGGGTCTGGACACGGGGATCACGGTGCTGCTGGAGCTTGATGATTCGGGTCCGGAGACCTCCGGGGCCATCTCGGAGCTCGCCGGGCAGGTTATCGCGCAGAGGACCACCAGCCTTGAGGAGGCCTATCTGGCCCTCCTCTCGGCGGCTTAGCCTGCGAAGGTGGATGATTCGACCCGGAGGGACTCATGCGTACACGGAACGTCGCCCGCATCGTCGTCATCAACCCCCACCGATGAATCAGGGGGGATAGGGCAATTGCGCGGGGCGTTCTGCCATGGTCGCGCGAATGCCTCGCCGGGGTGGTGTGTGAGACGACTGACGGTCGTGGTGCTGGCGGCGCTGCTGGGTGTGCTCGTGGTGGCTGTGGGTTCGGCCCAGGCCGAGGCGACGGCCACGGTCGAGGTGCGCGTCTGGCAGAACGTGGGCGACCTTGAGGACATTCGTATCAGCGCCCGTCCGGCAGGCGGCTCCTGGCGGACCCTGGGGACCATCCCCCTTCCCCTGGACCAGACCACCGACAGCGGCACGTTTGCGTATGGCGACATCGACCTCGACGTGGTGCTCTCCGGGCGGGCAGCGGCGGCTACGGTCGAGGTGCGGGTGTGGCAGCGGGTGCAGGACCTGAGCCGCGTCTACATCAGCGCGCGTCCGGCGGGCGGCTCGTGGGCAACCCTGGGCACGATCAGGCTGCGGCTCGAGGATGGGTTTAGCAGCAGCGGCACGTTCCGCTACGGAGATATCGCCCTCGGTGTGCCCCTGCCGCCGATATCCGAATTACCCCGCGTCGAGGGCATTCACGTGTCATTGGTCGCGGACGAGTTCGCGTTCATACCGCTCAGCCTTGCGCTTGACGGAGACGGCAGTGTCATCGCCGTTGGCGGAAGTCGTGAAGCTGTCTGGAGGGTCTCCCCTGCTGGTGAGGTGCTACTCCTGGCCGGCGGGGAAGGGCCTGGTCTACGCGACGGTCGCGGCAGTCAGGCTCAGTTCAGGTCGCCGGAGGGTGTCGTTGTGGATGCCGCAGGCGACATCTACGTCGCCGACTACGGAAACCGGGCCATCCGCAGGATCACCCCCGACGGGTTGGTGACGACCGTCGTCGACCGATCGGAGTCCGGGTATGCCCCCCTCGGCCTCGCCCTCGACAGGAACGGCGACCTGCTCTTTTCCGAAGTCCGATATTCGCCACTGGGGGCCAGGCTCTATCGCATGGGAGCGGATGGAGTTCTGAGGGCGATTGATGTGGGTTCCGGGGACGTCCGTGGTATCGCGGCGAACCAGCACGGCGACATTTGGTTCGCCAGGGTGGACTTCTCCAGTCTCCCGATCAGCGTGTCCATCATGAAGCGCACCGCTGGTGGGGGGCTCACGACCGTGCTGACCGGCCCGCAACACCGCGACGGAGGCGTTCTCTCCATCTTTGTGTCGGATGTGACCGTTGCAGACGATGACACGCTCTACCTGGCGGATCCAGAGGCCGGGCGAGTAGTCCGCATAACGCCGGACGGCGTCGCCGCGATCGTCGTGGATCGCTCCACCTTTGACGACACCTCCACCTACCCGAGCGGCAGCGACTTCCATGGGGTGGTCGTCGCGCCGGATGGCAGCCTGTTCGTGGCCCGGGGCGGAGAAGGCCTCTGGAAGGTCACGTTCGATGCCGATGACGCCGAGGAAGTCGGCGGGTTCGCCGGGCACGCGGGAGAGTGGGGCAATGCGGACGGATGGTGGACCCTGGCGCGGTTTGGGCGGAGGTGGCCGGGGAGCTTCGGGGATCTGCGGCTGGATGTGGCGCCCGACGGGAGCGTGCTGGTGGCAGACATGGCGAATAGTGCGGTCCGGCGCGTTGTGCCGGGGGGCGCCGTGACTACCGTCGTGGGCATAGAGACGGGGTATCTGCCTTTACCCCGGGATGTCGCGGTAGACGGGGAGGGGAACATCTACGTTGCCGGCGCCCGAGACGGTCTCATTCGCAGGTTCCTGGCCGACGGGAGCGGAGGCCGGGTTATCGCAGGGGGCGGTCCCGAGACTCAACCGTTTCAGGTGCCGCCCGACGGCCCCGCGGAGGAAGCGTATTTCTCGGACATCCAGGGGATCGCGCTTGGCCCAGGGGGAGACCTCTACGTCATCGAACCGGAGCGGATCAGGCGCCTTTCGCCGTCAGGGTGGGTTACGACGGTTGCGGGAGGGAGCGGGCTCGGCGACGTCGACGGGCTGGGGACGCAGGCGCAGTTCCACGGCTTGACGGACATTGCCGTTGATGGCGCCGGCAACCTGTATGTGATCGACGGAGGCGCTGTTTCCGGGGAGGCCGGCCCCATCCCGGCCATCCGCAAGGTCGACACGAGCGGCGTTGTGACCACGCTCTACCGGGGCGAGCACCCCGCCTTTGGAGGAGTATTGGCCGGGCCCGGCGGTATCGCCGTGACGGGTGACGGGGCAATCCTCATCTCGAACACGGGGCGGAATCAGGTCGTCCGG
>JAJEBS010000220.1 GCA_022822425.1 Gemmatimonadota bacterium | reverse complement strand
GAGCCACCGGGCGAGCTTGCGGTTGAAGTCAGTGAGCCCCCCCTCGTCCGACCACCGCAGGTTCTCGTGGCGACGCAGGAACTCCTCCTGCACGGCGCGGTTGAAGCGCTCCACACGGGCGTTCATCTTCGGCGACCGGGGGTACGTGGAGTAGCGATGGAGGTCGTGCGCGTTCGCCGGCTGCCGAAAGAGCCCCTCGAACGCCGAGCCGTTGTCGGAGAGCAGGCACCGGGTCGTTTCCGGGAAGACCTCGACGAAGACGTGGAGGAAGGCCGCCCACCACTTCGAGATGATCCCGGGGGCGGCCACGGCCACGGCGGGTGCGGACGCGGTGGGGTCGGGCGGAACTGGGCTCCACGCCGGCGGGGCCGCGCTCACGATAAGCCTTGCCCCGTCGCTCGAGGGTGCGGCGGCTCTTGCCTGAGTGCTCGACGGTGGTGTCGAGGCCGTGGCTGTCCCGGAACTGGAGCGCGTCCAGTCAGAGCCGGGCAGTCTTCGGTCGTGTCGGTCCACCTCGCGGCGATCTTCGCAACGCGGAGCCACCGGGAGGGCAGACGGAGCACCTTCATCGCCCGCGCTCCGGCGTGATCGCCGCACCGCCAAGCCCAATGAGCCCGTGGCACCCCCCCTACTTTGGTCGCAGATCGGGGCTGTGTCCTCCCTCGTTGCGGCTGCGCGCGTACCCTACAGACGGCAATGCGGGCAGCATCTCATACGATGGAGTCATAGATTTCACATGTGATATCTACGCGACATTCTGAGCAGAGACCGTGTGATAGAATCCACCCATGCGCGCCTCCTCTCGCCCCGACGCCGATGTCGCGGGCCGAATTCGTCGCCTGAGGAGCGGTCTCTGCTTCACGCAGAGTCAGCTTGCCGATGCGATGGGGGTTTCGCTCCTGACGATCCACCGCTGGGAGTCCCGGAAGTCGAAGCCGCGGGTGGCCGCCTTGCGCCGCGTCGCCGAACTCGAGGAGCGGTTGGCGCTGGCAGATCCTTCCAAGCCGCGCGCCGCGGTTCTCGGTCCGCCGCCGCTCGATTTCGCCGGGAATCCGGATGCGATTTCCGCCTTCGCCGAAGCCACCTTCCTGGTCCACGGCCACGAGTTCAATCCGGCCTTCGCCATCGAGACGTCGCGGATCGATCCCCTCCCGCACCAGCGGATCGCCGTGTACGAACGGATGCTGAGCCAGGACCCCATCCGCTTTCTGCTGGCGGACGACGCCGGCGCCGGCAAGACGATCATGACCGGCCTGCTGGTGCGGGAGCTTCTCTCGCGGAGGCGGATCGCACGGGTTCTGGTCGTTCCCCCTGCTGGCCTCGTGGGGAACTGGGAACGGGAGCTGCGCTCCCTCTTTCGCCTGCGGTTCCGGATCTACGAGTCCGGGGCGGGTTCCGCGAACGCGTTCGTCGGCACGGATGGGGATCTCGTGATCGTGTCGGTGGACACCCTCCGCGGTGATGGCGCCTTCCGGCTCCTGTGCGAACCGGATGTGGCCCCCTACGACCTCGTGGTCTTCGACGAAGCGCACAAGCTCGGCGTGAACCAGACCGGAACTCGCATCCGGAAGACGCTGCGCTATCGGCTCGCCGAAGGGCTGGCCGGTTGCGCTCGCCCCCAAAGCCCGTTCGCCCGTCTGCCCTGGTCAGCCAGGCACCTCCTTCTCCTGACCGCGACTCCGCACATGGGCCGGGACACGCCGTACCACGCCCTGTGGCGCCTTCTCGACCCACGGGCGTTCGCCGCTGGCGAAGCCGTGCGGCGGCTCTCCCGGTCCGCCCGCCAGCGGCACTTCCTCCGGCGCACCAAGGAGGAGATGGTCACGCTGGAGGGCGAACCCCTCTACGTCACGCGCCACTGCGACACCCTGGGTTTCAGGCTGAGCCCGGGGGAGCGGGATCTCTACGACCGGACAACCGCCTATCTCGGGGAGTTCTACGGACGCGCGCTCTCGAATCAGCCAGCGGTCGAGCTGGCGAAGAGCGTGTTCCAGCGCCGGCTCGTCAGTTCCACCTGGGCCCTTCTGCGCTCGTTCGAGCGGCGCATCGCAAAGCTCCGAGCCACGGTCGAGGCCATCGAGTCGGGCGAACAGGATCTCAGAACCCTGGCAAACCAGGCCGGTCTGCCGCGCGAGGACTTCTTCGAGACGCATGGCGCCGACGAGGAGAGCAGCGCGACGGACCGGGAAGAGAACGAGATCTACGAAGATGCCGTCCTGGGCGCGGTCGCCGCCGTGGCGATCGAGGATCTCCATCGGGAGATCGGCATCCTCCGGGGTCTCCGAAGCGATGCCCGCCGCCTCTTGCGCGCGGGCGACGAATCCAAGTTCACCGAGCTCCGACAAGTCCTGGAAGGCCGTCGGTACGGCAAAGACAAATGGCTCGTCTTCAGCGAGCACAGGGACACGGTGGACTACCTGGTGCGGCGGCTCGAGGGGCTGGGCTACTCCGGCCGCGTGGCGCAGATCCACGGTGGCATGGACTGGGTCGAGCGGGAGCAGCAGACGGAGGAGTTCCGCCGTGAGCAGGGCGCCCGCTTCCTGATTGCCACGGACGCGGCGGGAGAAGGGATCAACCTCCAGTTCTGCCACCTGATGGTCAACTACGACATTCCGTGGAATCCGGCGCGGCTGGAACAGCGGATGGGGCGCATCCACCGCTACGGCCAGCGCCACGACGTGCGCATCGTGAATCTGGTCTCGAAGGGCACGCGGGAAGGGCGGGTGCTCCGGGTGCTCCTCAGGAAACTGGATGTGATCCGCAGGAGGCTCTCGTCGGACAAGGTCTTCGACGTGATCGGCCGCCTCCTCGAGAACCGCTCACTATCCGAGTACATGCGGGAAGGTGGACGGAGGCGTCTCGAGGCTGCGTTCAACGAGCACACAGTGCGCGCCATGAGCGGGCGGGAGGCAGCAGTCTATGGTCGTTCCGACGACCTCGGGGCCCGTCTTCCCGCCATGCGGTCGGAGATCGAACGGGAGCAGTACGTCCGGATGCTCCCGGCCTACGTGCGGCGCTTCGTCGAACGGAGCGCGCCGCTCCTCGGGCTGGAAGTGCGCGGGGATCTGGACGCCCCCTTCTCGTTCACTCCGGGGCGCCCCGGCGCCCTGACGCCGCTCCTGCCCGTTCTCGAACCACTGAATTCGCGGGATCGCGAGCGGCTGTCCGTCCGTCGCTTGCCCGGCGGGGAGCCCGGCGTATGGCTCCATCCGGGCGAGCCTGTCTTCGATGTCCTCGCCGCCACGGCCCGTGAGCGCTTCTCCCGGGACGCCCAGCGCGGCGCCATCTTCAGCGACCCTCGCGCAGAGCACGCCTACCTCTTCTATCTCGGGCTGGTGTCCGTCGAGACGGAAGCGCCGCCGAGGCATGGCATTCTCGATGGAGATCCTCGTGGCCGGCTCGTGGAGCGGCGATTGGTCGGGCTGCGGCAGGCTGACGACGGCGCGTTGACGGAGGAGCCGGTCGAGCGGATGTTGCTCCTACACGGCGCACCGGGCGCGGCGCCGGGGGCGATTCCACTCGCGGCTCGAGCTCTCGTGATGCGGGCCGCAGCCCAGCGTCAGCTCGAAGGGATCGGAGATCGCCTTGCGGAGGCGCATCGCGATGGGCTTCGCCGCCTGGTGGCGGATCGCCAGCGCCGGACCGCCACCGGGATGGACCTGCGGCTCGCAGAACTCGCTCGCCGTCGCCGGACACTTCGGGACAGGAAGGAACCGGACATGGAGGCCCTGCGAGCGATCGGCGAGGAGCAGGCCCGCATTGTCAGCGAGAGATCCCGGGTCGCTCGTGAAGTCGCAGCCGCCCCCGGCCGCGTCCGCCGAGGAGACATCGAGATTGTCGCCAGCGTGCTCGTCATTCCGCCGGGAGACGGGAACGATGCGGAGCGACACGACGAGCGGGTCGAAGAGATGGCCGTGCGCATCGCCTCGGGATGGGAGCGCGACCGGGGCGCCCGTGTCGAGGATGTCTCCACGCCCGCGAAAGCCCGGGCGCATGGCCTCCGCCCGTGGCCGGGTTTCGACCTGCGTTCCCAGCGTCCCGATGGCGAGACACGGAACATCGAGGTGAAGGGCCGCGTGGGCCGCGGAAGCATCCAGATCGAGACCAACGAGTGGAAGCAGGCGGTCCAGCTCGGAAAGTCCTACTGGATCTATGTCGTCCTCGACTGCGGCACATCGCATCCGACGCTGGTCCGAGTCCAGGATCCGTGGAAGAACCTCTTCGCGAGAGAACGTTCCACAACGGCGTTCACGATCCCCGCCGCATCGCTCTTTCGCGTCGCCGAGCCCGACGACGCGGCGGCGCTCCTCAGTGACACAGCTGTCCAACGGGCCGGACCTCACAAGGAACCACGACGCTCGCTCCGACACCGCCGGACAAACCGAACCAAGGCGACGGCGAGCACCGCCGGCCTCGATTCTCGCGACGGATAGAACTCAACACCTAGATGATGACTGACGCCATTCTTTCCCTCGTGACCCCACTTGCGGGGTTCATCTTCTGGTATTGGAAGTACCGCCGGCGGGTGCGCTGGACGGAAGTCGAAGTGCGCTGGAGCCGAGGGGAACCTTGGTACGTCGGCAAGAGTCGGCGCCGACGGTTCACGATCGTGTGCGGTGAGAACGCGGATGCGTCCATTCCGTGGTTCGTGCTGAAGGAGGACGAGCGTCGTCTCGCTCGTGGCTCCATCGCCGAACTCATGGATGTTGCGGAACGGGTGAACCGGACGCGGACGAACGTGTAGACACTCTTCAGGGGAATATGCGCAATACTTGACATGACTCTCACGCCCCCCGTTCACGGCACTTTTTCGAGAGCAGGTAGAAGTTATGGTCGTATTCACTCAATTCGGGTGCCGAAAGCACTCGGGAGTATCACTTCATTCTGGAAGCACACATAATCGCGCACAGCGCAAGGAGAGCCAGTATGGTTGTTTCTTCCAACATCCTCCAAAGAGTATTCCTTCTCGCGTATGAAGGACAGATCGGAACCTGCTTTGCCGTAGATGTCGATGCGCGCCAGTATATCGTTACGGCGACGCACATGATGGCGAATCTTCAGGAACGCGGAACGGTTAGCCTAGCGACGGAGAGCGGTACACGGGAGATTTCAGTTCGCTTGGTTGGTCACTGCGCACCGCCGGCTGACATCTCTGTCTTGGCTCCGGAGCGCTCGTTGATATACGCTCCTCCCATTCAAGTGTCGGACGACGGCATGTTCCTCAGTGAGGATGTCTTCTTTCTCGGATTTCCGCATGGTTGGCGTATGGCAACTGGCGCGATCAACAACGGATTCCCCCTGCCACTCGTGAAGAAGGGAATCGTCGCGGGTTTCGGATTCACTGATGGAACCATACTTCTGGATGGCCACAACAACCCAGGCTTCTCCGGAGGGCCAGTCGTATCGGAACAACTCTCGCAGCAGGCCGGGATGCCTGTCATCATCGGCGTTGTGTCGGGTTTCCGCTGCGCGGCCGAGCCAGTCATTGCCAATGGTCAGCAGATGGCTCTGCCATGGAAGCAGAACACGGGGATCATGGTTGCTGGATTCGCTAGTAGAGCGTTGGACGTGATTCGAGCCAATCCGATCGGCGCACCGCTGAAGTGAGAGGACTAGTGGCCGTGCGGGGAAGATACGGTGTGAGCCGGCGGTTCATTGAGGCGGGGTTTCCGCTCCGTGAGGCGTCGCTTGATTCGGTCCACGAGAAGAACGTGCGCCACGGGCACATTTCGACGCTCCACATCTGGCCGGCGCGGCGGCCG
>JAJEBS010000265.1 GCA_022822425.1 Gemmatimonadota bacterium | reverse complement strand
CTGGTGACCCTGTCCGGCAAAGGGCAGCGACGCGAGGCGCTGCCCCTGACCGAAGAGGTCGGGAGGGCGGTGGCGGACTATCTGCGCGACGGTCGCCCGCTGTGCAGGACGCGGCGTGTGTTCGTTCGCGCTGAAGCCCCGTACCGGGGCTTCAGCTCCACGTCGGCCGTTTGCTGCATCGTGCGGCGGGCGCTGGCACGCGCGGGAATCGACCCACCCCTGAAGGGCGCGCACCTCCTGCGCCGCTCCCTGGCTTGCGGGATGCTCAGGAACGGCGCCTCGCTCGAGGAGATCGGGCAGATCCTGCGCCACCGGCATCCCGAGACCACCCAGATCTACGCCAAGGTCGACCTCGAGGCGTTGCGCACGCTGGCGCCAGCATGGCCGGGAGGTGCGTCGTGAACGATCTCCGCACCCTGCTCGACGAGTATCTCGCCACGCGCCGCGCGCTTGGCGTCCGCATGGAGGCCGCGGGACGGTACCTGAAGCGGTTCGTCGCGTTCGCTGTCCAATGCGAGGCCCTCTTCATCACCACCGAACTGGCGCTACGATGGGCCACCGAACCGAACGATGCACAGCCTGCCCAGTGGGCCAAGCGGCTCGGACTGGTGCGCGGCTTCGCGCGTTTTGCGAACGCGGTGGACCCGCGCCACCAGATCCCGCCGCAGGGCCTGATCGCGCACCGGTTCCGCCGACCGCGGCCCTATATCTACAGCGACCGGGAGATCGCCGACCTGAGCGCGGCGGCGCGGGAGTTGTCCGGGACCACAGGGCTCCGGCCCTTCACCTATGCCGCGCTGCTGGCGTTGCTGGCGGTCACGGGCATGCGCACCAGCGAGATCCTGAACCTCGACCGGGACGACGTCGACCTCGTCGGTGGCGTTCTGACCGTTCGCGACAGCAAGTTCGGCAAGTCGCGCCACATCCCGCTGCACGAGTCCACGAGCCTTGCGCTGCGTCGCTTCGCGGCGCGGCGCGACCGGCTCTGCCCCGCTCCCCGAGCTCCGGCGTTCTTCCTGAACGAAAGCGGCACCCGGATCACCGAGTCGACGCTGCGCTGGACGTTCGTCCGGCTGTCCCGTCGGACCGGCCTCCGGGAGCCTGCGAAGTCCAGCGGATACGGCCCCCGCCTCCTTGACCTGCGCCACTCGTTCGCCGTCGGCACGCTGGTGCGGTGGTACCGGGACGGCGTCGACGTCGAGCGCCACATCCCGCGTCTCGCGACCTGGCTCGGCCATGCCCATGTGAGCGATACCTACTGGTACCTCACCGCCACCCCGGAACTGATGCAGGCCGCAGCCCGGCGGCTCGACCGCATCGCGCCGAGGTCGCGGCCATGAACGCTCCCGCCGACTTCCCGAGGCTCCTGGCCATGTTCTTCAGCAGCCGCCTGATGCAGCAACGCCAGGCAAGCCCGCATACCATCGCCAGCTACCGGGACACCTTCCGGCTGCTGGTGCACTACGCCCAGCGGGAGTTGAAGAAACCACCTTCGGAACTGGCGCTCGAAGACCTCGACTCCGCCCTCATCGGCGACTTCCTGAGCCATCTCGAGAACGAGCGGGGGAACAGCGCGCGCTCCCGCAATGCCCGCTTGGCTGCGATCCGGTCCTTCTTCCGCCACGTCGCCTTGCACGAGCCGCAACACGCGGCCCTCGCGCAACGTGTTCTGGCCATGCCGAGCAAACGCCATCGGCGCTCGCCCGTGGCCTGGCTCGACCGGGACGAAGTCGAAGCGCTGCTCCGCGCCCCGGACCCGCAGACCCGGTTCGGGCGTCGCGACCGGACCCTGCTCGCGGTGGCGGTCCAGACCGGGCTGCGGGCGTCGGAACTGATCGGGCTGCGTTGCCGCGACGTGCATCTCGGCGCCGGCGCCCATCTGCGCTGTCACGGCAAGGGAAGAAAGGAACGCCACACGCCGCTACGCAGCGATGCGGCGGCGATGCTCAAGGCGTGGCTGAAGGAACGCGGCGGCGCACCCGACGACCCCGTGTTCCCGAACCAACGCGGCCGGGCACTGAGCCATGACAGTCTCAGCTACCTGCTGGCAAAGCATCTGACCACGGCGCGGGGCGACTGCCCCTCCCTCGGGAAGAAGCGCGTCACCCCCCATTGCCTGCGACACACCGCGGCCATGGACCTTCTCGCCAACGGCGTCGACCGGGCGGTCATCGCGCTATGGCTCGGGCACGAGTCCGTCGAGACGACCTTCGTCTATCTGCATGCCGACCTCGAACTCAAGGAGCGCGCGATGGCCAAGACGTCGCCTTCGGACATCCGGCCGGCACGCTACCGGCCCGACGACGACCTGTTGGCCTTCCTGAACGGTCTCTGATTATTACGGAAACGATGGACCGAAGAGCCCGTGATCCGCCGTCTCACGCCACGAATCCGGAATAATCCGGCCTCCGGAATAATGGCGCAACCCATGCATGCGGTACAGACCCGCCTCCCGCGTCTGGCTCTCGTAGACCTTGAGCTGCTGCCGGTAGCTGCGCTGCGGCGGAATCAACGAGCCGCTCCCCACCAGGCGGCGCGCCTCGTCGAGCAGCGCGCGCTGCGCGGCGTGGCGCACCGGCACTTCGCGCGGGCGCCCGCCCTTGGTCGTCGACCCCTTCAGCCGGATGCACCCGCCCCGGTCGTCGCGCGCGGGCCTGAACTTGAGCGCCTCCTCGCGCCGCAGACCGAACGCCGCCTCAAGGCGCAGCGCCATCGCGACGTGCGGGTCCTTCACCCGTGCCAGCTTCTCCGGATCGAGGACGGCGCTGCGGTCCTCGTTTGTCACGTACTCCCGGTTGGCGATGCCGAGCTCGCCGTTGGCGGGCACCACGCCCGGGCGGCCGATCCGCCTCGCCCACCAGCGGATGTGCGCGGTGCGGTTCTTCATTGTTCCGATGGACCGCCCCT
>JAJEBS010000223.1 GCA_022822425.1 Gemmatimonadota bacterium | reverse complement strand
CCAGCCGCTGAAGGTGCTCTGCGAGCTTGGCGGCTGGAAGACCGCCAAGACGGTGCTTCAGTGCTATCAGCGAGCCGACGAGGGACAGCTTCGGAAGGCTCTGGAAGCCCGCCCGAGACCGCGCGGCTGAAGTGCTCTACTCGGCGGGAGTCAAACAGCGGGAAAAAGACCTGTCAATCCCGTAAACTCAAGTGAACAAACCAGATACCAACCCGAGGGCGCATGACGTTGCGTCAGGGTTGGCCCCCCCCGGGGGTGAGGGAAAACCGGCTGGCGCCTGGAATGGGCCGGCCGGTTTCTCTCGTTCAGGAGATCCTGAGCGGGCCCGAAAGAACGTCCGTGTTCGGGTGGAAGGTCGCCCACGCGAACCAGAAGGCAACGTAGGCGTCCCGCACCGGGTCGAGTGCCGCGCCCTCCAGAGGCCCGTCGACGGCTCGGCCTCCGAGGGTCCATCTGCTCCCCGTCTGCACATCGAAGAACCTGCCGTCCCGGACCTCGAAGGTGAGGTCCCGGCCGTTCGCCGCCGGCTCGTATGCCACTGCCGCCTGGGCCGGGGTGGACCAGAACACCACCACCGGCTGCGAGCCCTGCACGTCGTCGTGCACCACCACGACATCGCCCCTGCTCTGGAGCACGATGAACGGATACGCCATCCCGTGCCCGTGGTCCCGAGGAATGCCCAGGACACGCTCCTTGGGGGGGCGGCGCGTGTCGAACTCGGGGTGCGGGAACAGGGTCTGGGCGTTGTCGATCACCTCGTAGTCGGCGTAGGGATAGTGCTCGTAGTCCCCGCCCCGGGCCCGGATGCCCGAGACGACGAGGGTCTCGGGGTGCAGGTCCTTCCAGGCCTTCCACCGGATCTCCATCGACGGAAGCACCTCGAGCGGCTGGCCGTCCAGCGGACCGCATCGCGCACCCCGCACCATCTGCGGGAAGAGCGATTCCTGCGTTCCGTCGCTGCGACGGTTGAACATCATCAGGTTGTTGTGGAAGAGGAGGCCCGAGACGCCGAAATCGACGCCATCCACCGAAGAGCGGTCGAAGACCATGCTCGATCCGGTAAGGGGACAGTAGGTGACGGCGATGGGGCTGCCCAAGTCGTCGAAGTTCACGATCTCGTGCCACCAGAGAATGTTGTGCGGCACCGCGATGAAGCGCCCGTCGGCCTCGATCCCGATCACCCGGTCGGCTTCCCCGAGGTAGGTGGCCTCGGCGTGGTAGCTGGGCACCAGCGAGGGGTTTCGGAGCGCCGGGATGCCGTCCCGGCCCACGCCCCCGGAGACGACCAGCTCCTCTGGAATGCTGCAGAAGGCGTCGTCGGGCACGGGCGGGATGTTGCTGCCGTCGCCTTCGAACGGCGAGGTGGTGTCGAAGATGCCGCACGCGGAGAGGAGGCCCGCGATCGCGCAGAGGGCGCCGCGCCCGGACCGCGCCGGCCACGGGCCACGACCGCTCGCCACCCGGCAGGCGGACCCGGAATCAGGCACGGGTCGCCGCTCGGTCGCGAAGCCGTTCATCGCCTGAGCGAGATGATCTCGATGATGCCCCTCGGATACCCCATCCCGTACCGACTCGCGGCCCGGCCCGGATCGAGATAGCGGATCTCCTCGATGTCGCGCACCTGGTACGCGTTCAGGACATCCAGCTCACCCATGCGCGTGCCATCCATGAAGACCGTCGGAGTCACGGGCGTCGCATTCGCCAGCCCCACCGTCTGCCCCCGGGCCCGAAGCCACTGGGGATGCAGCGCGCGGATGACGTCGTACGCCGTGATCGCCTGCGACTCTTCGATCTCCGCGCGGGTGATGAGGTTTCGGGAGGCGCCGGGGCCGCTACCCGTGGATGCGCAGCCTTCGAGGGAGAATACGAGGAGGAGGGAGAGGACGAGGTACCGCATGGGATCCTCCGGAGGCGGGACAGATGCCTCAACGTAGCACCGGGGGGGCATCCCATGCGAACCGCCCTTCCTCGCTTGCCCCCGCATCCTGCCGTGGCGTAATCTCACTGCTGCAAGTCGGCTCTTCCCCGCCAGCAGGAGGTGAACATGCGCGGATCGACTTCAGCCCGAACCGGGATCCTGACGCGCCGGGCCCTCGGCGCCTCGCTCCTCATTCTTCCGCTGCTCACGGCCTTGCCCGCCGAGGCTCAGCATCGCGACGGAGAAGGGGACATTTCCATGGCGATGGTGGGGGACCTCATCATCACGCGGGCCCTGATGCCCTACGATGAGCCCGAGTTTCTGCAGCTGCGGGACCTGATCGGCGGGGCCACCGTGGGCTTCGGCAACATGGAGATGCTGCTGCACGAGTACGGCCCCGACATCATTCCCTCGGCTCAGAGCGGGGGCACGTACATGGCGGGCCATCCGGACCTGGCTCACGACCTCTCCTGGATCGGCCTGGACATGCTGGGGCTCGCCAACAACCACACCATGGACTGGGGCGCGGGCGGGATGCGATCGACGCAGCGGGCCCTTGCCGCGGCGGGGATCAAGGTTGCGGGCTCGGGCGAGAATCTCGCGCTCGCCAGGGCGCCTGCCTACCTCGAGACGATGGATGGGCGGGTGGCGCTCATCGCCGTGTCATCGAGCTTCTCCGAGCACATGAGGGCCGGCCACCAGCGTCCCGATCTGCGCGGCCGGCCCGGGCTCGCGCCGATGCGCTTCGAGACGACCTACATCGTGCCGGGCGATGTGTACGAGAGCCTGGACGAAGCGCGCGCGCAGGTAGGGGGCATCGAAGGCAACTTCGAGCCCGGCGATGGCTACCGCACCATCACGACCCCGCACGAGGGCGATCTGCAGGAGCTGCTGGCCACCGTCCGCGACGCGCGCCGGCAGGCCAACTGGGTGGTCGTGACCAGCCACACGCACCAGGGGGGCGGCAACAACTATATCCCGAGCCGGGCCGGAGACGAGCCGGGCTGCCTGGGCCTCTATCAGGACGAGTGCAACGAAGGCAGTTATGTGCCCGCGGACGCGCTGGTGACCTTCGCGCGGGCCACCATCGACGCCGGGGCCGACGCCTTCTACGCCCACGGTCCGCACGTGCTGCGAGGCATCGAGATCTATCAGGACAAGCCCATCTTCTATTCCCTGGACGACTTTCTCTTCCAGAACGAGACCCCGCCGTTCCAGCCCTGGGACAACTATGCCCGCTATGACGTGGACGAATTCCGGGGTCTTCCGTCCGATTTCTACGATGGCAGGGAAGTGGCTTCCGGGGGCGGGCGCCCCGCCGCGGACTACTGGTGGGACGGCGTCGTGGCGCTTTCGGACTTTCGCGACGGGGAGCTGTACGAGATCCGGCTGGTGCCCACGGTATTGGGCTATGGACTGCCGCGGCCCCAGCGTGGCCGGCCGGTGGCCGCCTCGGGCGAGGACGCGCAGCGGATTCTCACGCTCCTGGCGGCGCTCTCCGAGCCGTTCGGCACCAGTATCGAGGTCGTCGGGGATGAAGGGGTGATCCGTGGGCCGGGAGCGGTGCGGGCGGACGGTTCGAGTCGGCGCTAGCCTCAGTCCGTCGCGGGCGGCCTTCTGCCCTCGGTGGGCGTGATGACGATGCCGGGAAGCATGCCCGTCGGTGCTCCTTCGTCGACGACGAAGCTGCCGTTGACGAGCACGTAGTCGATGCCGGTCGCGTACTGGTGCGGATTGGTGAAGGTGGCCATGTCGCGTATCTGCTCCAGGTCGAGCACGACCACGTCGGCCACGAAGCCTTCGCGCACCTGGCCGCGGTTCCTGAGCCCCAGGATCTGGGCGGGCAGGGTGGTCATGGAACGGACCGCGTTCTCGACGGAGAGGACGCCGCGGTCGAGCGCGTATTCCCGGATCTTGCGCGGAAAGGTGCCGTAGAAGCGGGCGTGAATGGCGGGTCCGTCCTCGGGTAGGGAGATGCCGCCGTCGGAAGCCGTCGCCACCCATGGCTGCGCGGAAAAGTTCTCGATGTCCTCCTCGGAGAAGGAGAAGCTGCGCAGGCGCCCGCCGCCGCGGCGGTCCCGCAGCCCTTCCAACTGGAGTTGGATCGCGG
>JAJEBS010000019.1 GCA_022822425.1 Gemmatimonadota bacterium | reverse complement strand
CCGGCTCAACAACCTTCCCGTAGGGATCGCTGGTACGGGAGCGACCTGGCGGGGAGGGCGGCATGGGCTTGCACATGCCGAACCGACCCGATGCCGCAGCAGGCATCCCGAAGGGCCGGGTCGCTCCCGACCACGGCTCGGAGACCCGGATCGGCATCGGCGATCCGGGGGCCGTGGCACAACCCCAAGCCGTCCAGAGACTTGCGGAGCCCTCGATCCGCACGCCCAGGCGGCATTTCCCTGCACAAGCACCCCGATGTCGTTTTCACACCTCCGGATCGGCATCGGCCATGCCGATCCGGGTTTGAAGAACGGTACCGCTACCGCCGCCTCGGCTTTTGCCTCCGAATGCCACGCGCATGCAGCGTGTTGGAGACGGTCTGATCCGAAAGCGCAAGCCGCTTCGCAACCTCCGACATGCTGCCGCTCTGCTCGTAGGCCGCGCAGATCGCGTCACGCTGCAACTCGATCAACGCGGCTCTTGTGGGAAAACCGCCCTCGCGCATCGCGATCCTTCCAACTTGGTAGGACGATACGCCGAGATCCCGAGCGATGTGCGCGAACGTCTCGCCGTCCCAGGCGCGTGCGATGATCTCACTGCGCACCGCGTCGGCGATCGTGCGCGGTTGCATGGGAACCTCCCCGTGTTTCGATGCCATTCGGGATTCCGCCACGATATTGGCGCGCGTTCCGCGACCTGTAAAGCGCGGATTCTGGCCTGCTCGGCCCATTCGGCCTCGCTCGCCGACGTCCGCGACCAAGCGCCCGCCAACAGCGATCCGGCCCGCGCAGGCAGCGGTCGGCTGGCGGAGATGGCTTGCCTCCGCGAAGTTTCAAACGCGCAGATCGTGCGGTCCATCACGCGAGGAATCGAATGATGGCACGTACGAAACGAAGTCGGCGCAGCTACAGCGCCGGCGAACGGGGCCGGAACCGGGTCCGGGTGTTTCCCGATCCGAAAACCGGCATGCTCCAGATAGAGTGGCGGAAGAACGGGCGCAGGCTCAGTCGGTCGCTGAAGCACCGCGACTGGGCTCGCGCGAAGCGGGAGGCCGACGAGGCCGCCGCAGGCTTCGCGGGACCAGAACTGAACGGCCAGAAGGAGGCCGAGCCCGAGCCGCTCACACTGGAGCGGCTTTTTGACATCTACGGCGAAGAGGTGACGCCCTCCAAGGCCAAGAGGACGAGGAAGCACGACCGGGTCGCGATGCGGATGTTCCTCGACTTCCTCGGACCGCACCGAAGGCCTGGGACACTCTCCCGGCGTGACTGGGACCGGTTCATCCGGGAACGGCGAGTGGGCAAGGTGGGCCCGAGCGGGAAGCCCGTGTCGAACCGGATGGTCGAATGCGACCTGAGGTTTCTGATCGCGGTCCTCAACTGGGCTGCCAGATCCCGGGACGAGCGGGGCCGCCTGCTTCTCGACAGGAACCCGTTGAAGGGCCTGAAGATGCCCACGGAGAAGAACCCGCTCCGGGTCGTGCTTTCCGACGAGGAGTACCGGGCGCTTCTGAAGGTGTCCAGCGAGGTGGACTGGCGGTTCCACGTCGCGCTCGTGCTCGCGCACGAAACGGGGCACCGCATCGGCGCGATCCGCAAGCTGCGGTGGTCTGACATCGACATCGAGGGCAGAACCATCCGGTGGCGCGCGGAGCACGAGAAGACCGGGTACGAGCACACCACCCCGCTGACCGACGAGGCGATCTCCGTCATTCAAGAGACGCGCGGGAGGAACTCCGCGAGAGGCAACGCTCCGTTGCTGCCCTCAACGCAGGATCCCTCGGTGTTCGTCAGGCGCTGGGTGCTCGGTTACAGCTGGCAGCAGGCCGAAAGGCTCGCCGGTCTCGATCCGAAGCGCGGCAGAGGCTGGCACTCGCTGCGCCGCAAGTTTGCCTCCGACCTCATGGACCTGCCCCTCAAGGTCTTGTGCCAGCTTGGCGGCTGGAAGAACGCGCAGACGGTCCTCCGCTGCTACCAGCAGGCCGACGAGGGACAACTCAGGGAGGCCTTGGAAAGCCGCCGGGGGGTTCAGGCCTGAGAATCCCATTGGCGGGAGTCAAACAGCGGGAATCTGGCATGGCAAACTTCTAAGCTCACCTGTTACAACGAGATACCAACCTGATGGCGCCCGCCGGAACATCGTGGTGATCGCCGACGAGGCGCACCGCAGCCAGTACGACTTCATCGACGGCTACGCTCGCCACATGCGCGACGCGCTCCCCAACGCGTCTTTCATCGGCTTCACCGGCACGCCCATCGAGCTGGAGGACGCCAACACGCGCGCTGTGTTCGGCGACTACATCAGCGTCTACGATATCGAGCGGTCGGTCGAGGACCGCGCGACCGTGCCCATCTACTACGAGAGCCGGCTGGCGAAGCTGGCGCTGGACGAGACCGAGCGGCCCAGAATCGATCCCGAGTTCGAGGAGATCACCGAGGGCGAGGAGGTCGAGCGCAAGGAGAAGCTGAAGACCAAGTGGGCGCAGCTTGAAGCCATCGCCGGGGCCAGGCCGCGTCTCAGGCTCATCGCCCGGGACATCGTATCGCATTTCGACCGGCGCACCGAGGCCATGGAAGGCAAGGCGATGATCGTGTGCATGAGCCGCCGCATCTGCATCGACCTCCACCGCGAGCTGACCCGCTTGCGCCCGGACTGGCGTCACGAGGACGACGACAAGGGTTGGATCAAGGTCGTGATGACGGGCAGCGCAACGGATCCTCCCGACTGGCAGCCGCACATCCGCAACAAGGCGCGCCGCGAGATGCTGGCGAAGCGGTTCCGCGATCCCGGCGATGCCCTCCAAATCGTCCTCGTGCGAGACATGTGGCTGACC
>JAJEBS010000045.1 GCA_022822425.1 Gemmatimonadota bacterium | reverse complement strand
TAGGTGAAGCAATCGAGAAATCGGCGCCCCGTTTTCTCGCACGCGAGCCACGACCCGCGACTGTTCTCGAGGTCGAGGACGAGATCCAGCCCATCGGTGATCAGGTGGCGGCGCAGTCGGTCGTGAACGGTCGCCGCCGAGGATGCCGGGTTGCCCATGAGTCCATCGTACCGAAGCCCGACCCGGATCCCGGCGGCTCCGGAGCCGCCTCGCCCGGGTCGGGATCAACCGCCGATCAGGATCCGGAGACCGAGCGCTCCGAGCAGGCAGGCGGCCCCGCGATCGATCCACACCTTGGCGCGGAGGGCGCGTCGGACGACGGCCTCCGTCGTCAGGCACCACCCCAGCATCGCGTAGAACGAGAGCTCGGTGAACAGGTGATTCGCCGTGATGAGGAGGCTGCCCGACAGGTCGAGACCGCCCGGGAAGATCGCGATGAGGACGGCGGCCGAGAACAGGAACGCCTTCGGATTCAGCAGGTTGACGAGGAGCCCCTGGCCGAAGGCGCGCCGGGCCGGCGGTGGATGCGCGCCCACGGGATCCCGCGCCGTCCTCCACATGCGGACCGCCAGGAACAGCAGGTAGCCGGCGCCGGCGATGCGCCCCAGGGTGTAGGCGGCGGGAAGCCGCTCCAGCAGCGCGGCGAAGCCGACGAGCGCGAGGAGCGTCCACGAGGAGGCCATGAGTCCCAGTCCGCAGCCCAGCGCCATCCCGGCGGCCCGTCCGGCGCTCAGGTTGGTGTGGATCGCCATGAGCAGAGCCGGCCCCGGGCTCATCATGGACACCAGCAGCACCGCATTGAACGCGAGGAACTGCCCGGTGGTCACCGTTCTCCCCTCACGGGCACGCCGTTTCTCGCCTCGTTCATCGCGGCGCCCGAACCGAGAGCGGACGGGCTGCCCCCACAGTCTTGCAGAGGCGGCGGGAGTGTGCGACGGGCTATCCTCCCGATGGTGACGCGACCGCGCCAGATCCGCGGAGTGCGTCTCCAGAAGCTGCGACCATGGTGGACGAAGGAGGAGGGGACCGGATGGTTCAGTCCGTGAAGATCGTCGAGCCAGGAGAGTTCGTCTGGCCCTGGGCCGCTACATCCGGGGTTCTGGTCCTCACTGCCGGCTGCGGCGGCGGCGGCCACGATGCCGGCCCGCCTCGTCCCACGGCGGCCATCCAGTTCGCTGTCGCGCTTCTGGCCGCGTGGCGGCTTGATGATGGAGATGCGGTGGGGCTCCTGGGATTCGGTCCGGAAGATGCTCCCTGTGTCGCCGCGGTGCTCGCCGGAAAGGCTCCGCTCCACGGCCGTGATACACGGGAACGTATCGCCCACTTGCTCTGGATACGCAAGACCCTGTTCTCGCTGTTTGGGGATCTCGATGTCGAGAACGCGTGGCTGAGAGGGCGCCACGACTGGCTCCAGGACCGCGTACCGATGGACCTGCTTCTGAAGGGCTCCATCGAGGAGCTGTTGCTCGTACGGGACTACGTGGACACGGTGGCTGGAGTCTGATCGTGTTGCAGAGTCTTCCCCGCCGCCGACATCGGCGTCGGGTCTATCGCCTGGCGCAAGACTCGGGGGCGACGCGCTTCTTCGAGCAGAGTGGCCTTGATCGCGTGGCAGTTGACGAACTCCTCGCGCTTCTCGCCGAGTTCGGCTATGACCTTGACGCCGTGGACTTTCTCGACAGGCCGTTCCGGCCGAAGAGAGCCCGTGGAGGTCCCCGCTTTTCGAACGGCTCGTTCCCGGTCTTCTGCAGTTCTCTCGATCCGGAGACCACCTTGGCGGAGGTGAAGCACTGGGCGCCTCGGACCCTGGGAGCGGCCGGCCGTCGAGTCACGGCCTCCTATTGGCAGTTTCACTGCACATTCGACGGCCTTGAGGTGGACCTGCGGCCACAGATCGCGTTGTGGCCGAATCGGATCCACGACTCCGACTACACGTTCTGCAACCGGATCGGGGCGGCAGCCGTCCGAGACGGCCTCGATGGTCTTGTCACCTGGTCTGCGCGCCGGGATGGGGGCGTCAATCTGCCGGTCTTCAGGCGACGCTCCCTCTCGGACCCGGGAGTGATCCACATCGTACGCGTGACCTATGATCCCGACACGGACGCGGTGTCCACGACCAGTGGCTGAACACCGCGTTTCGCCGCCCACCGATCGCCTCGGCAGCGACATGCCGTCGCCCTCAGCGTCTCGGGTCAGGGAGGACGCCCGTGCCGGATCGGCTCGGTCTGCCGCGGGATGTGGACCCACGCCTCCACTCTCGCTCGATGAAGCGGAGAGGGAGGCCTGTCGCAAGGCAGTCGACGCATTCCTGGCCGCCGCAGCGAAGTGGAAGCCCGCCGGGTTCACGCGGGCAGAGACCCTCGCTGCCCGCCACGCCGGCCATCGCTTCTGAGGCGTTCGCCCGTCGCCGGCGTCGCGCTTTGCCAGAGCGCGCGACGCCTGGAGGGAAGTCGCCCGCCCTCGTCGCTGAGCCGGCGCGGGCCGTACACTCGCGCCGTGTTCCGTCTCCGTTCCCCGCTCTTCGCCGCTCTCGTCTTTCTGGTGGGCGCGGGCTCGGCGGGAGCGCAGGATGCCGACCCGGTCGTCCGCGTCTTCGAAGTGCGGCGGATCAACTCCGACTTCGGCCCGATCGAAGGCCTCTCGTTCCGTCTCGAGAACGACGGGACCAGAGTCCAGCCCTCGCAGTGGCTCGCCACCCTGGCCCGCCAGGTTCCGAACGGCTTCCTCGCGCAACTCCTCTCCCTGCGCCCGCGGCGTGTTGCCGGGCATGATGCCGTCGCGTGGGAGGGGCAGCACGCGCGCGGACGGCGGGCGGTCCGGGTGCGCGTCGAGGAGGATCCGGGCGCCGCAACCGAGGCGTCCGGGACCCGGGTCGAGCTGGCCCTCCTGCGGGACGGCGAGCCGGTCTGGTCCGCTTCCGCCATGGACGCCCTGGACATCGGCGCCACTGCGGTCATCAGCGGGCGCGACTTCGAGGTCAGCCCCAGTCGCTATCTGAGCTGGTTCCGGGAGGCGGCCGATCTCGCGGCGCGCGAACGTCTCTACGAGCGGCTGCGGGACCACTCCATCTGGCTGGTCGTCACGGTGAGCCGTCCCGTCCGGACCCCGGTCCCCGGGCCTCCTCTGCGGCTGGATCCACCCCGGGATCCGCAACTTCAGACCCTCGAGAGCTCGGTCGTCCCGGAGGCCGACGGCGCCACCGAACTCCGGATCCAGCTCGACGACGACGGCCGTCCCCGCCACTTCGACATCGCCTCCACGACGCTTCCGGAGGTCACGCCCCGCCTGCTCGGGATCGCGTCCGGGTGGCGGTTTCCGGAAGCCGCCGAGCGCGAGATCCTGGTCACCGTCCCGGTGGCCACCCGTCCCGCGCGCAGGGTGCCGCCGGGATCACGCTGAAGCCGGCCGTGGCGGCGCGGGGGTCAGTTCCCCGCCGCCTCCCGGATGGAGTAGAGGTGGCTCCGGGTGCGGATGAGCAACCGATCTCCCACGATGGCGGGCGAGGCGAGCGCCCAGTCGTCCAGCCGGTTGACTCCGAGCAGGTTGTAACTCTCGCCGGCCTCGATGACGTAGGTGTCCCCCTCTTCGCCGAGCGCGAAGATCCTTCCGTTGTACGCCCACGGGGACGCCGTGAACGCCGCCGCTCCCGGAGCGATCCGCGACCGGTACACCCGCTCGCCGGTCTCCACATCGTGACGGGAAAAGATCCCCCGCGAATACAGCACGTAGAGCGCTCCGTCGAGGATCAGCGGGGTCGGCAGATAGGTGCCGCCCGCAATCCGCTCGTACCATGCGACGTGTTCGCTCTCGGTTCGACCCTCCGCGGGCGTGATGTCGCCGAGGCCGCCCGGCCGGATCGCCACCAGCGGCCGCTGATCTCCGCCGCTGGCGCCGGAGTTCACGAACAGGAGATCCTCCCACGCGAACGGGCTCTGGATCGGCGACCCGCCCATGCGTCCCAGCCGCCACAGCTCGGTCCCGTCGAGCCCGTAGCTGATCACGAGGCCCGGGCCGCTCGTCACGATCTCGCTCCGGGTTCCGGTCTCCCACAGGAACGGAGTGGACCAGCCGGTCCTGCGACGAGCCTCGAAGCTCCGGTAGGTCCACCAGACCGGCTCGCCGGTGCGGCGATCGAACGCGGCGAGAAAGCCGTCCTCCTCGTTGTCGTTCAGCACATAGACCCGGTCGCCGTGGAGGGCCGGCGAGGCGCCGGTTCCGAAGTCCCGCACCGTCGGCCGCACCTCCACTTCGCGCGTCCACAACGCATTGCCATCGAGATCGAACGCGAACAGGCCATGGTGAGTGAAGTAGGCCACGACGACCTCGCCGTCCGTGACCGGAGTCTCGGAGGCGTAGCTGTTCTTGCGGTGCCTGCCTCCCAGAGGCCGCCCGCGATAGATCTCCCGGGTCCAGAGCGCCTCCCCCGATTCGAGGTCGAGACACAGGAGATGAAGCGCGATCTCGACCTCGTCCGGCATCTCCCGGTCCCGGGCGTAGAGCCGCCGGTTCACTTCCTCGGGCGGAAGTCCCTGCGCCTGGAGTTCGGCGATGTAGTCGTTGCTGAAGTCGGTGCCGAGCGAGGGCCCCTTCATCGGTCCAGCGCTCGTTGCGGTCGTGAGGAACACCCGGTTTCCCCAGACGATCGGGGAGGACCACCCCACTCCGGGCACCTCCGCCACCCACTCGACATTCTCGGTCGTGGACCAGCGGGTGGGCAGATCGGGGTGAGTTCCGACCGGATTGGAGACCGGTCCCCGGAAGCGGGGCCAGTTGGCAGTGTCACCGTCCTGCGCGGCGGCCGCGACGGGCAGCGCGGCGAGCGCCAGGACGAGGAGGGCGGGCCCGGACCTCATTCGGGATAGAGGGACGGCGGCATCCCCGTCCGCTTGCTGCCGGCGTCCTTCCAGGCGTCGTAGCGCATGCGCAGGGTGACGACCGGATTCGCATCCTCGTGGGGCTGGATGTCCTCGTCCGTCGCCCCGATGTAGGCGTAGTAGTCGCCGTCGTTGTGCGACGCCCCGAGCGCGTCGTCCCGGTTCGCGATGGCGATGTAGGCGACATGCGAGGTCTTTCCGGAGCAGGGCGCCGCGGGCTTCGGCTCCTCCTCGCAGGTGCATCGCTTGTCACCCCCGGCGTCGTCTGCGCCCTCCATCGCCGCCATGACCCGATCGGCGAGCGTGCCGGTGGCCTTGGTGAACGCGAGCGCCGCATCCTCCGCCACCCGGTCGCTGAACAGGATGTTCCCCTGAACCTGGAAGAAGATGTCGTCCCCCACCTGACCGGCCACATGGAGGGACGCCGCGCCGTTCCGCGAGCCGCTGAAGCCGGCGCTTCGGCCCTGGAGATCCACGATGCCGAACTGGCGACGCTCCATGAGCGGCTCGTCCTTCGCGTTCTCGTGTTCGCGCAGCATCTCGATGATCCGCTCCGGGTCCGTCCCCTTGCGGATCTCCTCATAGACGAGCATCTGGTTCGCCCGGGTGTTGTCCACGCCCGCCTGACACGCAGCCACGCCCACGCCGGGCACGATGACCGCCTGGATGTCCATCAGATCCCGCGACGGCCGGGGCGGGAAGCGGGACTGCCGGACGCAGGTCGCGGAGGCGATGATGACCTGCCCGCTGTTCCGGTCCACCGCGATCACGGACCAGGTGGCGAGCGCCGGGGATGGCGCCAGAAAGAGCAGCGCGAGCAGCAATCCAAGACGTTTCATCGGAACCCTCCCGCGCCCGCAGCGAACGCTCGCGCGTATGGTGTCAGAAAGCCTCGACCGCACCGTCACGATGCCCCGCAGCGCACCCCGGGTCGCGCCGAGGAGAGGTTCGACCCGCACATGGCGTATCGTATGCGCCGTTCGGGATCGGGGCGCAATCGGGGCGCAGCTCGCCGGAGACCTGATCGTCCGCTGCCAATCTGGTACACTGATCGCCTCATGCCAGAGACGATCGCGACCATCAGGAACGTGCCAATTCGCAGCGTGTGGCCAAAGGAGGATCAGCACTTTACTCCTTGGCTCCAAGAGCACATCGGGGAGCTTGATTCGGTTCTCGGTATCGGATTGACCAATGCGCAGAGGGAGGTTGGTGCCGGATCTCTCAGCATTGACCTCATGGCGGAGACCGATTTCGGCGATGTCGTCATCGAAAACCAGTTCGGAACCAGCGACCACCGCCACCTCGGTCAGCTCGTGACCTACGTGTCCCATCGAGACGTCAAGAGGGCGATCTGGATCGCTGAGTACGCACGGCCCGAGCACATCAACGCTGTGGACACGCTGAACGACCGCGGCATTGGGCAGATCTGGCTAGTCACGGTGAGAGCGATCAAGATCGGCAACTCCGATCCGGCCCCGCTTTTCCTGGTGGCTGCCAAGCCTACCGATGTTGAAAGGCGGATTGAGTCAACAGGATACGGCGAAGATGGCCAGAAGAAACTTGGGTTCCTAAGGGATCTCTGCGACCAAGCACAAAACGAGGAGATCGGTTCTCCTGTCGCGCATCTCTCGCCCAGCCCGACCGGCGTACTAGACACGCGTGCAGAGAAGCAGATGCTTTTCTACAGAGTTGGGGTCAATAGGAGAACATCTTGGTTCGCAATCGTGAACAGAACGGGCCATTGGGTTCGGGCGCTGGATGAGCTGACAAAGAACAGGCAGCAGATCGACAATAAATTCGCGGATGCCCAGTTGCCGAATTCTCTTGATTGGCCGGAGACAGCTACGGACGGCCGATGGAGGATTCGCTATGAGGTCGACGGCAACTACCAGGATCCAAGCGAAGCCAAGATGCGAGAACTCAATCGGGCGGCGGCGAAAATGAAGGAAGTCTTTGCCCCCTACCTCAACGACCTTCATCCATCGCTAGGAGCCTGCGCCGCAGAAAACCACGAGAGTGGTGGACGCTCGTTGCGGGCGCGGATCCGTCGTTCCATCTTATGGGAGGAGGTCGCTGGACCGGGGCCTCGTGGCGGGCATCGCGGCGGGGCGCGGATGGTGTCGGG